>DAGQ01000114.1:7543-21041 GCA_002498205.1 Euryarchaeota archaeon UBA596
AGGTTCATATTTGGAGAAGATCTTTTGATGTACCTCCACCTAATGGTGAGAGTTTGAAAATGACTGCTGAAAGAACTCTTCCCTGTTTTGATGAATTAATTATGCCTGAATTAAAATCAAATAAAAACGTACTAGTTTCAGCTCATGGAAATTCTTTACGTAGTATTGTGATGAAACTAGAGGGAATAGATGAAAAATCCATAGTTAAATTGGAAATTCCTACAGGCGTACCAAGAATTTATTCATTTGAAAATGATTCATTTATTCTTCAAGAATAAAATTTTCCCATCCATATGGATAATTATTTTCATCTACAAAAATTACATTAATTCCAACCCCACTTCTGTGATAAGCAATAACCTCTAATCCATGAATTAAATGTCCAGTAGATGCAATTCCAATAACTCCCTTATTTTTATCAATTAAAGGTCTTCTTTGTCCTTCAACATTATCAAACCAAGGGTGAATTCCTTCTGGTGAAAATTGAATACCCAAAATCATGTCTATACCTTCAGTATATTGAGCAGCATCGGCATCAGCACCACTTGGAATAGCTACTGCATTAGGATGAGTATGTAACCAATGAGTAAACCTTCCACCTCTTGGCCCTCTATCTACGGCAAAAAAGTCATCAGTCCATTCTTCTGGAATATGATGTACGGAAAATGAATCTCCTCTATTCACAAGATTAGGTTCTCCTAGAATATATCCTTCACCGGCAAAAAGTTGTTTTTGGTTTTTTTGAAATAAAAAGAGTTCATCTACTTCAGATAAATGTGGTCTATCCCAATTTGGATCAAAACCTACTAAAATTTCATCAGGAAGGTTTTCTAATGCCCATTTAATTAATTTTTCAAAAATTTCTCCTGGCATCTGAATTAGTGAAGAATATGATTCTTTTTTTCTTAAAGATATTGAATTATACTCTATCATCAAGTTTTGAAGCCATTGAGACACCATAGTCGCTCTGTATGGCCCTAATGTTTTTTTATCATAAGTTTGAAGCAATGATGTTTACTGGGGGGTTATGTTGGCATGGCAAAACGTAAAAGTCGATTCAGCAAGTTTTTAGGAGCACTAACAGGTACTCCTTATGACAAATTATTGAAACAAATAGAAAAAATTCCTGATGAATTCGAAGATGATAGAGCACTTTCGAAAGAAATTAGGCGATATGTGAAAATAATTGTTAAAGCTCATAAAGAAGAGAAGATTGATGATGACGAACATGATTTATTAATTGAAGAACTTGAAGATATTGATCCTGAAGGAAGAACATTTGACAAACTTAACGAAGATGAAGTCTTCTATACTGGAGAAGGTGTTCCGGATGCTCCTTCAGTGAAAGTTGGTAAAAATATAGATTTAGACTCATTAATGCGTAAAAAAACAAACCAATTCACTGGTTCATTTGGAAGAGAAGAATTTGATGAATATAGAGAAAAAATGGCATTAGAGTTTGCTGAGGAATCTAGAAATGCTGCAGAAGAAGGTTATGTTGAACGAACTTCTAATGTTGACCCTACTGGAAGAGTTTTCAGAGATGACGAAGAAGAAGCATTAGAAACGAAAAGAAGAATTGCTGTTGAATCTGGTTTAATTAATGAAAATGAAGATTATGAAGATGATGAAAATTATTCTGTAGATGAAGATGGTGTTGAATGGTACCAAGACGAAGAAGGTCAATGGTGGTATCGTGAACCTGATGAAGATGATTGGGTTGCTGCAGAAGAATAATTAATTCAAGGTAGAATTGATTGCATTATACCATTTCATTCCTAATTCATGTGATTGGATTTGTTTAAATTGTTTGAAAGGGCTGATTGAACGAACGATTCCAAAAACAGCAATATCAACAATATCGGGGCTATCTCCCCCAAAAAAGTCCTTGCCATTAAACTCGGAAATAAAATCATCAAGAAGATCATGCCAAAGTTGTTTAGGCTTACGTCCGTCTTTTTTGACTCTTGTTTTAGCTATTATACCCCACATTATTGGAAAACCTGTCCAAGCATAAAGATGTCTAGATAAGAAACCAAATTTCTCTAATTTTGATACTGTTCTTGTACTACTTAATGCGGATCCAATAGAACCATACAAAATTGGAATTGTAGCCTTTGATAGTTTTTCATCAACCCATCTTAACCATTCTTCTTGTCTAGCTAAATTATTATTAGATAATTGAGAATTATTATATTTTTTATCAAGATATAACATGATAGGGGTCGAGTCAATTACAAAATCTTCTTCTGACTCTCTCCAAATTGGTACTTTACCCCAATCTCCAGCAAATTTCAATGATTTTTTCCTTCTGAGTGGATTTAATTGATCTTCAGTAAAGTCAATTTTTAAATGCTCTAATAAACTTCTGACTTTCCAACAAAATGGACAAGTTTGGAGCATCATTAACTTTGGATATTCTCCCATGTTTTAGGCTCTCCTAAATTAGTAAATAACTATTTGTTTAGATAGTTTATTCAAAATTCAAGATCTTGCATTCTTATCCCAAATATCTAATTTATCTAATTCAAATTTAATAATTGAGTTGTCAGTTCCAAATTGCAAAAATCTTGAATTTGCGGTGGATGATGAACTAATACCAATTACTTTCGAAGGACGTTCTATCTGATTTTTACTTACTGCCAAATTTAATTCTTGAAGTACTTGTAATCCATTAATAGGATTGATATAATAATCTAATAAAAGTACATCTGGGCTATATTCTTTAATTCGGGTAGTAGAATTATTAGTATCCCAATATTGTTTAATTTCGAAATTATCCAAATTAATATCAAAATTTGTGACCATTTCTAAAATATCATATGTGTCTTCGAAAACAAGAATTCGCATACTAATCAAACCGCAGATGCATTGTAATGTGCAACTTCAAACCAGTTTTCATGTTCCACAGGCCTATCAATCAAAGGCATTCCAAAAGTTCCACCGTCTACTGAAAGACCTGTTGCAGCACATGTACTCGGAAGATAATCTTCACCAGTATCTGTTAATTCTATTGACAAAACATGACCTGCTGGAAGAACTACATCTAATGGATTAAATTCCATAAGCATGGTATATGAACCAAATAATGGAGATACTGGTTTAGCATCATAGCCACCATCTCGATATCGGATATCCATAACTGCATGACCTAATCTTAAACCTAATGTTTCATCCCGTAATGTTGCAAAAATTTGCCCACCATTACATCCTTGAGTCGTAACATCAAGGTGTAATGTTGGTAATCCAGAAAGATGTATTTCTTCTTCAAATTGAGGGCTGATTATTTGTAATGCACTATCTGCTCTAACAAAAGATGACCCTGAAAATGACCATTCACTTAGATCTTGAATTTCCCAATTCATATCTTCAGGTGGCCAAGTTTCTTCAAGATGCCAACGTCCATCATGTGTTTGCATTTGAACATAAGATTCTGTCTCATCTCCAATTCCTTTCAACCAATATTCAAACCAATTAAATAATTCAATTGCCCAATCCATACGACTCATATTTCCATATGCTTCTTCTCCATATCCACTACTTAACCCGGAATGAACTTCTCCTTGATCAGGATAATTATGGCCCCATTGCCCCATTATTCCTCTAACAGTTAAACCATTATCTCTTAACATTTGATACGTTGGAAATGCATGATATGGATCTACATTCCAATCTTGCATACCCCAAACAATATACACACTTCCATTATAATTCTCAATTACATCTCCAAGATGATATCTTTCTTCCCAGTAATCTGACCAATCTGCTCCCCCAAATTCTGCTGCTAAAGAAGTGGTAACTGGCATTGCTGGGCCAAATACATCATCGCTACAAATTCTTAGATCATCAGTAGTAGGGTCTGCGGTTGCCATTTCATAGGCTAAATCATAACCCATTGCCCTAGCTTCTGCAGAACCATTCCGATAAAACATCTGTTGAACTCCAATTGAACCGCTTATTGGAACTATTGTCTTCAAATGTTCAGAAGGATTTTGTGCTGCTTCCCAATTTGTAGTTCCTGCATATGATTTGCCCATTAAACCTACATTTCCATTGCTCCATTCTTGGGTACCTAACCACTCTACTGCTGCTTGAATTCCAATCTGTTCTCCAAGGCCTTTAACATCTTGACAATGGGTTGATTGTCCACTACCAAATGTAGAAACTTGAGCTAATGCATAGCCATGAGAAATAAATTCCTCAAAAATCCATTGTCCAACCCCTAAGTCTGGAATTGTATTTGGGTTTGAATCATCTACCTCAGTTCCAAAGTCATAATATGGATGTACAGTTGCAATTACGGGTACTTTTTCACCTTCTTCAACATCAGGCAACCATAATGCAACATGCATTAACGCATCTTCAGGATATCCTGCATCTTGTTCACTAGCTGGTAAGTCCACTTCTACAAAATGTTCTGTCATCGGAAGTATATCATAAGGACCAGATTCTGGTAATTGAGAACGCCAACTAGTCAAATTTAGATCCATGTTATATCTCTCTTTGAGAGGGACTTGTTTCCATTGTGAATAATTAATTTCTTCTGATTCTTCAATAATTAATTCATCATTTAAAATAAAAGCCATCACAATGAAAATAACAACTACGATTGTTGTAAAAAATATTGTGTAATTTAATTGTTGCTCTGCCCTTCTTTGACTGACAGATTCTGCAATTAATACGGCATCTGGCTTTGTGGCCATATACCCCGGATGAGTACTTCTTTCATTCCATTTACGGCTAACTTTACAATTAAAGCCTATAGCACAGGTTACAATGTGTAAAATTAAAGCGACTTTTTTAATTTCAATTTTATTGGCATTTTCATTATCTGGTTGTACTGAATCAACCGAAAATAATGAAGAAATTACACATTATTTCCTTGAAACGAAAAACTGTGGTTCAAGAGGTGAAGTAAATATTACAAATTTAAGTTTATACGAATGTCAAATCATTCCTTTATTTGATTATTATGATGATTCTAATATTCAAAATAAATATCTCTGTGCCATGAATGAAACAGTTGGAAAAACTGAAATTTGTAGTCTGAAACATGGTGAATTATCTGTAGATGAGATCTGGATAGCATATTTTTCAACACCGTGGTGTACTCATTGTGAAACTACTTTAAATGCATACGATAAGGCAATTCCGGAAGATAGATTATTTATCTTTAATAAGGATTCAGATCCAAAATATAGTAACATGAGTTCTTGGAAAGAAAATGCTTCGGAAAGAATAGGGAGGGATATTAATCGACCCTTTATTCAAGCACCTAATCTTGCAACGGAATTGGGTGTTACTGGCATTCCAATGGCTTTTTTTATTGATATTCATGGTGTAGTAATCGATTATAGTCTTGGTGAAAAGTCAAACGTCAGTGAAATAATAGATGAATATGAGTCTGCAATTTTACTAGAAAAGAATTATAAAAATTCTATGTAGATACACTAATATCTAATACAATATGATTTATTTTTGGTGCATATGATTTGACTTTTTCTATATGTTCTAATTTAAATTTAAAATGTCTATTTGAATCCTCTGAAATTTTTTCTAATTCAGCAATAACTTCTTCAGCCCATTTTTTTTCTTCTTTAGCGATGGAATTTCCATGCAAATGTAACATCCCTCCTTTTGGATTTAAAGCTTGAATTGCTAAATTCCAACCCTTCTTAGAAGAAGGAAGTAAACCTAACATTACTCTATCTATCCCTCCAAGAATATTAGGATTTGATAATATTGAGATGTTATTCCCTTCATGAATTATACATTTATCTAAAACCCCATTGTGATTTAAATTCTTTTTCAATTCATGAATTGAATCAGAATTCAGTTCACAAGCATGTAAAAATTTAGTATTTGCATGTACCAATAATGGTAATGTGTAGTAACCAATTCCTGCATATAAATCAAGTACGATTTCATCAGAACAATCAAACTTTGACATCCTAATCCTTTCAGAAACATTACCCGAAGAAAACATGACCCTAGTTGTATCAAACTCAAAAATTATTCCATTTTCTTTGTGAATTACAATTCCATCTTCACCATACAATAATTCCACTTGACTTTTTCGCATCGGTCCCAATTTTATCCTATTTTGTCTACCAATTTTTGATACTCCCAAAACATCACAAAAAATTTTCCAAATATTCTTATTTGAAATTAGTAATACCTCATTCCAAATTTCGGAATTTAATGAATTCTCAGGGATTAAAACCATATCTCCTAATTTTTCCCAACGAGAGGGTATTTGCTTTATCAATTCGAGTTTTTTTGTATCGTCAATATCTAGATTATCCAACTCATTCTCAATTTTATATCGCAATATAGAGTAGGGGCTTAAACGGTCTTTCGAGTCCATATTTTCACCTATTTTTACGCGGTATGTAATGGGCCAATACGGCAAACGCTGTTAAATGAGCGGACATAAGGGGTGTTACATGGGAACACGCCGTATTGCTATCTGTGTTATTCTAATTATGTTCTCTGGAATGGTAATTCCTTTCGCGAACGCTGGTGATTCTTCTGATAATGTAATTTCAAATTCATCATGTAATATTCCTCTAGATGGTGATGGAGACGGTATTCCTGAAGCTGTAATATCTGGAGATTGTGATGATTGGGACCCAGATGATGATGGCACTCCAAATCATCAAGATTGGGTAATTGGAAATTATCAAATTAATTTTCAAAATTCTGCAACAATAGAATTAGTTATGGAATGGAGACTCCATGAATTTGCTAGATCTACACTTGGCGGTATAGATTTTGATATTGATGGTCAAGGGGATGGATCTACTGGAGAAACTATGGGAATTCCTGTGGATTATGTTCGTAATTACTTTTCTATTGATGCAGACGGACCTGGCGGATCTACTGATACAGTATCAGATATGGTATTAGAAAGTGCGAGGCAAAATGTAGAAAGCCTAGCATCTAATTTTGGAACTTCAAATGGAGCAACAACAAATTATGTTGTAACTGTTGATGATATTAATACTGGAGGAGTTGTATCATGTTCTTCTAATCCAGATAGTGATGCGGTGGCTTCCGCTGGAGGTTCTAATATTCAACCTACTGAAAATGCATATTATCCACCTTTGTGTATAAAATCAAATGTTACAATTAATTTAGATCAAGATAAGTTAAACTTCATCGGAAATGAAAATACAAATCAAGAAAATACTCTGCAAGGATTACTAAAAATGGGAACAAAAATTAAAATGCCATTTTCAATTTTTGCAGCTGGAGGACATGATTCACAATTTACAATTCATCCTCCAGGGTACGGTGATATTATTGAAGTCGGCTCAGACGAATGTGATTCTTCAAATATTTCCTGTTATGGTGAAAGGAAAGTTCATGTAAATCCCGATTCTACTAGTTACCACAAAGGAGTTTGGAAAATAGACAATACGGATGCTGCTGATGGAGGTTCACAATTAACTAGAGAAATCTGGTATAAATTAATTTCAGATGATCCCGTAAATATTGATATTGAGAATGATAGATCATTAAGTATTGATGTTACCCTTAATTTACTTGATGAAAGTAAAGCTAATTTATACATTGACTTGTATGTTCATTATATTAGCGATCAGACCATGAATGATTGGGGATTCCAATTTATGGATAATGCTGATTTTGCAGAAACACCATGGATTACAAGTGAAGGGATTAGATTAGTACAACATAATGAAATAGCTGATTTATCTACTTTAGCTTCTCAATTCCCAATAGGTGGTATTACTGATGCATTTGAAGGAATAATAGGAACTGACATTGATACAGGTCCATTAGAATGGAGAACTAATGTTGAAAATACTGCTGGTATTAATTTAATTCATGATTCTGGCACTTGTGCAAATGTACAAATTTCTCCACATAACCATTACTGTTTGAATGGACAATATGCTATGGATGATACATTTCCAGTATTAATGAGTAGTTCAACTCAAAGTACTTTTGAATTCCGACTTTTAGATTTAATAACTCAACAAATGGATACTGAGGCACTTCCAGTTAATTTAAGTGAACTGAGTAATGAAGACCTCGAAACTGTTCTAAATTCTGGACTTGAACTTGGTGTTGATCTTGGAGAGGACTACATACAAACAATGATCCCTGAAGATTTACCGCCAACTGAAGTTTCTTTCAATATTGTTTTACCTTCTTGGCTTGATACTGAAGATGAATCAGGAATAATCAGTTTAGAATCAAAATTAGATGGATCGGGAAATACTGCTATTAATCTAAAAGGAAATAATCCTTGGGAATGGAATCATCCAATAAATGATTTAGATACTGGAAAACAAATTTGTACTGCAACACAAAAAACTTGTATGAAGGCAGACATTAATCTTAACTTTGAAGAATTAGATATTGATGAATGGTCAAAAGCAATTACTCTAACATTAGGGGGAGATGTTCAAATTGATGTTTATCGTATTGGAGTTGATGGTAGTATCATTCCTGCAGATGAAAATGGAAATCAAATAGATATAGAAGCGATTCCATCTGATTTGTTAAGACAAATTGTATATTTTGATACTACTGAACCAATTTTTAGTGATGAAATACCTTTGTTTGGAGAAACAATTCAATTTGAACTAACAGAAGCAGGAATTTATAATTTTGCTGACCAATTAGGTGAAGGACTTTCGAATAAAATTCAATCTAATTCCATTCAAGATGAAAATATAAATATTGATTTATCGGCAATAGAAATAGATGTGGAAGTTGAAAATTTATATGCTCCAAATTCAGGAGATGTTAGTGATCTAAAACCACTATCACTAAAATTATCTTTAGAGCCTACAACTGTTGTGGCATCATATTCTGAAAGTGGGATTTCTGTAATAACTAGTAAACCTACAAACTTTTTCACCAGCCCTATTCTCCAAATTACTCATGCTTTCACTAGTAGTTTTGCAAATAACATGGCACCTGGTGTTACTACAAATGGAAATGGAATTCTAATTAACAACAATGGTCAGGCATTTACTACTGACATTAATGGACCTGATATGACTCTTGGACCTCTAGGAAATATTCCTCAGGTTGATGTTTCTATTACTTTACCTCCAGGTTTAGCGCTAGGAGAATTTAGTTCTTCTACAAATAAAGGAAATACTAGTGAAACTGATGGAAGACAAAATATCTTCTATTCAGTTCCTACTTCAGGTTCAGTTGATACTTTGAGTTTTTCGATAATTATCGGTTGGGATTGGATTTTGAAACAAGTTGGAGTTTATTTAGCAGGAGTTGTTTTAGCAATGGCTTTATTGTTTGTTTGGAGAAGACATCGAGTAGGTAAGAAATCTAAGAGATTAGAAAATGAATTCGAATTAGCTGCTCGTAAAGCTCTAAACAGAAATGCAATGCCTGCAGCAGGAGGAATGATGGTTAGTTCTGCTGGAATGGATGAATTTGGCAATCAAAAAGGCAATAGTATGGATGATGATTTGGCCCAGTTTATGTATTAATTATTTGAAAGTCCTTCAAAAATACGTTCTGCTAATGATTTACCAATTCCTGGTACCTTACAAAGATCATCTACTGATGCATTCAATAGCCCTTTTCTACCTTCAAAAAATCTCTGTAATCTTTGTATTTTTTTAGCTCCTAATCCCTCAATATTTTCCAAGGGGTCCTTCAAAATATTTTTTTGACGACTTTTCCTATGGAATTGATTAACAAACCGATGTGCTTCATCTCGGGCATAAATTAATGCACGACCCCTTTTGTCTAAGATTAAAGGTTCCTTATCTACACGATGTAATGTTTCTTCCTTTTTCGCCAAAGCAGCAATTAAAATTTTATTTTCTAAATTATGTTCTTTTAATAAATTAAAAATATAATTTAAATGAGTTTTTCCTCCGTCAATTAATAGTAAATCTGGCCACTTTTTTTGTTTTTTTAACCACCTACCAATAACTTCTATCATCATATGAATGTCATCTAACTGCTCTCCTTTAACATTGAATTTTCTATATTCTGATTTTTCGGGTTTTCCCGATTTTAAACTAATACATGCACCTACTCTAACATCACCTTGTATCTGAGACATGTCAAAACAAACAATATGATCTAAAGATTCAATTTCAAGATAATTAGCACATTCATTTAAAGATCTTTTTTCTAATGAGCCAAAACTACTTTTGAAGTCTTTTTCTAATTTTATTTTAGCATTTTTATCCGCCAAATTTTTTAAATCGATTAATTTCCCTCTTTTTGGAACTCTTAATTCTACCTTTGAACCCCTCTTTTTCAATAACCAATTTGATAAAAAATCAGAAATATTACATGGAAGTAATATCAGTGAAGGTGGCACATTAGTTGAATAATATTCTGATAAAAATCTGCAAATAGAGTCTTCAAGGTCTCCTCTATGGATAAGAGGCCATGTTTGCTGACCTTGTACGATTCCTTTTTTTGCATGTAAAATTGTTACAATTCCCAGATTTCCTCTGCTAGCAAATCCTATTGCATCACATTCTCGATAAAATCTACTAGTAATAATTCTTTGAGAAAGTGTCGTTTGAATTGCTCTGATTAAATCTCTTTGATTCGCTGCATTTTCATATTCTCTTTTTTGTGAAAAATTGTTCATCTGCTTAGTTAATTCTTTAATGATTTGATTTCCTTTGCCATCTAAAATATTAGTAACTATTTTTACAATATTAGGATAACCGTCAGGATCTATGCAAGGTCCTCTACATAAACCGATTTGCATGGATAAGCAACCATCTTTTCCATGGCAGTCTTTATCTCTAATTCCAAATTGTTTCCTCAATAATTGAATTAATTGTTTAGCAGCACCTACATTAGAAAATGGCCCCCAAATTCTACTTCCCTTGGGTGGATTTCGGGTATACATTATACGTGGAAATTCTTCATTAGTTAGAGCAATTAACGGATATGATTTATCATCTTTTAATCTTGAATTATACCTAGGTTTATGTTTTCTAATTAATTCACGCTCTAATATTAATGCTTCATCTGGATTAGTAGTAACAATATAATCTATTATTTCTGAGTTTTCAACTAATTTGGGTATCATTAATCTATCTGGATTCGGTGAAAAATAAGACTTGACTCTACTACTTATATCAGTGGCTTTACCAACATAAAGTACTTTTTTTGATTTATTTTTAAACAAATAAACTCCTGGCTCTCGAGGGAGGTCCAATTTTTGTGGCTCTAATGCCATTGGTGCAAGATAACCACCAAAGGCTCATGAAGTAATTTGTCAAAAGTTCTTGAATCTAATTACTTTACGAGGTGATATGGCCAAACCTACAGAGCAACGAATTTTAGTTTGGTTAAATCAATTTGATGATTCATTAAAAGATGCTTGGGATGTACCTAGAGAAAATTCACTTCCGGGAATTGCAGACGCGATTGGAGTTGTAAGGTCAGCGCTACATATTCCTCTAAAAAATTTACAAAAAGAAAGTATGATTATTGTAAAACAGGCTCACGTAATTAACGGGGGAACAAGAAAAAGGAATGTACATTTCATCACCGAAAAAGGAAGAAAAGCCTGCAAAAAACAAGATCTGGTAAGACCTGTAAAGAAGATTAACGGGAATCCTCCAAATAATATTGAATTAATTGGAAGAGATAAAGAATTGGGAAAAATTAATTCAATATTATCAAAAGAAAATATGATTTGGATTACAGGCATTGCTGGGATTGGTAAAACCGCAATAATTAGGTCTTTTGTAGATATAAATTCACAAAATTATCAAAAAATATTTTGGTATTCGGCAACATCTATTTCGAGCCCTAAAACAATAGTAGAAACGTGGTTAGGAATTGATAAGCTCTCCATTGAAATTGATAATTTAATTAGTTTAATGAAAAGTGAAGCACAAAATAATCTATTAATTATTGATAATTTTGAACAAATTGAGGAGCGTTTTAAGAAAGATGTTGTTGACCTTATTACAAAATTATCTAAAGAAAAAATAAGGATTATTATTTCAAGTAGGCCCCCTTTACCTGAAATAGAATTAAATCAAATCGAAATTTTTGGATTAGACTCAAATTCTGCAAAACAACTATTATTTGGTTTTGAAAAAGAAGAAATAAATAAAATTGTAGAGTATTTTGATGGACATCCACTTGGAATTTCTATGGTTAACGAAGGTATGTCATTTGAATCAACACAAAAAGGAATTACTTCTTTTTTACAAAATGAAATTTTAGCACCTCTTACTCAAGAAAACCTTTCTTTAATTTATGAACTTGCAATACAACCTGAGCCAATAGAAATTGATTATTTATTTTTCAAGGATCAAATAGAAAATTTGGATAATTTATCCTTAATAAAATATTATAATAATAAAATTTCCTTACATAATTTTGTTAAGAATTTATTAATTAGTCAAATGGAAGAGGACACGCGTCAAGAATATCATGCTAAATTTGTGGAGAATTTAACTAAATTTGTAAATAAAAATATTTCGTTTCTAAAATTATTTCATGAAATTCATTCAAAAAATGAAATAAATAGGGATTGGATTGAGAAGAATGCAGATATCATCTGTAATGAATTCCCAGCAAAATCTAGTGCTTTATTCCATAATATGATCGCAAAAAATCAAGGAAATGGAGAATATTATTGGTACGCATCGATTTCAGAATGTGAATTGGGTAATTGGAATATTGCTAGAAATCTAATCGAAAAGGCCGAAAAATTTGGAGCCTTAGAAAAAAGGAAAAATGACGCTTTAATTCTAAATTGTCGAATTGCAAGATTATCCGGAGAAATTGAAATGGCGGAGGAATTATTTGATAAAATTAAGTTTGAAAATAAATATAAACATATCAAATATGTTATCGCCGAAATAAGTAGAAAAATTGATGATAGAATTCCTGGTAATCTTCCAGATGAAAATTCAATATCAATATTAAATAAATTAAATTTAAATTCATTAAATAAAGAACAAAAAAGATATTGTTTAATTGCCATTGCGATTATCAAGCATACATTTTCTCTATACAAAAAAGATTTTGAAAATGCAAAAACAATAAGAAATGAAATTTCTGATTTAACTTCCACAAATTCAGAGATTTTACAAGAAATGATTTGGAAGAATTCTATTGCTTTAAATCAAAAATGTGAATTTGAAACTAAAAATATTCTTCGTAATATAGGATTGATTTGTTGGAAACTTGAATTTCAAAACTCAAATAAAGTTGATTTATTATTTCAATTAAAATCAATCATTAGTAATAATCCTGAACTAGAAAATCGTCCAGCAGGAAGGCGTGCAATTGCAATATATTGGACATGGCTAGGAGAGATAAATAAAGAAGAGCGTTCAATGGCTTGGGCACAAGCAATAAGCAGATGGAATTCTGCAGAATGTTATAATGCAAGCAATAAATTACAAGAAAAACTCCATAATTGGTTGAAAGAAACTGGAAGAGCTTGATTATTCAATACACATTTTACCAAAAAGCCTTGAAAGGAGCAGAGTTC
>DAGQ01000090.1:0-427 GCA_002498205.1 Euryarchaeota archaeon UBA596
TAGAGGCGGTCCACCAGGAAGAGGAGGCGGTCCACCAGGAAGAGGTCCCGGCGGTCCATCTAGAGGACCATCAGGAAGAGGTCCAAGCGGCCCTCCTAGAGGAGGCCCTAAAGGCCCATCTAGAGGTGGTCCACCAAGTGGACCAAAACGTAGATAATTGAGTTGAAACTATCTTAATCCAACTTTTTCTAAAGATTTTAGTAAAATCTTTCCAATTTCAGAAGGATCATTGGCACAAGAAATACCAGCAGCTTCCATTGCTGAAACCTTTTCTATTGCAGTTCCCTTCCCGCCACTAATTATTGCTCCAGCATGTCCCATCCTTTTCCCTGGAGGGGCAGTCATTCCTGCGACAAATCCAACGACAGGTTTAGTCATGTTTTTGGAAACCCATTCAGCAGCTTCTTCTTCAGCAGTACCACCAATT
>DAGQ01000090.1:747-7591 GCA_002498205.1 Euryarchaeota archaeon UBA596
CCAATTTCACCAATCATCACTACTGCTACAGTTTCTGGATCATTTTCGAATGCTTCTAAGCAATCTATGAATCCAGTACCATTTACTGGATCTCCTCCAATGCCCACGCATGTGCTTTGACCTTCATCAATACTCATTGTTTGAGCAACTGCTTCATATGTTAATGTTCCAGATTTTGAAACGATTCCTATTCTTCCCTTGGCGTGTATATGGCCAGGCATAATTCCAATTTTTGCACCACCATTCTCTCCAGGAGTAATTATCCCTGGGCAATTTGGACCAATTAATCTAATCCCTTTAATTTTTGAAACATGATCCGCTGCTTTAATCATATCAAGGGTTGGAATTCCCTCAGTAATACATACTATTACTCCTTCACCTTTGATTTCATTAAATGCATCCGCAGCTTCAATAATTGCATTTGCAGCAAAACGTGGAGGGACATAAATTACACTTGCATCTGCTGATGAATTTGTTATTGCTTCTTTCATTGAATTCCAAACCGGCACTTCATAAACACCCAAATCGATATTCATTCCACCTTTTCCTGGAGTTACTCCTCCAACAATCTTAGTTCCGTATTCAGCCATTTTTGTCGCATGAAAAGTACCTTGTTTGCCAGTTATCCCTTGAACTAGGACTTTAGCATCTTCTTCAATCCATATTGCCATTATTTTCCACCTCCAATTAATGAAACTATTTTTTGAGCACCTTCAGCCAATGTTTCAGCAGTATGAATGTTTAAGTCACTTTCAGAAAGAATCTTTCTCCCTTCTTCAAAATTTGTTCCAACTAGCCTAACTACCAATGGAACATCTAAATCTAATGCTTGTGTTGCTCCTATGACTCCTCTTGCAATAATGTCACATCGCATTATACCTCCAAAAATATTTACCAAAATACCTTTAACGGCTGGATCATCAAGTATTATGCTAAATGCCGTTTTTACTTGCTCTTCATTCGCTCCACCTCCAACATCTAAGAAATTTGCAGGTTCTCCTCCATATAATTTGATTACATCCATTGTTGCCATTGCTAGACCCGCGCCGTTAACTAGACATCCAATATTTCCATCAAGTTTCACATAAGAAAGACCTGTATCTTTTGCTTTAACTTCTGTAGGTTCCTCTTCAGAAAGATCCCTCATTTCAAAAATATCTGGATGCCTAAATAATGCATTTTCATCGAAACTAATTTTTGCATCTAGTAAGACCATATCATTATTTTCTGTCCTCACAAGAGGATTAATTTCAATCATTGAACAATCTTTATCTATAAATAAAGAAAATAAACCTTGCATCATTTTTGAAAATGAGTCCGATGCATCATCGTTTAATTTTAAATTTTTACTTAAGTATTCGATTTGTGATTCCATCAAACCTTTAGATAAATCGACATGGACTTTATGAATTGCTTCAGGAGTATTTTCTGCAACTTCTTCAATATCCATGCCACCTTCAGTAGAGGCCATAATTAATGGCATCTTTAATTCACGATCTACTAAGATTGCTAGATAATATTCATGAGAAATCGAGCATCCAGCTTCCAAATACAGATTTTTTACAATTTTCCCATTTGGGCCCGTTTGTTTTGTAACTAATTTATTTCCAAGAATCGATGAAGCATACTTTTCAACTTCCTCTTGATTAAATGCGATTTTTACCCCACCTTCCATTACTAACTCATTATCTTCGGGAGCATATAGTGTGCCTTTACCTCTACCTCCTGCATGAATTTGACTTTTAACAGCAACAACATTACTATTTAGGGATTCATATGCTTTTTTTGCTTCCTCAACTGACTTACAATGAATTCCATCTTGTACAGGTAATCCATGTAATTTGAATAATTGTTTTCCTTGGTATTCGTGTATATTCATTCTCTCTCATTGTGACCGAATCAAACACCGCCTTTGAACTAATCTAATAAAAATCATAAAAAAAAAGCCACAATTATTTTTCAACAGTCGCTTTATTTATGGAGATATTCCACCTCGGGGTGTTGTGGAAGTAATTGTTTTAGCCGGAGGCTTCGGTTCAAGATTGTCACCTTGGACATCTCATGTTCCCAAACCACTATTACCAATGTTAGACAAAACATTAGTAGAAAGAGTACTTGATCTATTACCTATCGAGGAAATTAGTAAAGTGATTATTGCAGCAGGTTATCGTATAGATGACATTGAAAATTATTTCAATAATTTAGATTTGAAATTTGAAGTAATTGTACAACCAGAAGAAGAACCTTTAGGGACTGGAGGGGCAATAGCTAACTGTCGACAACATATTTCAGATACTTTCTTAGTAATTAATGGCGATTTAATTACCAGTGTGAATATTAGTTCTTTAATTGAACAGCATAAAAAATCTAACGTTTTAGCATCAATTTCTCTTTTTGAAGTTGAAGATCCCACTAGGTTTGGTGTAGTTGAAATATCCCAAGACAAAAAAATATTACAATTTCAAGAAAAACCAAAATTAGAAGAGGCACTAAGTAATTTAATCAATGCGGGAACGTATGTTTTAGAGCCTGAAATTTTTGAAATAATGCCAGATGGAGCGCATAGTATGGAAAGAGATGTTTTTACGAAAATAGCTCCAATGGGTGAAATGTTTGGTTTTGAATTTAATGGTTATTTTGTTGATGCTGGAACACCAGCTTCATGGCTGGATTCCTGCCGCACTTGCTTCAATGATGGTCGGTGGAACTCAGGTTCAAATGTTGATGGAAATTGGATTGGTGAAAATTGTTTAATTTTAGATTCTATATGTGAAGAGTCATATATATCAGATAATTGTGAAATAAATAACTCTTCACTTTCAAACTCATGTATTCTTCGTAACTCAATAGTTGAAAATGAATGTATTTTGAAGAACTCATTAGTCGGTGAAAATGCAATAATTGGTAAGGGTTGTATTTTAGAAAATGTAATTGTAGATTTTAATGCGAGGATGCCAGATGGATGGAAACAGTCTGGTGGAAGGTATCCAAATCAGTGAAAGTCAAAAAGTAGATGCTCTTGCTATGTCCAATGACCAAACCAATAATCTGTGTGAACTTTAAGATACATTCAAATGCATTTGGAGAAAAAGCTAGTGAATTAGCATCAATAATGTCTAAAATTTCTAAAGAGTTTGATATTAGACTCGTCGCTGCAGTATCGGCCTTTGATTTATCTTCAATAACCTCCAATTTTCCTGATTTAGAGGTTTGGAGTCAACATTTAGATCCAATTGGAATTGGTAGTTTTACAGGTTCTTTACAACCCGAAAATGCATTTTATCATGGAGCAAGAGGTACCTTGTTAAATCATGCAGAGAAAAAAATTAGTTTAGATCAAATAAAGAATACATTGAGTTTAATCCCTGAAGGTATGGTAAGTTGTGTTTGTGCTGCAGATGTTAACCAAGCAAAAGCAATAGCTGCGTTTAACCCTACTATGATTGCAGTAGAACCTCCAGAATTAATTGGAGGTGATATTTCAGTAACAACTGCAGACCCTGAAATCATTAAAAATACGGTTGATGCAGTAAAATCGGTTAATCCAAATGTAGGTGTATTAACAGGTGCTGGAATTAAGAACGGTGTTGATGTAGAAATGGCAATTAAGTTAGGAACAGTGGGTGTGTTATTGGCTTCGGGAGTAACTAAAGCAGAGAATCCAGAGGAAGTTTTACGAGATTTATGTTCATCTGTTTTTAATTAATCTTAAATCATAAAGATATGAAAACATGAACTTAATAACATTAAGAGTCCCATTGGAATTAGAATGATTCCTACATAGCGTGAGAGGTATGGTTCACTTAAATCTCCAAATAATTTGCTAATTTTTCCAAAAGAAGCACCAAAAACTCTACTGAAAAGAACATTGATCCCCAAATAAATAAGGGATGAAATCAATATAAAAATTCCTAGGAATATCCCGAAAATACTAGTTAAGATTGGAGTTGAAATCATTTGCACATAGAACATTGGATATACAGTCCATGTTATCCAACCAACCAAAACTCCAAGCTCAACATCTCTTGTAGTTGAGTTCAAACCTCTATTTTGACGATATAATTGAGGTAGTGATGGATATAATTTTTGAACTATGTATGAAACTTCTTGAATTTTTCTAAACCAAATCAATGAAATTCCATGCCATAAAATCCATACTGAAAGAATTAATTCTACAATCCACCACATTCCAGGAGAAAATCCTATTAGTGATAGGATGATTTGTGGAAATGCGATTAATAAGGCACCAAATCCTCCTCCAATTATCGTTCCAAACCATATAGAACCAGGAAATAATGCATTTTTATTCTCTTCTTTTGTTTCAATTTCATTCTCTCTTGTAGGAAGCCCATAAAAAATTCCTGGAATTCCTGCTATTAGAATTAGGCCTAATAGAGATGAAATTGAGTTATATGAGCCGCCAGATCCCACCTTGTCTAATTGTTCACTAATCTCGTCTTTTCCTGCAAAACTTGGTTTAAACCAAGAAATTGTTCCCGATTTGTCAATTATCAAAATTGCATCACCAGAACCAGTTGGGAATTGCGAGGAAATATCTCCATCCCCCACATCAATTAAAAGTGGCCAAGAGCCATTAACTATTGTTGAATGAAAATCTAAATCAATTGATCGAACATTATTTCCAGTAGCTAATTGTGCAATAGCAATATTCTCTTCACTTTCCATTAGAAGTTTAAATTCATCATATTGTTGTAGTGAATTAGGAGATCCAATCTGGTATACCCCCAATACTAAGGCATCTTTTCCATCTAAAAGTTCACTTAAACTTACTGAATCCCCAGAATGAGTTAATAGATCAAAATTAGGTACAGGGCCATTTTCTCTATAGAATGTGTTACCTATATTTTCAATTTGAGTAGCCCAAGGTATTAATGCCATTGTCATTATAAGCATAATTACCATTACTGGCCAAGGCATAATTCCTGCACCTCGTAAAGACATTCCAATGAATCCGATTAGACTAATGAACCAAGTAATACATAGAATCATTGTTGCGGATGTACCATCACTGTCTGGGTTATCAACTCCAAAACGATATGATGATTGGATAAATGTAACACTAACGCCCGACATTTTTTCAGCATCAGGACATTTTGAAACTGATGAAGTGTCCCAATCACTCATATCTACTGAACGAATACAAGATTTTAACAAATGATGTCCTGGAGTTAATTGTATTTTTCCAACCCATGTCAATGCGGTTCTATTCCCTTCTACGGTTGTATTTCCATCAGGTTTGTCAAAATGTTCTATGAACTGATCTAATGTATTAGTGTCGTATACATCTTCGTCAATTGGACCCCAAACAAATAAATCAAAATGGCTCAAATCATAATCATTCATTCCCCATGGAGAATAGGGTATGAATTTCATATGGGGGATTCGATTATCATCTACTTCTACAGTTAAATTTGGTTTCAATAAGTCTCCCTGAATTACAATACCCGTAGTTGTTTCTAGTCCTCCCCACCAAAGAGTAACTTTAGTGAATGCGCAAGGGTGAGATACTGACACCGCCAAGTCAAATGAATCACCTTCGTTAATTAGTAAATTTGTATCAAAAGTTTCAGTAGAATATTTTCTAATTTCATTATGTCTTAATACTCCCTCTGAAGTAACAGTGTCTTGTAAAATTCCATTTCCTCCTAATGACACATCTACATCAAAAGAAGTTACTGTTCCGGTGCAAAGTGATGCCTGAGTTGAACTTCCTCCTGTTAGACTTACAAATAAATCAACACTAATGTTTGATGAAATATTCATGGTTTCAGTGGCAGTTTCGGAAGAAACTTCGAATAATAGCCCACCACTTGGTGAAGTCGTTCCAGCACCAAAATCAGCCCTTCCTAATGGTTCTGCGGATGTAGGATAATTTCTATCTAATTTAGTTTCAAATTGAGCGGGGTCTTCTTCAGTTGGTAATTCTTGAACATAAATCATATGTTTCTCTGGTAAGTTCCAACTTTCAGTTCCTAAGGGTATGACTTCTTCATCTTCTTCAGCAATTGAATTAGGAAAAACAAGACTAAATGTGATTAAAATTAATAGGATGAAATAGAATTTCCCTCGCTTTATTGCTCCATCCATGACACCTCGAGCAGTGATTAGTTGAATAATTAGCCCTTCTAATAATTCAAAAAATTACAAAAACAATAGTAAATAATAATCCAAAACCTATTGCTGCATTATTTACTCCTCCTTTTGAAATCCAACCTCTATTTTCGTAAAGAGCTCCGATTAAACTATCAAATTGACACCCTAACCACCCAGCAAGAATTGAGATTGTTGACCAATATAAACAAGTTGAAGTACTAAACTCACTAGGTAGCCAAGCAAAAATTAATCCAAAGGCTCCAACTAGAAAACTTCCAAAAAATGCTGCTTTTTGACCCGTAGGTGAGAAACCACCGTTAGTTCCAGGAGGCACAATTTTACTTGATACAATTAATTTCACTCTTGGGTCAAGAGATCCAAATTCAGATGCCCAAGTATCAGCAGAAGCAACACAAACTGTTGAAATGAAAAGTGGTAATGTTATTGTCCAATCTTGAATAATAAATGCAAAAATAGCCACAGTACATGGAATTCCTCCATTAGAAATTACATTTTTCCAACCACGAGAACCATCATTTGATTCATTAACACCCAATTTTATTTTCCTTTTCCAACCCCATTTTGTCGCCAAATGTCCAGATATTAAGAATGTAAGTAGAATCACCAGCCACGACCAATGACCAAGGCAACCAATAATTGCACCAAGGCTAGCAGCTGCGAAGATACCTTTTGTATCTAAAACCTTAGAAATTGTTGATAGTGAGATTAA
>DAGQ01000129.1 GCA_002498205.1 Euryarchaeota archaeon UBA596
TTTGGCCTTGGTTTTAAGACACGCCCCAGAAAAATTCAGTGTTGAAATGGATATTAATGGATGGGTGGACGTATCATCTTTATGTGATGGTATAAAAGCCCAAAGGAGAGATTTTCATTGGTTGAGACCATGGCACTTTGAAGCAGTAGCTACTACAGAAGAGAAAGGAAGATATGAAGTGCAAGGTGAAAGGATGAGGGCTACATACGGCCATAGTATTGAAATTGAAATCGATTTACCTACAGACGATATCCCTGAAGTACTCTTTTATCCTGTAGACAAGGAAGAGGTTGATGACATAATTAAATTAGGAATTAAAGGAGGAGACCGTAGACATGTGCATTTATCTAAGTCCATAGCAAAAGCGTTTGAAGCAGGAAGTGTGAGGATTAATTCACCCTCTATCGTTGAAGTTGATGCTATTCGGGCTATTGCTGATGGTGTGGAAATTTTTCGTGCGGGCAAATTAGTGTTTTTAACCGAAGAAATTCCACCTCAATATCTTTACAAAGTATCTAATGACGATCCCGAATTATTGGAAGTTTTAGAAAATCTAGAAGAAGAATGAGTCATAGTTTATGGCCACAAGATTCACAAAAATCTAGATTTTCAGTCATTTCATGATCACATTTAGGGCATACTAATGTATCTTCGCGATTAATTTTAGTGGTTTCCGAGGAGTTTCTTTTTTTAATTATTCTAACAGCTTCTCGCTCCATGAATATATTCTTTAAGCCTAATTTTCTTTTTTCTTCTACATGATTTAGGAATTTCAAACCTTCTTGAATCGCAACTTCTATTTGCCATTGTCTTAATTCTCTCGCTTGTAAATCTAGTATTTCCGAAGTATCTTCTAATTCGGCTTGCATATGTTTTAGAAACATTTCAATATCTGTATCATCACTCATTAAAATCACCTTAATACTTATTTAGCCACATTGCATATTACATTGTGCATTGACGCCTGTATAATGGCCGAGGAACTAGTCTTAATCAAATTTGGCGGAAGTCTGATCACGAATAAGTCAAAAAAGTGCTCACCTAAATATGAAGTGATAGATATCTTGTGTGCGGCAATTGAGAATATTTTAGACATGGGAAAAAAAGTAATCATTGTACATGGCGCGGGAGGGTATGGGCATATAAAAGCGAAAAAATGGAAAATTTCTGAAGGTCTAATATTGGATATTAAGAATGAACAATATCAAGCCATAAACGAAATAAGAAACGATATGGAGGATTTGAATGAAATAATACTATCCACTTTATTGAAATATTCTATAGATGCGAAAAGCCATTCACCTCACAAAAATGGTTATGGATTGGGAGTTGAATATTCATTGAATGAAGATTTCTATCAATTAATACAGCAAAACATAATTCCTGTTATTTATGGTGATGTTGTAGATAGCAATACAGTAAAAGAATTTGGAATTTTATCTGGTGACGATTTATGTGAAATTATTTGTAATAGCTTAAAACCTTCTCATGTAATTTTCGCAATAGACGGCGCATTAGGATTAATTGACGACCCTAATTTACCGAATGGAGGGAATTTAATTCGGAATTATGTCCCAGGATCTGAAATTATAACTAATGAAGTTCTAAATGATGTAACTGGTGGAATGACTTTAAAATTAAAGAGAGCAATAAATTGTTATGAATCTGGTGCAAGAGTTTCAATAATAAATGGCAATAATACAGAAATGATTCTTAAAGCGATTCGCGGAGAAGATTTTGTAGGTACAGAATTTTCAAATAATGCTATTTGATGAGTAATTTAATCTATTTTTTTGTAATATCTATATGCAAAGATATTTTCCGGGTATTGGTGGCTGCATGAAATCTCGAGAATTATTAGGAAGTTATGATTCAAACCAATCTGAAATGATGGATGAATCATGCATTAATGTAAATTCATTAGATGAGGTTTTAGGACCCATATCAAAATTTGAAGCACATAGAGACGAGGGAGTTTTACATAGAGCATTTAGTGCATTAATCTTCGATAATAAAAATAGGTTGTTAATTCAAAAAAGATCGGATGATAAAATTACATTTCCGGGATATTGGGCAAATAGTTGCTGTAGTCACCCACTATATGACTATGAAGAATTAGAAACAGGTTCTGAAATAGGAGTTGCTAAAGCTGCAATAAGAAAAATACCACAAGAGCTTGGTATTGATACTTCAAAAATGGAACCATCGGATTTTAATCTCATTGGTAGATTTGAGTATAAAGCGAGAGCGGAATCAGGATGGCTTGAACATGAAATTGATTATGTTATTGCCACTCACTCTGATGTTGAATTAAATATTAATTTAAATGAAGTTTCTGAGATAAAATGGTGTTCTAAATCCGATTTATTTGATTTTTGTGAAGAAAATCATGAAATAATAGCGCCCTGGTTTTTAGCAATTATTGACTTATACTTGACAGATTGGTGGCCTAATGATTCTTCCGACTATCAGAAATATGATATGGAAATTATGAATAAGGGGGACTTGACATGAGTTTGCCTGATTCTGTTAAGTATAGCCTTAAAGAACATTCACCCATAATTGAAGAAATAATAATCTCCACACTTTCTGCTAGTAAACAAGAGAAGTTACAATCTGCTATGCTCTATTTGCTGAAAAGTGGAGGTAAAAGATTGAGGGCTACATTACCCTACCTAGTTGGTGATTTGTTGGGAAGTCCAAAACATTCACATTATGAACTAGGCGCGGCTATCGAAATAATACATAATTTCACGCTAATACATGATGATATTATGGATAATGATTCTGTAAGGAGGGGGCAACCATCAGTACATGTTGCTTTTGACGTCCCCACTGCAATAAATGCAGGAGATGCCATGTTGGCAACAGCATTTGAGTTAATCTCTTCATCCAAACACATAGCGATTGAAAAATTGCCTGGATTAGTAAAAATTATTGGTGAAATGGTAAGAAGAGTTTCAGAAGGCCAACAATTAGATATCGATAATGAAAATAGAAGAAATATTAGTATTGATGATTATTTGTATATGATCGAGGGGAAAACAGCGGTTATGTTTGAAGCATGCGCTAAGATTGGTGGGATTTTATCAAATGCCTCTGAAGAAGAGATTGAATTACTCGGCAAATGGGGTTTAAACTTAGGTTTGTGTTTTCAGATAGTTGATGACTTAATCGATGTTATTTCTGATTCAAATACGTCTGGTAAACCCCTTGGAAGTGATTTAATACAAGGTAAAATGACTTGTATAACCATTCATGCCATTAATTCTAAAGATTATGATTTAAAGAATCTTGATTTGGTTTTAGGTAAGGGTGGGGAAGTTAGTAGAGACTTAATTGATTTAGCAATATCCGATTTAAATAAAAGCGGAAGTATTGATTATTGTCGTGATTTGGCAAATAAGTATCATAAAATTTCTAAAGAATGCTTAACATCCTTCAACAAAAATGATGCATATGCGGTATTATCCGAATTAACAGATTATCACATTAATAGAATTAAATAATCAATCCGTATAATATGTTTCAGTAGGTTTTTCTGCTTTTAGACCTTTACGTTCTCTGATACTTCCGATTACTTTTTCAATTAATTGTGGAGGTACCATATCAAAACCTCTATTCTCTGAATTCCATATGGCTCTCCCTTGACTTGCCGCCCTAATATCATTTGAGAATCCAAATGTTTCAGCGACAGGTAATGTTCCGATAACTGTAGTAGACTCACCTTCGGACGGCATATCTTCAATGATACCTCTTCTTTGTGTTATTTCACTTGTAACTCCACCAAGCCAATTATTAGGTACACTAACAAATGTTTTTTGCATTGGCTCCATCATTACAGCTCTAGCACGTAGCATTGCACCTCTAATTGAGTTTCTAACAGCAGGTATTGTCTGTGCCGGACCTCTGTGGATTGCATCTTCATGAAGTTTAGCATCAACTAATCTAACCATCATGCCCATTACAGGCTCTTCAGCAAGTGGTCCTTTTTTACAAACTTCATTAAATGCTTCAATAATTAACTCGCGTGTTTCGTGAAGGTTTTGAATACCTTTAGTAGCATTAATGAGTACGTTAGTACCCTTAATAGAGTAAATATTCCGCATCATGTCTTTATTTAATCCATATTCTGCGAATTTATTTCCAACTTCTTTACGATCTCCTTGACGTACAGTGCCATCTCCAAACTCACCATTCCTTAGTGCTTTGATAACATCTTCTGGCAATGGTTCAACCTCAACATAAAATCTATTATGTCTGTTAGGTGATTTTCCTTCAAATGCACGGCCGTGGTTATTACTTTCTACAGATTCACGATAAACAACGATTGGTGGTGAAACCTTAACTTGAATCCCTTGTTCTTCTTCTATTCTGTATGTTGTAATTTCTAAATGTAATTCACCCATGCCTGCAAGTAAAGCTTCGCCAGTTTCTTGATTTGTCGATACTTCAAGCGATGCATCGGATTTAGCTAAGGACCTTAATGCATCAATGAATTTAGGTAAATCTTTCATGTTTTTCGGCTCTACTGCGACTGTAACTACTGGTTCGGAATAGTGTCTAATTGCCTCAAAAGGAGTTGTTTCAGGATCTCTTACGACTGTGACTCCCGCAGCCGCTGAACGGATTCCAGTTACCGCGGCAATATTCCCCGCTACAACCGAGGGTACGGGGATCCTATCTCCTCCAACCATCATTGAAACTTGTTGAACTCTTTCGGCTTTTGCTGCACCTATTGCCCACACAGATTCTCCATGATTAATTGATCCAGAATATAATCTTCCTACAGCGACCTCACCTGCATGAGGATCCATCCATATTTTTGTAATCATCATTGCCAACTCTCCTTTCGGATTGCAAGTTAGCATAGATTTCCCAATTTCACTTTCTAAATCACCCGTCCATATGTTTGGTATTCTGTATAATTGAGCTTGTTTTGGGCTTGGTAATTCAGAAACAGCCATATCAAGTAAAACTTCATGGACAGGGGCTTTTTTAGCTAATTCTCTTTGATTTTCATCATTACAATATTGAAAAATATCTTTAAAATTAATTCCTGATTTTTTCATAAATGGGACTGTAATACCCCAATTATGGTATGCTGAACCAAAAGCAACAGTCCCATCCGCTACATTTACTTGCCAATCTTTTTTATGTTCGTCAGGCGCAAATTGTTTAATTAAGGTATTAACTCTCGTTATTTGCTCTTGGAATCTTGCCATCATATCTTCTGGAGTAACTTGTAACTCGTTGATTAAACGATCTACTTTATTGATGAATAAAACTGGCTTCACCTTCTCTTTAAGTGCTTGCCTTACTACAGTTTCAGTTTGCGGCATAGCTCCTTCAACAGCACAAGTCAGGATAAAACATCCGTCTACGGCCCTCATTGCCCTTGTTACATCTCCTCCAAAATCAACATGCCCTGGAGTATCGATTAAGTTAATCAGGAAGTCGCTCCCTTCTACAGCATGCACCATTGATGCACTAGCAGCATTAATTGTAATTCCTCTGGCACTTTCTTGCTCATCAAAATCTAAAACTCTACTTTTTCCAGCAAGTTCTTCACTCATCATTCCGGCTCCAGCAATCAAATTATCTGAAAGTGTAGTTTTACCATGATCGATGTGTGCTGCAATACAAAGATTACGTATTTGATCTAGTTCGTGCATCACTTCTGTGGCTCTCTTAATATTATCTTCTTTCCTTCCCATGTCCAACACCAATATGTCTACTAATTGTGCGACTTAAATGGAGTTCATAAATCCGACGTATGAAATCCTCTAAATTCATTATCTTGCGGAGGCGGCAATTCTTTCTATTTCTTCCTTTTTAGAAATCGCAAAAGATGTTGCATCTCCATTACTTGCTTTAATTAATTCATTAACAATACAATCCTTCAAACTCCTTTTCGATTTTGAAGTTCCTTGAGTTGCCCCTTTTGCCAAGTTTCTGATTGCTGTATCTAATCTTCTACTTGGTGAAGAATCTACGGCTTTTGGCTGGGATACTGCACCAAACCTAATTCTAGTAATCTCTTCCCTTTGCGCAGAATTAATTATTGCATCAACAAATATTTGTAAAGGGTTTTGATCTGTTTTTTTATTAATTTCATCTAAAGCACCTCTGAAAGCTTTCGTTGCACTTTGTTTTTTACCTGTGTACTTTCCAGACCTCATTAAATTATTGATATATCTTTCCGAAAGTGATAATTTGGACTTCCCAAACCACGTGTTTGCATGTTTTCCCCCAGTATGAGGTGTTCCGACTTGCTTTAAGTTAATGTATTTTGATAATCCTGGGTCAGCACAAATAACTTCTGAAGTGTCCCATTTACCAAAAACCAAAGTTCCTAAGCCTGCAATTGGAGATTCGTCTATTACAGGCTCTTCTTCTGAAACTTCATCAACAATAATTTCTTCATCAGTCATTATCTCACCTACCGTACAGGTTTTTCTTTTCTTCCTCTGACCATTTCATCTAAACTAACGCCATTTACTTGAATTACTTTATATCGGACTCCAGGAATATCCCCGTAAGAACGTCCCATCCTACCTCCAATACCTTCTACCATAACTTCATCATGCTCATCAATAAAACTGATAGCACCATCCCCTGGTGCAAAAGCTGTTAATTTATTTCCACTTTTAATCAATGAAATTTTTACCGCCTTCCTAATGCCAGAATTTGGTTGTTTGGCTTCGATGCCTACTTTCTCAACTACAATGCCTTTTGCTTGTGTTGAACCGCCTAATGGATCATGCTTTTTCTTAGATCCTAAAACACGTTTTTTGTAGTATCTATCACTCCACCTAAACTTTTGTCTGTCTGTTTTCATTTTACGCCCTGCAAATAGTCCACGACCCATGAATACACCTTGAAGCAGGTGCCCCACAAACCTATCCTTTATATCCGTAGCGGCAATAGCAATTTACTAGATTGAGTATAATTGTTCCTTAAATGGTGCGAAACTTGAAGCGCTAATTCGTGTTGAGTTGCACCATGGCTTTCAGAGACCACCTGAAAAGGGTGAGTACAGACTCGAGAAAATTAGAGAATTTTGATGATTTACCTACAATCTCAAAAGAGCATTTAGAACGACCAATAATTTTAGATGGCTTTCAATCCACTTTGAATTGTAAACTTGCCCTAGACATATGCCAAATTTCAGTAATAGCTAATACTTTGAATGTTGAGGAAAAAGATGTTAGTGATTTGATCAGTAAAGGGATAAGTAATCCCACGGATCCTTTACTAGTTAGCAAAGAAGATGCAAGTATTTTTGAAAATTGTATTGTGGATGTTGATTTGTCAAAATTACCGATTCCTCAATACTTCCCGATTGATGCTGGGAAATACCTTACATCCGCGATGGTTTTTGTTATGGACGAAGGAATTTCTAATGCATCATTTCATAGGATGTTAATATTAAGTGAGGATAAAATGGCAATTAGAATCGTACCTAGGCACCTACATAAAATCACTCATAAAAACCGAGATAAGGGTGAAACTACAAAAATTGCAATTGTGATGGGCGCAGATCCTTTTGTCCTACTTAGTGCAGCAATTTCTTTTGATTTTGACTATGAGGAGATCAGAGTTGCTGCATCTTTACACCAAGAAGGATATGGGAAAAATCTGGAAGTAGTTAAAATGGACAATGGCGTCATAGTACCTGCACATTCTGAATTTGTAATGATGGCGGAAATATTATTGGAAGATACAAGCGAAGGGCCCTTTGTTGACATCACAGGGACTAAAGATAAAATCAGAGAGCAGCCTATTGTATCCGTTCAAAAAATATATCATAGAAATAATCCCTACTTTCATGCCCTAATTCCAGCAGGAATAGAGCATCAAACATTAATGGGTTTGCCTAGAACACCAACAATCAAAAATGAAGTAAATAAGGTTACAGAATGCATCGATGTTAGATTAATGAAGGCGGG
>DAGQ01000032.1:0-20914 GCA_002498205.1 Euryarchaeota archaeon UBA596
TGGAGATGGATATGGAGATAATCTTGCAGGAAGATTACCTGATTTATTCCCTAATAATCCTACACAATGGGAAGATTTGGATGGAGATGGTTTGGGAGATAACCAAAATGGAACAGATGCAGACCCTTATCTAAATGATTTTGATAATGATGGATATAATGATTCAATAGATATTCTTCCAAAATTAGCTAGTCCAAACGATTTAGATAATGATGGGTGTTTAGATGATGTAGATTTATTTCCAGATAATTTCAATGAATGTTTTGACAATGATGGTGATGGGATTGGTGATAATTCAGATACAGATGATGATAATGATGGTTGGTCCGATATGGATGAAGACAGGTTAGGGACGGATGTATTCAGTGGAGATTCAGTACCTGTAGAATCATTTGAAATTGTATTGCCTGGAACAACAATTGGATTAGGTGCCTGGGATTTAATTGGTATTTTTGGTGGTGTGCCCTTCTTCACTTGGTTAGCATTTTGTTTAGTTACAAGAGGGGCAAGATCTAGGAAATTAGAAAGAAGCTTGTTTGAAGCAAGAAGCGAATTAGAACTTTCTGAAATATCTGACAAATATGAATGGGCCTTGTTATGGAAATTAATAGGCCCACATCAAGCACTTAGATTAGAAAGGATAAGGTCTAATTTAGAATTTAATATGAATAAGATAGAAGAAGAGATGAAAGAAGAAGGATTTTTACCAGTTTCTGATGTAATAATACCTCCCTCAATAGATGCTCAAGGAGTAGTTAATACAGATGGATATGAATGGATTAAACACGAAGGAGTAAATTGGTATAGGGTGCCTAATTCAAATGCAGATTGGATTAAATGGCAATAATCAATTTGCATACAAAGTTTCGCTAAGATATTTTAATCCTGAATCACAAGCTATTGCAACAACTGTTTTCCCAGGACCTAATTCCTTGGCCAACTCAATAGCTCCTGCAACATTCATACCAGTGGATGTTCCTCCAAAGATTCCTTCTTCTCTAGCTAATTTAACAGCAATTTCCCTTGCAATTTTTTCATCAACCACTCTTGCTTCATCGTAAAACTCCTCATCTAATAATTCTGGAACAAAACCTAGTCCAATTCCTTCCACAGTATGAGAGCCAGATTTTCCAGTAGTAATAATTGGTGAAGTAGAAGGTTCTAGTACTACAATTTTAGTTTTTTGATTGGCATTTTTTAGTGCCCTTGAAACACCCATTAGTGATCCTGCAGTACCCACAGAGTCACAAAATCCATCTATAGGTACATCTAATTGTTCAATGATTTCTTTTCCAAGGATTTCAAATCCATCAATTAAATCACTATTTTTTAATTGATTTGTAAAAAATATGTTTTCATCTAGGGCAATATCATTTGTATGTTCAACCATTTTCTCGATTAAATCTCTTGTAATCTTACCGTCATCACTTTCAATAATATCTAATTCTGCTCCTAAAGCAGTCATAGTATCTAGTTTTTCTTTAGAGAATGCATCTGAAGAAACTACATGGAATTTGTAGCCTTTAACAGAACAAACGAATGCTAAACCCGCTCCTGTAGATCCTCCAGATAATTCTACAACTTTCATTCCTGGTTTAAGCAGGCCCTTTTTTTCAGCACCTTCTATCATTGCAAGTGCCATTCTATCTTTTTTTGAACCCGTGGGATTAAAATATTCTAATTTTACAAAAATGTCAGCACAATTTTCTGGAACAATTTTATTGAGTTTAACTAAGGGAGTATTTCCAATACAATCTAATGTATTCTTCGATTTTTGCCGCACATCATCTTTTTCAAAATACATTTGAAAAACACCTGGCATCAAGTTAAAACTTCTAGAAGTCTATCTTGTTCTGCAGCTAACCTAATTTCTTGAGCAATTCTTCTGCCTGTTGACATTGGTTTTCTCCATAATGAATTTCCATAAGGATGTCCAACTGAAACATGTACATTTGTTCCTCCACCGATTCTTGGAGCAACATCATAAATGTAGTAATTCATATCTTTATCAATACATGTTTGTAAGCAGAAAGGTCCAACGATTCCTGGAGAGTAATGTTTCTTTGAAGCCTCAATGAATTTCTCACCCAGATCAAATGCACTTTCTAGTAATGATTCTCTTATTGTTGCGGTATTATGTCCAACAACAGTCATTTCTGGAATTCTTTGAGATTCAGGCAGTGTCATTTGTTGTGGGGCTGGGAGTCTTACATGACCATCAAGACTTGATTCAAATCTCCAATCAACACCTAATAATTCCAATTTAGGTAAATCATCTTCAAGTGGGCTGTAAAAGAAGTTTAGATTGAAAACCGGTCCAACTACATATCTTTCAATTCTAGCACCAGCGAGGCTTTCTTTATCAATTACTCCTTGTCTAATCAATGCTGCAGATTTTTCTTCAAATTCTCCAGGAGAAGCACAAGTAAAGAAACCTCTTTCTAATTTCTTTTCCGCATGATGTAATTTTACAATTGATAAGCAATCAATTTCTTCATATCCATTTATTTTTTCAGGAAATGGGAGTCCTGCCTCTTCAAGTAACCAATAATAATCCTGTTCTTCTTCTCTATCTTCCATTCTTAGCATATTCCTGCTACCGAATAATGGTACTTTGAAATCATTCTCAATTTCGGTCATACCGCAATAAGATGTAAAAGATCTATTTGGAATAAATACTACATTTCTATCTCTCATTTGTTGTTGGAAATCAGGGGCAAGAATATCTCTAAATTTATCTAATGCTATTGTTTTATCAACCATTCCTCTAGAAACTCTTCCCGATTTACTTCTTGATGTTTTAAAATATTGAGAATAAGTTTTCTCCCTTCCTTTTTGTGCGTATGCAACAGTTGGGAATCCTTCTTCAATTGCCCCATCACAAATATCTAGTGCAGAATGGCTTGCTACCATCCCAATACGTAGTTTTAGCGGATCGTAATCCTCTAAAATTCCTTTGATATTCTCTCGGTCGAGCATTATATCTCACCGTCAATCCATACTTTGAAGTTGCATCAATTCTTCTGTTGTTAAAGTATCACCAGAAAGTAATTTGCCCATTAAGTTATCAACACTTAATTGAGGCTCACTTGTAGTGGTTTTATCACGTCTTTCAGTTTGCATTGTTTTGAAAATATTATTGATACTATGTAAACATCTTAGTGCAACAATATATCTGTGATGTGCTAAATCTGCTTCTTTCTTTGTAGTTCTTAATGTTTTATGGGCTTCTTCTGCTTTTGCTCTTCTAGCATCAACTTCGCTATTCCATTCTAGCATTAATTCGTGAGCGGCTTGTGCTTGGGATGCGGCTTCTGTAACATCTTGATGTGCTTTTTCTTGCTCTTCAAGAGCTTTATCATAAACAGCTTGTGCTTCTGGAGTTGCATCAATTTTTACTTTAATTGGTGCATGTTGTCTAATTTGTTGAGTTAGGAATTTTGCTCTTTTCATGGCCTCTGCTTCTTTCTTCCCTCTATGTTTCCCTTCATCGATTTCTCTCTCCAATCGATTTAGTTCTCTTTTATATTGGTCAAGCTGTTTCCGATTTTTATGAATTTTCTTTTTTTCTTCAACAGGTTGACTTCCTTCAATTTCTCTTTTTGCTTCACGAACCATTTTGTTACAATCGTCTCGGATCCTTTTCATTTCTCTGACTCTTTCATTTTCAGCATCTCTGATTGTACGTTGTTTTTTGACTTCTTGTATTAATTCACGAACTGCTAAGTTTAGTGTGTTTCTTGTTTGTTGAAATTCTCTAGTTTTTGAATTCCATTCGTCTCTTTTTACGCGAAAGTCCGTGGCTTTAGTATCCATAGCCGCTCTTCTACCCTCAAGTTCTTTCTTTAGTTCGTTCATCTGTTAGCCAACTCCTGTTCTGTAACGGCATTGGGATTGGAACGTTCCATATAACCGCATTGATTCAGCAAGTCTGTTTATCTTCCTAAAAACTAGAATTATTGCGAGAGGATTAAGTGTGAAAAGTTTTAGCAATCTTCAGTGATGAGATGTTTTTAGGGAACCTTCCTGGAATTGAGCGTGTAATGTTTAATGATGTACAACCACCATATATTAGTTTGATAACTGGGCCTCCAGGTGCTTTGAAAACTGGAACTGCTTTGACTATTGTTTCTAATTATTTGAGGCAAACAGGTGAATTTGGCCTTTATTGTACTATTGAGGAAACAGTCGATTCATTGATGAGGGGTGCTAGTTCTCTTGGATTATCTTTGCCGCAGAATTTACAAATTACTGATTTTACTGAACTAAGAAGAGATAATGATGCTATGGATTATTTGAAATTCACAAGAAGAATGATTGAACATTTCAAAAGAGAGAGAGGAGATCAATTTACAGTCTTTGTATTAGATTCTCTAGGTGCTATATACAGTTTAACAAACGTAGATGAAAAAATGAGACGAACAATGTTTAATTTCTTTGATTTTATTAGATCTCAGAATCTAAAGTGTATTTGTTTAACTGAAAGACAAGTTGGAGAGTTTGCTGAACTTGATGGAAATGAAGGTTTCTTGGCAGATGCAATTATTTCAATGGGATTAGATAGAAGAAATGGTAAATTAGTCCGAACATTCCAATTGGAAAAAATGAGGCATGTAAGGCATACTATGGAAAAACAAGCAATAGATGTTGGTCCTAATGGCCCTGTGCTTCTTGGACCTTTATTTGACTAGATTAAATCTATAATTCTAGGAATTAAATCATTAACTTCTTTTCTGATTTTTCCAAGATTTGTCTCTGGATTTACATACAAAGCTAATGAAGATGATTCTTTTAATGGCCAAAATAAACTGATTCCATTTTCACCGATTAATGTAATACATTCAATTGGTTCAACACCTAATGAAAGGAATTGTTTAGAATTTTCATCAATAATTCGATGCATAGAGTTTGAAATTTTATCTAGATTTGTTTTATTTCCAATTGAAACGATCGATAACCCATTTAGATCAAATATGCCACATGATTCAATATCTGGGTTATTGGAAATTTTCTCCAATAAATCCTCAATCATGAACGTTCTGTACTATAACTAGTGAAAAGAGATTGCGTACAAAATACAACTATCTGTCATTTTTTACCGAAGAATCTCTAGGGCCAGCTCTTCTTCTTCCTCTACTTGTCTGGATTCTTCTTTTTGGTGCATTTTTAACAGTTTTCTTTGTATTTTTTGATTTTTGAACAGTTTTTTCAATTTCTTGTATGCCTTTACCATGTTTAAGTAAAGCACCTAAATCATCTAATGATAAACTACCACCTTCTGAAATACGATCTTGAATTGAACTTAGATCAGGAACTTTGTATTTTTTCTTTTTACGTCCCTTTATGCCAAGTTTCGATTCTAATGCTGCTTTTTCTTTTTTCAATTGGTTTATTTTGTGTTTATTTGAAGCAATTTTTTTATTAATTTTAAATATTTTAAAACCAATTGGACTTTTATTATCTATTTTATTTGAGATTGAAATTTTAGAATTTCCACTTTTTTTTCTAATCTCATTTAGTTTATCAATTGTTGATAATTGCTCACTCATTAATTCTTGAAATTGGTTATGGTATTGTGTACTTTTTATTTTTTGTGTAAACATTTGTTGTAATTCTAAAAATCGACTAAACATCTCTGCTTCTTTTTTCAATGTAGGATATCTTAAATCTGATTCTTCACCAGTTAATCTATAATAGTAAAGATATAAATTTTCCAAAATCGCTTGTTCAGGTAAAATAATATTTGAATTTATTTCATCTCTCATTTTTCTTAACTTATTTGCTTCTTTTTGTCTTTCTTGAACTTCAATTAGTATTTTTTGTTGTTCTTCAGGCAATCCTTTGATATTGTCTAAATCATTATTCATTGCCAAACTCATTAAATTTAATGATTTTCTTTCATCGTATAATTTATTAATATTCTGTGAAATTTTAGTTATTGAAACATTCAAATCAGATAGTTTAGTATCTTTTTTCCCTGTTTCAGATGTCATTCTTCTTCACCTACGTCATTTTTTGTAGATTTTTTCCTTAGAGCCCAACTACTTGCACCACCATTTTCAACCCTTAAACTATCATTTAATAACTCTTCAAATCCAAATTCTAACTTCCCTTCCCAAAATGAAATTATTTCTTCAGAGTTTTTAAAAATATTTTCTGCCCGATTTAATCGACCGATTGCTAAATTGAAATCTTCACGTAATTTTTTACCTTTTTCCTTATTTCCAACAGTATTTGCGTCTTTTCCAGATGTCAGATCTTCATGATATTTTATGGCTTCTTCAGCATCTCTAACTTCTTCTTTTGCCTTTTTAATTAATTCAGGTAATTGATTCATAAGATGCTGTCTTCGATGAATAATTGCTTTGGCCAATAATTCTGGCTTTAACTGTAATAGCGTCTTTGGCTCCATCTCTAACGTTCGCTCGACTTCGATTTCTTCAATAAATGTTAGTAATCATAGAAAGTTACACAATGTATCTTAATTAGTCATTGATTACGCTATGTGAATGAGGACCAAAAGGGCACTTCCATTTGTTGTTTTAATTGTATTATTAATGCCTATTATTCCGATTAATTCAGCAGATTCAGTATCTCCCTCGGGGGATTTAATTTTAAGAAATGGTCCTTGGCATGTGGGCGATGAAATTGAATTTTCAATATTAGTTCACAATAGCGATTCTGACTCAATTACTACGTTTTTAAACATAGAAATTAACGGAGAGGTTTCAAATGGTTCAAGCATAATTATAGATTCTGGAAATAGTATGGAATTAATTTCTTCCTTTGTAGCACAAGATTCTGGAGTTTTTGAAGTTAATTGGACAGTTTTTGATGCAAATGGTACTACAGAGATTTTTTCTGGAACTTCTGAGGTGATTATTTCTGAGCAACAATCATTATTTGCAGAAATTTATTCATTATCTTATGATTATGATGATGGATATTCAATAAATTGGGGGGCTAATTTGTCAGAAGGAAAATCTAGATTAATCTCTTCTAAAATTTATTTTGTGACAACCGAAGAAATAATTCTCGCAACTGAGATGGAAATGAGTTTAGAATCTGGATTAAGAACATCAAATACTGACATAGGTATAGCGCCAAAAGGAACTTACAAAGTTGAACTAATATTACAGCCAATTGAGTGGAATCCCTTAAATTTCGCTTTTGATGAAGAGAATATAGAATCAGAAATATCCGATTTGTCTTTAGAAATTGTTTCTGGACCTTCACCTCAATTTCCCACATTAGGAGATACAGTGATAATAGACTTAAGATTTAGAAATAATGGCCCTCTTGATACAGGTTCTGGAAAATTAATTGCTGTAGACGGTCAAAAAAGACTGTTAGCCGAAATCAATGTCCCTGCAATTAATTCAAATTCTGATAAACAAATCGAATTAAAAATTAATGAATGGATGTCTAATTCATTAACAACTTTAGAAATTATTTGGATTATGGATGAATATGTTACTAAAACAAATCTTGAGGTAGTTTCAAGCAATACAGAAGTTAACGATGATTCTAATTTTTCTATTAATTGGATGGGCTTGATTCTTGGGATCGTAATTGCTTTATTGATTATATTTAGTGTGAGGATTATTTCTGTAAAAAACCAAACTGAAAATACAGAAACAAAGACATATAGTGATAGGAATAAAAAAGTCGAAGAAAAAGTTGAAACTGAAAAAATAACAGTTGATTGTCCCTCATGTCCTAAACAATTACAAGTTCCTGTAGGTTATTCTGGCCAAGTCAAATGCCCTTCTTGTCTAGCTCAATTTAGTGCAAAGGATAAATCTGAGATAGATTCTAAAAATAAGAACTTAGATTTGGAAGATGAAGAATTATTTGCAAGTTCAGATACGGATATTGTTGAATGTCCTAAATGTGATCAAGTTTTGAGAGTACCATACGAAAAGAGACCAGCTAAAGCGAGATGTCCAGCATGCAAATGTATTTTTAATGCAATAGCAGATTAATGGAGGATTTATTTTGTCAGAGGAAGATGGACTCTCGATTAATATTAATCAAATTTCTGAACGTTTAAAGATTCTAAGGATTATTGAAGATTTATTATCTAGATTTGATAAATTATTGCTCAGCAAAGGTGCAAGCCTAATGTTGGTTTTACCACCCTTAATTGCTTTAGTCGTGGGTATTGGAGTTTGGAAGGAGAATAGAACCCCTGACTGGTGGAGTGCCTTTAGTCCAGTAGTTTTCGATTTAGAATTAACACCGTTTATGGATTGGCTTAGTGTAATGTTTTTATTGGCGATGCTTCTAATGTTAACTGCAAATACAGCACAAGCAATGATTTCTAGGATGATTGTAAAGTATAATGCATTAATTCATTTGAATTCAGGTAATAATATTGAAAAATCACATGGGTTTGAGCAGATAACTCAAATGGCTAATGATGCTATAAATAAAAGATTATTATCTACTATGATCACATTATTGGCGTTATTATTACAAGTGATAATAATTTCATTAGGAAGTTTAAGTGAAGTATCAGAAATAATGAGGGAATTTTCATTATCTTGTGTTTTAATTAACTTCAGTCTGTTGATTAAAAGAACAACAGTTGATTTCAATACATCAGATGAATGGGGATTAGTGGGCGCATATAAACCGGCTTTTCATCCATCAATTCTTAATTATCCCTTAACGGAAATTTTATTGACAATCTGTGATCCTTTTTTAAGATTCAAAATTGAAAAAATTATTGAAGAGATTAATACTAAGAGAAGAGTTAAATTAGATAATTATAGGTATTTTGAGAAAATAGTGCTACTTCATTATTTACATGATGAGGGACGAATGACTACTACTGATTTAATTGGAAAAATTAAATCTGAATATAAGATTGAAGAACCTTCAATGATATATGATGTTCAATTATGGTCAGAATTAATTAGGCATCTCCATGAAACTTGTAACCCTTTTAATCGATTAATGACTAGAACCTTACAAAAAAACCTTGATGATTTGAATTTAATTAGAGAATCGGGTTATTATTTCGATGTAGATATTGATGATATTTTTGATGAAAAAGGATCAATGTTTGTTCAATTAATCAATGCTACTCATAAGAAAAGAACAGTATTATTAAAGACACAATCAGCTCATACTGATCCAGAAATAATTACACATTCGATTGAATTAAACCCTCAAGGTAAAGCAATGAAGGAATTAGGAAATAGACCCTGGGAATCAGACCTTGAAAGAAGAGAGGTAATTTTAGCAGTTGCAGACGAATCTTCTGCTTGGATTTGGATGAATCCTAAATCTAAATCTACAGGTGAGTTAGTAATTAATGTAAGGTTAGAAGATTCAGAAGGTCATTTAATAGATGGAAGAACCCTAATTTCATTGAGTAGGACTCCAATGTTGAGGAGATTTAGTTTAATGACTAGCAGGTTTGCTTTTTCATTTGGTATTATTATCCCAATTTTTAGATTAAGTTGGTGGGTATTTTCAATGCTTTAAATGGTTGGTTTCAAATCCTATTGTGTACACCCCTTACTGTGGCCGGATTAAATGAGCGTCAACCCGATGCCGAAAAAGACGATCTTAAAGATACGTTAAACACAATGGAATCGAAGATAAGACGTATGCGTGATCAAAGGTCTAATCATAATAAATCTGCAAGGAGATTTGCGGATCAAAGAGATTCAATTCAAGCAGAATATAAAGAATTAAAATCAAAACTAGATGAAGGATTGAACAAGATTAAGGCTAAGAAAAAAGAAGCAAACTCATTTAGGACTCGTAGAGATACAGCACAAGAACAATTGAGAATATTATTTGCTAAGGCTAAAAGTGGCCATGTAGATAAAAGAAAATCAAAAAATGTTACAGCAGAATTTAATAAATTAAATAGTACTATTGCAGAATTAGAAAAGCAAATTGAAACTAAATATCATCCTTTAGACAAAGAAAATAAAATACTAAAACAAATCAAGTCCCATAAGGAAAATATTCAAGATTTAGAACCATTAATTGATGAAAATGCCAAATTAGAAGTTGATTTATCCAATACAGAATCAGCAATTACTGAATTAAAATTGGTTGCTGATGAATCTCATAAATTAATGGTTGATGCATTGAAAGAAGCTAGGAAGATATCAGAAGAATTAGAATCATTATTCAAAGAAAGAAAATTCCTTAAATCAGAAGGTGATAGATTCCACAATTCTTTTGTTGAGGAGAAAAAGAAGGCTGACGAGGTTCATAAGGAAATTGGTGAATTAATGAAAAAGGTTACCGAGGTAAAAGATCAAATCAAATCTTTAATGAAAGAAAGAAAGTCTTGGGTTTCTGATCATAATGATTCTGTTAGGAGTGAATTGAAATCACCACATGATGATGATTCTATTGCAGACTCCCTGATAGATGCACTTTTAGAAAGTGGGAATCTAGAATTTGGAGGGACTTTACAAAAAGATTCAGATGGAAGAGGTGGCCAAAGTAAAAAGAAAAGGCCAGTAAAGAAAAAATCAGTTTCAACTGCTAGAGGAAGAAGATCTAGTGCAAAGAGAGAGTAATTACCATCCTCTTTTTTCTAATTTCACATCTAGTTTTTCAATTTCTAGGCCAGGCATTGCTTCACCAACCATTGAACAAGCTTCAGCAATTTTTGTTGAGTCGTCAAAATGGTGTGTGGCATAAACGATTGCTTCTGCTGTTTGGGTTGGATTTTCACTTTTGAATATACCAGATCCTACGAAAATACCGTCCATACCCATGTCCATCATTAATGCAGCATCTGCGGGAGTAGCGATTCCTCCTGCAGAAAAGGTCACAACTGGCAATCTACCTAATTTAACAATATCTTCAGTTACTTTGCGAACACCTTCTCTACATTCTGATATGCTACCAAATGGGATTTTACTTACCCCCGGGCTTAATTCTGAAAGATTACCTAAATTCATGAATCTATCGGAAATTAAGTTAATACATTTATCAAATGAATCTTCATCAGAATCTTGCATGAATTTAATTTCGTCAGCAATTAATCTAGCATGTTTAACAGCAGAAACAATATTACCAGTGCCTGCTTCACCTTTTGTACGAATCATTGCAGCCCCTTCAAAAATTCTCCGAACTGCTTCACCTAAATTAGTGGCGCCGCAAACAAATGGAATTGTAAAATCATTCTTGGGGATATGATAAAATGGATCTGCAGGTGTCAATACTTCACTTTCATCAATCATATCAACTCCTAGAGTTTCTAATACTCGAGCCTCTGCTGAATGTCCGATTCTAGCTTTAGCCATTACTGGAATTGAAGTTGTTTCAATAATTTCTCTTATCATGTCAGGATGACTCATTCTTGCGACCCCTCCGTCTTTTCTAATGTCTGCAGGTACTCTTTCAAGAGCCATTACGGAACAAGCACCAGCATCTTCAGCAATATGTGCTTGCTCAGCATTTACTACGTCCATTACAACGCCACCTTGTTGCATTCTTGCAAAACCACGTTTTAGTAATTCAGTTCCGTGATTCATTGAAGCCAAGTCAAATTTTTGAACCATCTTATCACCTTTAATCATCAGCTAGAATTGGAGAATCTCCAGTTGCAATTTCTAAATCTGCAGCTTCTCTTTCATTTCTGTCAATCCATGCTATTTCGTCATCAGGAACATCACAATCTGCATAAATAGCTTCGATAGGACATTCAGGGATACATGCGCCACAATCAATGCATTCATCAGGATCAATTACAAGGTATGTTTCAGCTTCTCTAAATGCTTCTACGGGACAAACTGCTACACATTCTTGGTACTTACAACTGACACATCCACTCACAACAACATGGGTCATATTATCATGTAACCGTAAGTTGTGTTTGATATAAAGAGTTGTATTTCAATCTGCTTAATCTTACATTTTTAATTTATTAGTTAATTGAAGGTGCTTGATTTAACCAACCTCTTCTTTCACATCTTTCCAAAGATTCAGTTAATAATTTTGATAAGACTTCTTGAGGTTTTTCTCCAGGGTATACTTCAATTTTAGCAACCATTTTAATCACATCTTCAGTATTGCTAGCTAGGATTATTTTTCCTTTTACAAGTTCGTTTTGACTTAATCTGAAATGTAATCTATTTTGGTCATCTAGTCTTTCATTTTTCTCATTAATTAATAAATTTAGCAAATTTCCGCCTAATCTTGATAATGTTAATCGTGATTGACTTCTTGAAAGTTTAATTTTCATTAGAGTAATTGGTGAACCGTGAAAAGATGTTGTTTTTTCTAAGGTAACTATATTTTTTTTATCACACATCCATTCTAAACTTTTTATAATTAAATCCACATCATGAATTCCTGATGCGGTAGTTGAACACGATAACGTATGTATTGGCATGTTATTCCGATAGGGGATGGGATGAATATATGAATCTATTTTTCTATGAGAATACTATTATTTTTTGAATTTAAAATTGAAAATCTGGAATTCATTTTTACCATGCAATTCATATATGCGTCTTAGGTCGCAGAGTCGCTACACTGAGTGAGATACCTATGGCTGTAAGATCTAGTGCACAATCCCGAAATCTAGCTAGAAAGCAGAGAGACAAGTGGAAAGCAAAAAGAATTTTTTCAATTAGGGCGCCTAGAAACCCTTGGCATTACAAGAAAATAGGCGAAACAATTGGCGAGAATGAACAATTTATTGAAGGTAGAATTTTTCAAACAACACAACAAGAATTTGATGGAGACTTTACAAAAATGCATGTTAAGTTAAATTTTAGAATCGTTGAAGTAGTTAATCAAGATGCAATTACAGAATTTGTGGGGCATGCTCACCAAAATGATCACATTAGAAGACAAATAAGACGTTACAGGGGTAAGGTAGACGCTGTAATTGATGTGGTGACTAATGATGGATATTTAGTTAGATTAAAACCATTAATTGTAACAGAAGGACGAGTTACAAGTAGTATGAAGAAGGTTATGAGAAGATCAGTCACTGAAATTATTACAACATTTGGATCTTCATGTACATATCCTGCATTACAGAAAGCAATTTTAGGTTCTGATTTAGAAACAAGTATGGTCAAGGCATTAAATTCAATTGCAAAAGTTCGTTCAGCAGTAATTGCAAAAAGCCAATTATTAAAATCTGGAGTAGTTAGTTCAGAAGGGCCTACTTTAGATGAAATTCATGCCGCTGAAGTAAAAGCAGAAGCAGACTTAAAGGCCAGAAAAGAAGCTGCAGAATCAGAAGTTGAAGAAACATCTACAATTCTTGAGGCTGCAGAAGCAATGGAGTCAATTAGTGAGAAAGTTTCAGATTCTTCATCCGAAGAAATTACAGATGAAAAAGAAGGTATCGTAGCAGTTCAAGAAGAAATAGATTATCAATCTATGACAGTTCCTCAATTAAAAGAATTACTCAAAGAGGCAGGGAAACCTGTATCTGGTAAAAAATCTGACTTAATTGAAAGACTTACTGGAGAGTAAGTGATTATTTGAGGGGCTCCTCATGAAAAGAATCGGATTAATTGGAGGTACAGGCCTATTTGGTATAAATTCTGAAAGTTCAGAATTAATGTCATCTTGGAATTTAGAGAATACTACTAATTTGGTTGTAGAAACACCTTATGGAGAAGTTCCAATTACGGTCTTTAATTTCGAAAAAGATAAAAATAATTGTAAGGTTTTTTTTCTTCAAAGACACCATAATGAAAATGGGAAAACTAAACTTCCGCATAAAATTAATCATTTAGCAAATATTTCTGCAATTTTATCTTGTGATGTAGAATTTACTGTGGCTGTTTGTTCTGTAGGCGCTATAAATGAAGATTTTGTCCCGGGAATGGTAGGTTTAGCAAATCAATATATTGATTTTAGTGGGATGCCAATTAGTTTTCAAGATTGTGATGCCGAATTTACTTCTATGACAACTCCTTTTGATAAAGATCTAAATGAGTATTTATTGAAATCACTGAGGGAATCACAACCTCAACTATCCGAATTAGACGATGAGAAATTCTTTCTGACTTATTGGTTTAATCCAGGGCCGCAATTCGAAACTCCAGCGGAGATTAAAGCAATTTCAAAATTAGGTGGAGATTGTGTAGGGATGACTCTAGCACCTGAAGCAAAACTAATGGCGGAGAAAGGACACAAATTTTCTGCAATTTTGATTGCGGGAAATTATGCTGCGGGATTAGACCCCTCTAATCCTATTGCAAAATTAGATCATCATAAGATTTCATCAAAGGCAACATCAAGATCTGATCCTGTTTTATATTCATTAAGTAACTTATTTGACCACTCTCTTTAAAGTCATTATTCTATATGGGAAATCATCCTTTTCTTCTCTTATTAATTCAGATTGATTAACTATAGTCCAATGTTCTTTTTCAAATACAGGAAAAAATGCATCAGCAAATTCCACTTCAGTTTCAACATAACTCAGAATCATTTTTGTTGCAGTTTTTAAAAACGCTTTGTAGATTTCAGCACCTCCAATTATAAATATTTCATTTTCATTTTTACAAATAGAATTTATTTCGTTAGGATTGTTTATTGTTATAATATCTTCATATTCCCATTTTTCATTTCTAGTTAAAACTATATTCTTTCTATTAGGTAATGCCTTTCCAATTGAATCAAATGTTTTCCTACCCATGATGATTGTATTTCCTGTTGTAATCTTCTTAAAATGTTTCAAATCAGAACTAAGATGCCAAGGTAAATCTCCTTGCTTTCCAATTGCTTGGTTTTTATCAAATGCTGCAATTAGGGTAATTTCCATAAAATCACTTATATTGAGATTGGAGCTTTAATATGAGGGTGGTGCTCATAATCCATTACTGTGAAATCATCAAATGTAAATTCATCTATATTTGTGATATTTTTATTAATTTTTATTGTCGGTAATTTCATTGGTATTCTACTTAATTGTATTTTGGCTTGTTCAATGTGGTTATTGTATAAGTGAGCATCACCGAGAGTATGTACAAATTCTCCAGGCTCTAAATTAGTTATTTGAGCCATCATTAATGTCAAAAGACTGTAAGAGGCAATATTAAATGGTACACCAAGGAACACATCCGCACTTCTTTGATAAAGTTGACATGATAATTTTCCATTAGCAACATAAAATTGGAAAAATGCATGACATGGCATTAATGCCATTTCATCTAATTCACCAACATTCCATGCACTAACTATTATTCTTCTTGAATTAGGATTATTTTTAATTGCTTTAATGGCATTTTCTACTTGATCAATAATTTCTCCTTCCTTGGATTCCCACTTTCTCCATTGTTGGCCATAAACAGGGCCTAAATCTCCTTCGTCATCGGCCCATTCATTCCAAATACGAACACCATTTTGTTGAAGATATTCTACATTTGTATCTCCTTTGAGAAACCATAGTAATTCATGAATAATTGATTTTAAATGTAGTTTTTTAGTTGTCACCATCGGGAATCCTTTTGATAAATCAAAGCGCATTTGATGTCCGAAAACAGAGATGGTCCCTGTTCCTGTACGGTCTTCTTTGAGTATCCCTTCATCAAGAATACGCTGCATAAGTTCGAGATATTGCTCCATGTTCTTACTGTGATAGTTGTCCGAAGTCAATTAAGTATTTCGTCACGCAGCACCCATATGTTTCAAAGTCATCATAAATTGATCTGTAAACCTTCTATATAATTCACTTAAAACTTCTTTTTGTTTTTCTATGTCTTGATTAGCTAATTTCTCAATCTCTTTATCATTCAGATTTCCTCCTTTTTCATGATAAATCCATTCTTTCCAAGTAATTGCTTTTCCAAAATGGATGGTAACTGATCTCCAAAATCTTGGAAACTTATGTTTTTTAGGTTGCATAAAATTTCTTGTCCCTTCACAAACTACGGGTATTATCAATACTTCGGGATATGATGCTGCTAATCTCGCAATCCCTGTTTTCCCCTTTCCTAAAAAAGGTGGTTCTGAATTTCTTGATCTTGTTCCTTCGGGAAAAATACCCATACACCTTCCGCTATCTAAAACTCCACTGGCGGTAGATAATGCACCTCTTCCTCCCTCCTCTCTCACTGTTTTTATTTGCCCAGTAGATGAAACTACAAATCTAGTTACAAATCGTTCAAAATGTTCATGCTTTGCTAAAAAATGTAGTTTTCTTCTTGAACCTGCAATCATGAAAATTGGGTCGACATGAGAAAGATGATTTGAAGCAAATATTACAGGTCCTTTCTTTGGGACATTATTTAATCCTGTGAAATTTGCCGGAAAAATAGAACGAAATACTTGACTTAAAATTAATCTTAGAAATGTATATACGGGTGTACTGAATTTTTCAAAAATATGAGGTTTAATTTTTATCTTATCTGTTAATTTTTCTAAAGCCTCGTCCCTGGCTTTTTGAGAACCCATATATGTTCTTTCTAATCATAGGTTTTTACTTTTTTTATGATTGTGATTAATAGATACAATTTTGATACTATTTTTAGTCGACGGAATATGGCTGAATCAACACTCCATTCTAGAGTGGCTGCAATTCTTGTTTTATGTGTATTATTGCTGCCAATTACGCTACCTTTGGTGGGTGCTTCTTCTGAGTGGAAAGAAGATGGTTGGTTAGACGCAGACTGGTTTACTAAAGATGGCAGAATTGCTTCAGGTGATGAACTTGGATGTCAGGGTATGCCTGCACTAAATCTTGAATTAATGCCAAAAACTTCGGCAATGGAATGTAAACAATATTTGATGGAAAGAACAAATGCTTCTCGATGGGGGGCGTCTCCACTTTCTTTTGGAGTAGATATGTCTGAAAATCCTAATTTTAATTCAAATGATCATGAGGCATTATTCGGAGAAGGATTTGCAGTACATGGATTAGACACAAATTACAAAAATACCGCTTGGCATGATGAAAATGATATACCCTTGAATAATTCTGATTGGTGGAATTTGGGTTCTAGTGGGAGCCTTGAGCAAAAAATTACACCCTTAGAAGAAATTACAGAATTAGCAAATCAGGGAGCGATGGTAAATTTACATTGGCAGGCACAAATCGCTGATTTGAAGGTTCGAACGAATGGTGAACTTGTTGATTGGTTAGAATCTCAAAATGCTTGGTATACAGCTTGGGGTGAAGCTTACTCGTATGATTTTCATAGAACAAATGATGAATTTGAACTTCTTTCTGATGGTATGAAACAATGGAAAGTTATGAATTTAGGTTCCGAATCTGAATCATTAGCATGGAATGTACCAGTAACTAGAGGGATTAATATCAATAATAATTCAGTGGTAAATGTTTTTTCGGAGGGAGTCGAATTACAAGAACTTGGAGTTGAAAATAAAACTTTGATTCCTGGATGGATGCAAGATGGGAATAATTTATGGATTACTCTATTGAGTAATCAAAATGCAACTGTGGTAATGGAGAATGAATCTGAAATAAAATTAAATGATGAAGATTGTAATGGATTAAATGATGAAGATTGTATCTTGAAAAGTAAACCTCGATATTTTAATAATCATTCTTGGGCATTAACGATTTCTGGCCATCATACAATTGATTTGTTCAAGTGGTCAATGAAATTTGATGAATCTCCTTTAGTATTTACTTGGTTGGTAGAGCCTCAAGAGGTTGAAGATTTTAGTTGGATTTTGGTAGTTATAGCAGCAGGTGCAGGAATAGGTGCAGTAACTTATACAAGACATTTGATTTTAAGGGATCAAAAAGAACAATCTTCATCTGAATCAGAGTGATTCTGTAATTTGAACTCCTTCATTAATTAGTTTAGTTGTGATTCTTTCTGTTAATCCCTCTATTTCATGTAATTCTTCTGGAGCAAAAACTCCTTCTGGGATATTCCCTTCTAATATTTCATCAACAAAGCCCAAAGTTACTAATCCCGTTGTTCTAGCCATAGATGATGCATTTTCTTTCCCTTCATCATAAACAATCCATCTTTTTCCCTTTGATTCTGATTCTACAATTACGTCTAAAATAGTAAACTCCTTTTTCTCTTTAACAAATTTCCATTCTTCAATTAATTTAGAAATTGTTTCTGAACGTTTATCTCCAATTAACAAACCTTGGCCTTGGATTTTAACAAATTTTTCAATATGTCCTGGCCATCTGAGTGTATATTCTGACATATTCTTACAAGATCCGTAATCTAATAAACTTCTCAAACCATCAGTCATAAACGCTTCTAATTTAGTTACTTTGCCATCAGTGATGTTTTCATAATCTATCTTATGCAAGTCCGAAATAGCAGGGACTTCAATATATTCTGAATTTTTTATTATTCTTGCAGGTCTTTCATATTCTTCAATAACATCTGAAGGGCTAAAAGGGGCCATATAAGACCAATTATTGTCAGGTTTAGATGGTATTCCTCCGACTCTAATTTTACAATCTTCTAACTCTCCCAGTTCTTGAATGGCTTTTGCAATTAATAGATTTGAATATCCAGGTGCAATTCCTACATCATAAACTAATTTACAATTATTTTTTTTAGCCAAATCATCATATTTACGAGGATCTTCAATCGTAAATGCCAAATCAACTACATTTAATTTTTTTTCTAATAATATCTTTCTCACAGAATTTCCAATTTGTCCAGGGAGCATATTTATTATTAGAGGACTTCCATCAATATCTTTTACAAACTCTAGAGCATCGGTTGTAATTGATTTACATTTTTCTTGAAGTTTTGCAGGTATTTCAAGACCAATAACGGTTAAATCGTGCCCGTCATCAATTAGTTTAGTAATTACATATTCACCAACTAGTCCGCATCCCAATGCGACGATTTCTGCCATGGTAAGTAATAATCAGAACTTGTTTATGGATTTATGTATGTTTTGATATCGATTCTTAATTTAGAAATTTAGTCCTTAATTGTGCCTTTTATTATTTTTCGCGTAGAAGTCTTGATTTCCTATAACTTCTTCCGAGGGTTGAGAATATGGGCGGAAATATACGAATTGACCCATGGTCATCATCTCAATCAACAGATTATCAAAGGATAATTGATCAATTTGGATTAGAATCAATTAATTCAGATAATCTCCCGAATCCTTCTATGTTACATCGTAGAAAAATAGTATTTGCTCATAGAGATTTAGATGTAATAATGAGGGCTAAGTCTAAAGGAAATTCTTTTGGAGTGTTAACTGGATTAATGCCCTCTGGACGTATGCATTTAGGTCATAAAATGGTTATTGATCAAGTTAGATGGTTTCAAGAATTAGGAGCAGATGTTACAATTGCAGTTGCAGACTTAGAAGCACATGCGACTAGGGGTTTATCGCTTGAAAAATGTAGAAAAAATGCTTTAGATGAGTATATTTCTAATTATGCTGCAATGGGGCTTGACCCTGAAAAAACAAAGATATATTTCCAATCAAATAGGCCTATAGTTCAGAGAATCGGTTTTACACTTGGCAAGAAAACAAATTTGTCTGAAATGGAAGCAATTTATGGTTTTAATGGAGAAACTAATCTTGCTCATATTCAAGCTCCATTAGTTCAGGTTGGCGATATAGTCCACCCAATGTTGGATGAGTATGGTGGCCTAAGGCCAATTGTGGTCCCCGTAGGAATAGATCAAGATCCACATATTCGATTAACACGTGGGTTAACATCAAAGTCAAATTGGTTTAATCTAAAATATGGTAAAAATGGAGGAATTAATATTTCTTTATCCGTTCAAGATGAGAATTCTAGTTTGATGGGCATTAACTCAGATGGGAAATTAAATAGGGGTGTAAGAGAAAATCTTTTTTCAGAAATTTCAACAAATTTGTCTAGTATTGGTTTTTCTGATTTGATTAAAAATCCAAAACATGGTACTTTAGGGATACCTTCTGCAACTGTAGCAGACTATGATGATGTAAAATCTGTTTTATTGAAGTTAGAACGTAAAATGGGGGGGCTTGGATTATTACAACCCGCAAGTACATATCATAAATTTGCAGTTGGAATGACGGGCGATAAAATGAGTTCAAGTAAGCCTAATACAACGATATTCCTTACAGATGATTTCAAGGCAATTGAGAAGAAAATAAAATCTGCTTTTTCAGGAGGTAAAAACACTATTGAAGAACACAGATTACATGGGGGAAATCCGGATATAGATGTTGCTTATCAATATTTAATGTACTTTTTTGAAGAAGAAGATGAGGCATTAAGAGAATTAAATGAAGGTTATCGTTCAGGGAAAATTTTAGCGGGTGAGATGAAACAAATCTGTATTGACCGTGCAACTGAATGGATGCAAGAACATCAAGAATTAAAGCAACAAAATTCACATTTAGTTGGTAATTACTTATCTTAGTAGGTAGATATGATTAAGTCATTTACTTAACATCGTACAACTATGCAAGCAAATGTGCTACAAAGTAAACATAAGGCAACTTTTATTGTGACCATCTTGGTTTTAGTAAGTCTTTCTACCGTTGTTGGAAGTCAGACTTCTTCTGAAGAAAGCCGCTCCATAGGGAATGAACAGATTATGGTGGCTGTACTAAGTGACCATTACAACGAATTATCATCAATTACTGTTGGTGCGACTTTAACAGGATTAAATCCCAGTATTGATTACGATGTTTCGTTAAAGATTTGTTATGATATGGCGAGCATTGGAAATTGGCAAAACCCGCCCAATGGTTTCACTTATGATGACTATAACTGTAATGAGCATATGATTGATTCTGAGGTATATGATGCAGAAACAGATGAATATCAAAATTATTTGTGGGATGATGTGATAGATGTCCCTGCTGGCGTTAATAGTTATGCTATTGCCAAAGCTATAGAATTTCAGAGGGACTCCAATATTCATCCAGAGAATCTTGGTGAATTTACATGTTCTGATACATCTAAAATTGATGATTGGTGGATGGTAAATGACGGAAATGC
>DAGQ01000032.1:21280-22271 GCA_002498205.1 Euryarchaeota archaeon UBA596
CTAATTGGCCAAGTGAAGTTTTAGACGCATCATACCATTATAATTGTACAGATTGGTCATATTATGGTTGGGATCAACCTTCCTTAGAATGGACTTGGTTCCATTATGATGCCTGTGGGAGAGGTTATTACGTTATAGCGGAATTATTAGTTGGTGATTTCGAATTAGCAGATTCTCATTCTAATTCTTTCGCAATTGGTTACAGAGGTGAAGTAGAATTTGATTCTTTAAGAGAATCATCAATTTTATCAGGTATGGATTATGAATTTTCTTTCGGAGCTTGTAAATTATTTTACTATATTACAGATTTAGTCGAATATGATTTGGATTATAGCGTACAAAATTTAGATGATTCCTCAATTACGCATTTTGGCACACATTCACAACTTGATTCAAGATCTAAAACTAATTCTTGTTCATCTGGTGAATCAGTAGTTCTATCAGGGCTATTGGATGGAAACTATAGTTTAAGCATCAATCTAGTACAAGAGGGTGTTTTATTAGAGCAGTTTATTCAGAATTTTTCTGTAGATGATACATTAATTTCAGGTACTGAAGATTTCTCAATTATGACGAATTCTCATTACTATAACTCTACAGACTCTATTAGTGTTGATATTGTTTTGAATAGTTTGTCTCCTACTACTGAATATTCTTTTGATTTGAAGCTTTGTTGGCAAAGATGGGATTTTGCATTTCCGTTAGTATCTTCTGGCACGACTTATGATGATATGGGAAAGCATTGCGATGAAGCACATCGACCTTTAATTTATGATGCTCAGAATGATACTTTTGATGAAGAAGGAGCATTAAGAGTACAGAGTATTCCATTAGGAACTTCTTCAACAACAATTAGTGTATTACTTCATCAAGAATATAATTCTGATATTCATCCAGATGATCTCGATCAATTTACTTGTGATGATTCATCTACAATTGCTGATTGGTGGATGGTAAATGATGGAAGTGCTGACTGTGCAGATGGTTCTGA
>DAGQ01000124.1 GCA_002498205.1 Euryarchaeota archaeon UBA596
ATTCCAAGATGTACTGGAGAAATTTTTAATATTTTCAATACTGCAGTGGTAACTTTTACAATGTGTGTAATAATTTTTACAATTATTATGCTTTCTCAATTTATCACTGTAATTTGGACTGAAAGAAAATTGATTGCAAGATTAATGGATAGAAGAGGTGCAACTACCTCATTCAGAAGTCTATGGGTTGGTGAGAATGGAGTAACTGCTGGTAAATGGTGGACTCTACTTCCATTTGGATTAGGTGCGCCAGTAGGTTGGGTGGTCAACTCTTTAAATCGCGTAGCCGGAAATAAAAGTACACAAGCAACAGTTAATCGTGTAAATAATCGTAGTTGGCATGGAGTATGGTATCTATTTCCTGGGTTTTTCCAAGGCCTAGGTGATGGAATGAAATTCCTAACAAAGGAACATATGGTTCCAAGTAAAGCTGATAAATTAATTTATGAATTGGCTCCTTTCTTAATTATTTCATCTACTGTGGCAATTCTTGGATTCTTACCTTTCGGTTCAGGGATTTATGCTGCAGATCCAGAAATGTCCGTGTTATTTGCATTTGCAATTTTTGGTATTGCTCCATTAGGAGTATTCTTCGCTGGATGGTCTTCAAATAACAAATATTCACTTTTAGGAGGTATTAGAAGTGCTGCTCAATTAACTGCATATGAAATCCCTCTACTAATTACAATCCTTGCAGTTTGTGTATTATCTGGAAGTTTAAACATTATTGAAATTATTGATTTCCAATATGGTTCAGGAGTATGGAATTTCTTCCTCGTTCCTCTAGGTGCACTATTATTCCTAATTACAATGATAGCTGAAGTTGAAAGGATTCCATTCGATATGCCTGAAGCTGAAGCGGAATTAGTCGAAGGATGGTGGACTGAATATGGAGGAATGAGATGGGGACTTTTATTTGCATCTGAATATTTACGATGCTACGCTGCTTGTATACTTATGGCTCATTTCTTCTTTGGAGGTTATCATGCACCATTTGCGAACCTAATTGGAGGAATTGGTACAATAGGTGATGCATATTTAGCCATACCCGGTATCGTATGGGTTTTACTAAAAGCATGGTTTTTCTTTGCAATATTTGTATGGGTTAGAGCCGCATTCCCTCGAATTAGAACTGATCAAATATTAGAATTAGGTTGGAAATATCTACTACCATTATCATTAATCAATTTAGCATTTGCTTTCGTTCTACGTCTTTATGTTTATGATGGGAATACATGGGGCCCTGGTTCAGGACTAATTGTTCCAGCAGCTATCACGATAATTTCACTAGTATTATTTGTAATACTTTCAGTAGATGAAGACCCTGACTGGGATGGATCAAGAATGTCCCATACAAAAACAAGGACCCCCGCAGGAACACACGCAGTAGGAGAAGATTAAGGAGTTGAAATATAATGCCAATGCACCCAAGAGCACAACCGAATTTTAGGAATTTAATTATCCGTCCATTATGGATGACTTTGAAAACGGCATTACGTACGTTTCCAGTAGTAGGGAAATATTTCCGAAATGAATACCATAACAAACCAGCAACATTACTAGATGAAAACTCAAAACTAAGAACTAAAGATAACAAATACAACACTCCCTCTGAACAAGATTACACTGCAGATAGAGAATCTAGTGACCTTTTTCCGTCCATTTACAGACCAGTAACAATCATGTATCCATATGAAAGATTAGAAGATATGGAGCCATGGTTATTCGTTCCAGGAGAATACAACGGAAGAATTGGAGTGATTTGGGAAACTTGCACAGCATGTAGATTGTGTGTTACTATTTGTCCAAATGATTGTCTACACATGACTACTGAATTAAGAGTAGATGTAATGGAAACTAAAGATGGAGAAAATGCTAATTTAGGTTCGGATCTTGAAATCGGAGGGTGGGCTGCAATTCCAATAAAATCTGGAATGAAAGAAAATCAAGAATATGATATTTTTACAGCGCATAAAGGACCTAGTGCAGACTATAGATTTGGAGAAATAATTGACTTAAGTGGCGAGAATGCGACAATAAGATGGAATGATTCAGGAGTAGAATCTGAAATTAGTTCCTCATCATTATACCCTGCTGACGATCAAATAGTTAGTGGAAGAATAGATATCGGAAGATGTATGTTTTGTGGGTTATGCATGGAAGCTTGCGATTTTAGTAGTTTCTTTATGACAAATGAGTATGATGGTATGTCTGGATTTACCCGTCAAGATTTATGGTTTGATGCAGAAAGAACTAGAGTTCTGCCTTCACAGCATCAAGAAGCCGTAGATGCTGAATTAGCGAAAAGAGCCGCAAAAGAACGAGCGAAAAGAGAAAAGAGAAAGGCAAAAGAAAAGGCAAAAGCAGAGGCATAAACATGAGTGTTGTAGAAAATTCAATCTTTTTCATATTTGCAATTATTGCAATTGGTGGTTCACTAGGGACTGTATATGCAAAAAAGGTTGCACATTCTATGATGTCTCTAATTTTCGCATTTCTAGCCGTTGCTGGTGTTTTCATTTTACAAGAAGCTGAATTTTTAGCAGCGATACAAATTCTAGTTTATCTAGCGAGCGTTATGTTAGTTGTATTATTTGGTGTAATGCTAACTAGAACACAAATTATGGAGGATTTTGAATGAAAATGGTTTCTACATTAGTAAGAGTTGGTATTCTTGTTGTTGGCATTCTAATTTTTTCCAACATCACTAATTCCTCAAATTGGGGAACTTCCTCAAGTGATTCTCTTGACAATATTAGTTTCGCCACAAATATGCTAGTAGATTGGGGATTTGTTGTAATCTTAATTGGAGTTTTGCTCTCAATGGCCATGGTTGGTGCTGCCTACTTAGTAAGAGATGAGAGGAAGGAGAATTTAGTTTGGAATGGAGGTGAATCAAATGATTGATCCTTCATGGGTTGCTGGCCTTGGAGTCATTATATTCTCCATAGGACTATGGGGGGCATTTACTAGAAAGAATGCAATAATTGTATTAATGTGCATTGAATTAATTCTTAATGCAGTAAATCTCAATTTTGTGGCTGGTGCTGCCCATTACGGAGATGAATCTGGCTGGATGTATGCTGCATTTGCAATAGCCATTGCTGCTGCAGAAGTTGCTATAGGTTTGGCAATTTTCTTATCACTTTATTCAAAGCACAAAACAATATCTTTAGATGAAGTACAATTATTAAAAAATTGAGGGTTTAAAATGGCTGGTGATATTTCTGTTGAGTTTTGGGTTGCTACAATTCCATTTGTTCCACTACTAACTTTCCCAATTATTCTATTCCTTGGACAATACTTCAACGGTAAAGATTGGTGGAGAGATATTCTAAAAGAAGGAGGCGCAATTTCATTAATGTCGATGGGAATCGTATTAATTCTAACTTCAATGGTTGTCGCGCAATTCATAGGAGAAATGCACAACGGTCAAGGCAAGGACATATTAGATTGGATTACATTTGATGTTTTGCGATCAGATGGCATGACAAATGGTGTTAATTTAGGATTTGGAATATATATCGACCATATTTCATTAATGCTACTATTCGTAGCTTCTTTCTTATGTTTCTTAATCAATTGGTTTTCAATTGGATACATGAATACTGACAAAATAAATGATAATAGAAATCATAGGTTCTATGCTGAATTCCTAATCTTTTGTTCTGGAATGCTAGGAATGGTATTAGCAGACAATTTCCTTTGGTTATTTATTTTCTGGGAGGTCATGGGTCTTTGTTCTTATCTATTAATTGGATTTTATTATGAAAAACCGTCTGCTGCTTCTGCAGCTAAAAAAGCATTTTTAACTACGCGTGTTGGTGATGTTTTCTTAATGATTGGATTAATTATAATGTGGAATATTTACGGTTCACTAGAATTTGATATTATTTTCAATTGGAATTATTTTACAAATCCAGTAGATATGACTTTACTTAAAACCGCTTTAATTTTAATGTTCATTGGTGCTGTAGGTAAATCTGCACAATTCCCACTTCATGTTTGGTTACCTGATGCAATGGAAGGTCCAACCCCCGTTTCTGCTTTAATTCATGCAGCTACAATGGTTAATGCAGGACTTTACCTAGTTGCAAGAATGTTTCCAATCTTTTCTGGAACTGCAGATAGTGGTTTAATTGGTGATCTTGCAGATGTTGGAATAATTATCGCAATGATTGGAGGAATTACTGCATTCATGGCTGCTGGAATCGCATTTGTTCAAAACGATATTAAGAAGGTCCTTGCTTATTCTACCATGAGTCAACTAGCGTATATTTTTACAGGACTCGGGGCAGCATTATGGTTCGCAAGTAAAGGTAAACCTGAGTTGGCATTATTTGCATTAGGTGCCTCATTATTCCATCTTTTCAACCATGCAATGGCTAAAGGAATGCTATTCATGGCTTCAGGTTCTGTGATTCATGAAATGCATCATGCGCATCATCATATCTCACATGGCGAGCATGATGGATTTGATGCTCAAGACATGACAAATATGGGTGGATTAGCGTCTAAACTACCAATTACTTCAACTGCAATGGCTGCAGGATCGATGAGCATAATTGGAATTCCGCTAATCGGAGGATTCTGGTCAAAAGAAGGCATTATTGCAAAAATTTGGAAAGCTGCAATTTATGATGGAGGTTATTTGCTATTTATTCCTGCAGTTTTATTATTTATCTCTGCAGGTATGACTGGATTCTATATGAGTAGAATGTGGTTTATGACCTTCGCTGGAAAACCAAAATCAAAAGTTGCTGAACATGTTCATGAAGAAACCCCCTGGATTAAATTCCCTCTAGTAATTTTAACATTCATGACATTAGGAGGAATTGTATTTGCTTCCCTACACTTCATCGATTGGGTTTCCACAGGCCATGCTTTCCACTATGATTTAGTCTATGAAATGCAACATGCATTTTTAGCAATGGATAAAGATGGCGTCATTGATTCAACATTCTTAATATTAACATGGGCTACAATCGGCTTATCTTCATTAATTGGTCCTGTTGTAGCAATGTCATTATACGGCGGTAATCTGAAAGATGGAGAAAAAGCAATTCCAACAGTTTCTTGGTTAGTTAAATTATCTGGAATGGTAAAAAGTCGATGGCAATTTAATAATAAATCACTAGCTGAATCCGGATTAGCTGAAGCGTTAAGAAGAAGATTGTATTTTGATGATCTTTATGATTGGTTCTGTTTGAAAATTATCGTACCAATAGGTTTAGGTGCAGCATTATTTGATAAAAAAGGTGTTGACGGAGTAATAAAAGGTATTGAATCAGGGAGTCAATCAACTAGTACTTGGATTAGAAAATTAACCACTGGTTCTGCTCGTGATTATATCATGATGGTAGCTCTTGGTTCACTACTACTAGTAGGATTAATTTGGGGGATGACATAATGGCAGAAAATAAACTAAATGATGGAATGTACGTTATTGGAGGTTTATTTATTGCAATTGCTGCGCTAATGTTCATATCTCCAATGTCTTTAATGGAAGATGATTGGGTTACACTACCACTCATCGGTCTTCCAATTTTAGGTTCTTTACTACTAATGGGATTCTCGTCCGCTGTTCCTGCTTGGAAAAAAGAAAGTATTTCTGAAACAATAAAATATGCATCTCTTGGTATCTCACTTATCGTTCTAACAATTACAAGTTTAATGATGACTGATTTATTAATTAATGTGCACTGGGCAAATATCTCTTTCAATCAATATATGTATGAAGTTGAATATAATTGGATTGAATCAATTGGTGCGGAATGGCATGTTGGAATTGATGGTCTTTCAATGCCAATGGTGTGGTTAACTGCACTTTTGGTCCCAGTAACCATAATAACTACTTGGAATGAAAAGAAAGCATGGTATTATCATCCATTACTAATTTTAATGGGTGGTTGTTTAATGGGTGTATTTGTAGCACTAGATTTCTTTATGTTCTATGTATTCTGGGAATTAACCCTTGTACCAATGTTCTTCTTAATATTAAATTGGGGAGGTAAAGAAAGAAAATATGCTGCTCAAAAATTCTTTATTTACACCTTTAGTGCTTCAATTTTAATGCTTTTAGGTATCATCACTCTTTACTTATTACAAGATCCTTCTACAGCCAATTCTAGTATTACTGGAAGAAGTTTCGATATGCATGAAATGATTAAAAACGCTCAACAAGAAGTGATTCTTGGAAATATTTGGCTAGGTGCAGGGACTCAAAAATTGTTATTTGTATTGTTTATGGCTGGTTTCTTAGTGAAATTACCAGTTGTTCCATTCCATACTTGGTTGCCTGATGCTCACGTTCAAGCACCAACTGGTGGTTCAATGTTATTAGCAGGTGTAATGCTAAAAATGGGTGGATACGGAATGTTTAGAATTCCGATTTCTATGTTCCCACATGCAGTAGTTGAATTCCAAATGTTACTGATGATTATAGGCATGATAAGTTTATTTTATGGTGCATGGGTATGTTTAGGTCAAACAAACCTAAAACGAATGGTTGCTTATTCTTCTGTTTCACATATGGGTATTATTCTATTAGGAATTGCTAGTTTACAACCATTAGGTTTTGCTGGGGCTATATTCATGATGTTTGCACACGGTTTAATTTCACCAATGTTGTTTGGTGTTGCTGGTGCTTTCAAACATCACTATCACACACTAGAAATCGGATCAATGCGTGGTATGGCTAAACATAGTCCCTGGTTAGCTGGAAATATGATGTATTCATGGATGGCAAGTCTTGGTTTACCTCTACTTGCTGGATTTGTAGCTGAAGTAGCAGTACTAGTTGCATTATGGTTTGAATTTGGATGGTGGGTAATAATTCCAGGAATTACTTTAGCAATTACCGCAGCATATTACTTATGGAGTATGCAAAGAACTATTTTTGAAGGAGGAGAAAAAACAGAGCTTCCTGAATCTTTAGGGGATGAAAAACCTAAAGATATTTATCTTACAGAAAAAATAGGGCTTATGACATTAGCAATTTTAATTGTAATATTTGGTATATTCCCGTTCATTTTCTTTGAAATGATGTCTGGTTATAGTAGCGAACTTATTGAGAATATTTTATTGGATGAAATCACAGGAAGGTGGAGTTAAATGGCATTTGATGCAGTAAGTGTAGATGGTCTAAGATATCTTTTACCAGAATTAGTATTAGTTAGCGGTATTCTTGCTTTATTTATAATTACAAATTTAGGAGATGCAAAAATACGTCTACCATTAACTCGTTTACGAATTCCTGCTCTTCTTGGTGGAAATAGATTCAAATGGAATTCTGATCCCAGATTACCTGGCGTAATTTCCGTTTTTACATTTATTTTGGCAATTGCAATGTTAATTCGCTCATTAGGGGGGGATGCATGTAATGAACTAGTTGAAAAATTCTGTTCTGAAACAACAATACTTACTACCTCAGGAAATAACCCTGTGGATCTACTTAAATTAGATTCTTTTAGTAGATTATTTGAATTAATGTTTTTCTTGGCTTTACTATTAGTAAGTGCTGCTAGTATTAATCGATTACAAGCAGATTCAAATCCAAGTAGTGATGATTTAGATCAATTACTAGATAATCGAAGACAAGTCGATTTCCATCTTCTTCTATTAATTTCTGGACTAGGAATGACAATTGTTGCAATGTCAATGAATTTATTTGTTTTATTTGTAGGTTTAGAATTGGCAACTCTTCCGATATATGTAATGGTGGCATTCCATAAAGAATCAAAAGCTGGTACAGAAGCTGGAGTGAAATATTTCATAACTGGAGCAATTTCTTCTGCTATTGGATTGTATGGGATGTCGTTACTTTATCTCTGGTCTGGAAGTTTACAATTATCTGTTCTTGAAGCAACTTGGGCAGCAATGGAAAACCCTGAGACATTACCATTATTTGGAATCAGTTTACTACTTGTAGGATTTGCATTTAAAATCAGTGCTGTTCCATTTCATTTTGTTGCTCCTGACGCATATGCTGGAGCATCAAGCCCAGTAGCAGCACTTTTAGCTACAGCATCAAAAACACTAGGATTTATTGGTTTAATGCGTATTTTAATGATTATTACATTACCAGAAACGGGTGAAACTGCTGTTTGGATGTTGGCATTTGGAATATTATCTGTAATTACAATGACATGGGGTAATTTAGCTGCATTAGGAAGTGAAAATCCAAAACGTATGCTTGCATATTCTTCTGTAGCTCACGCAGGATATATGATGGCTGCTTTAGTTGCTGTTGCTGCTTGGAAAAGTGGTAGTTTTTCAG
>DAGQ01000055.1 GCA_002498205.1 Euryarchaeota archaeon UBA596
AGGTTTGATTGTTTTTAGTTTAATCGCTGAAGTTTTGATATTATTTATTCTAAGTGTGTTAGATATTGAAATTGAATTATTTGGTATGCAAATTGCATACACTGCAGCAATTATTGGTGCACCAATATTTATTCTAGGAATTGTGATACTTATCCTAGGAAATAGGAAATTTAAATCTGATTTAAACTAATCTAATTGTCCTGTTTGAATTTGCCATTGACTTTGGTAAACACCTTTTGAATCAAGTAATTGTTTGTGGGTTCCTCTCTCTACAACAATTCCGTCCACCATAGACAAAATCTCATTAGCATTCCTAATCGTTGAAAGCCTGTGTGCTACTGCTATGGTTGTTCTTCCACTACCTGAATCTAGTAGATTTTGTTGAATTTTCTTTTCAGTTTCTGCATCTAGTGCGGATGATGCTTCGTCCAATATTAACAAGGAGGGGTTTTTTAGTAATGCTCTTGCTAATGAAATCCTTGCTTTTTGCCCCCCACTTAATTTAACTCCTCGACCACCAACTTTAGTTTTTAATCCCTCTTCTTGATTTTCTACAAATTCTTTTGCTCCAGCCAGATCTAATGCATGTTTAACCTCTTCTTCACTACTTTCTCTGGCATACACAACATTGTCTTCAATTGTCCCATAGAATAAAAATGGATCTTGGCTAACAAATCCAAGTTGATTCCTAATTGATTCTAAAGTGAATAATTGAATAGGTGTGTCATTAATTAAAATCTCTCCTTTATCTGGCTCATAGAATCTTAATAGAAGTTTTAGGATTGTCGATTTACCAGCACCTGTATGGCCCATAATTCCAAGGAAATCGCCGTGATTTAATTTGAAAGAAATTCCATTTAAAACTGGTGTTTCCGTCTCTGGGTATGTAAAAAATACATTTTTGAATTCAATTGAATTTATTCCTTTATTCAATTCCTGAGAATTAGGATTATCATATATCGATGCCTCTAAATCAGTAATTGCAAAAACTCTTCTTGCGGCTGCTTCTCCTCTTTGTAATTGGTTTAACAAAACACCAAAGATAAACAATGGGAATGTCATTCTAGTACTAATTAATAAAAACGTTACGAAATTTCCTACTGTAATTTCATCTCCAGCCACTAAATAACCACCTACTGTTACCAATATTCCAAATGCAATCCCAGCAACTGCGTAAAGTCCTGGAATGAATCTGTTCCTTACTGCTGATGCTCCTATTGCTTGATCTCTATATGTTTCAGATTCATGATTTACGCGGTTAACTTCATATTTTTGGGCATTATATGCTTGAACTACTGAAATTCCGCTGATCAAATTTTCTAGTATTGAATTAATATCTCCTGTAGATTCTCTTTGTTTTCGATATTTTCTTTGAACTCTAGTAGAAAACCACCAAACCAAGGGAAAAATCAATAATAACGGCCCAAATAATACAACCACTAATTTCCAAGACATGAAGAATAAAATTATAAAAGCTGTTAATGTCGTAATAATTAACCTAATAATTGACGTAGATGAATCAGAAATCACGTCTTCTAATTGGTTAACATCTGAGGATAAAATTGACATTAGTGCACCAGTTTGTCTTAGATCATAGTAAGATACTTCCATTTTGACTAGATTTTTTGTCGCATCCATCCTCAAATCATGCTGAACTTTGTAACCGAGAGATTGCCAACAATAATCACTAATACCTTGAAATAAGGCTAACATGGTAAAACAAGAAAATATCAATACTCCATAACCAAGTTCTGGATTTGCTGAAATCAAATCTACAAGAAAAGAGGGGCCCGTTAAATTTCCACTTTGATAATAATCAACTGCTAAACCCATTGCCACAAAAGGTATCAAATCAAAGGCTCTTGCAAATCCATTAGTACTAATTCCTAAAGTTGCACGTTTCCAATAGCTCTTCACATAAGGTACGATTCTCCAAATTTGATTACCAATTATTTGTTTGGATTCAATTTTTTCATCCTCATTAGAGGATATGTCTGCATCTTTCACGACCGCCGCTCAGGAATCAAGTTTACAATCCTTTGTTTCTTAAAAATGAAAATTTGCACCTCCAAAGGATTGATTTGGCGGCAGTTCATGGAGCAGCATGAGGCAGTAGTATGATAAGTAGTCATAAAATTAATTTGAAAAACCAAAAAGCGCTGATAGTCGCTTTAACTTTAATTTTTATATTCCCTAGTTGGGCGGTTACTGCAAATGGGTTTTCGGAAATAAATGATGAAAACATAAAAACTAATGTAGACTTAGAATCTTTAGAAGATATGGGTATATTCCCTAATTTAGATTCTTCTTCAGGTTGGGTGATAAATGAAAATATTAATTCGGATCTTATAGAATTAAGATTTAGGAATGCACAACCAATTAGTCCATCTCAATGGTCAATAGAATTCGGTGATGTACTCAGCGGATGGTACATCATACAACATTCAATGCCTGTTCCTTCAGAGTGGTTGGATTCTTTGAATAATGAAGGTTTTGAATGTTTTTCTTACATTCCAAATGGTGCTTTCCATTGTTTTATTCCTTCAAAAACAATACAAGATTTGATTGATTTAGATGTTCAAGGAATTATGAGTTTAGATCCTACAGATAAAGTCCATCCAATGATCGATGAATTATTGGCTGGAGAATTTGAACATGGTTATACCCTTTTTGGAAAAGGAATAGTAACAATTGTTCTTTCTGGAGACTCTGTTCCCGAATTACAATTTGATGAATCACTAACATTACTCTCACATAGCAATAGGTGGGCCACATTATTAGTAGATGAAACAGGCATTTCAAGATTAGCAAATAACCCTGGAGTTGAATGGATTGAACCGAAATTTAAATTTTATACTCAGAATTCAATAGGAAGAGAAATTATTGAAGTTGATTATGTTTCTCAAACTGCAGAAATGACAGCATTAAACCCTACTTGGACTGGTTTAACTGGCTCTGGTGTACAAGTTACTGTTGCAGACTCAGGGCTAGATTCGGGAGTCGATGATGGCACAATGCACCCTGATTTTCAAGGTAGAATTAACGGAATTGAATCATTACCCATACCTCAATGGTGGAAAGATGTAGGTTGGATTGAACCAGCAGCATCACTAGATGATGGAGCTGCCGATGTTTCCAATTGTAATCAGTGTGGTAATGGCCACGGAACTCATGTGGCAGGTTCTGTTCTAGGCGATGGTTCTGCTTCAGGAGGTTCTATTGTAGGTGCTGCACCTGCGGCAACTTTACATTTTCAAGCGACTGAACAATGGGCGGATTTTACGGCTGCATCTGGAGAAACTGATTGGTATGGATTATTTGGAATTCCTGATGATTTGAATACCATGTTCGCTCAAGCATATGAAAATGGGTCAAGAGTTCATACAAATTCATGGGGTTCCAATGTTGCTGGACAATATACTGCAAGTGCTCAACAGGCTGATCAAGCATCTTATACATACCAAGATCTTGTGATTTTATTTGCCGCTGCAAATGAGGGAGTAGATAATGATGGAGATGGTGAAGTTGATGATGATTCAATGGGAGCTCCGGCGACCGCAAAAAATGTAATTACTGTTGGTGCTTCTGAAAATGATAGAGATACTTTACCCACAAATTCTGGAAACTTTAATCCTAGTTCATGGGGTCCAGATTACGGCGAACCAATTGCTTCTGATTTAACTGGAGGAGATCCAGAGGGTATGGCGGCGTTTTCCAGCAGAGGACCTACTGATGACAATAGGCAAAAACCAGAAGTTACTGCTCCTGGAACTTGGATACTTTCAACAAGAAGTCGATCAACAGCTGCTGGAGGTTGGTTAGCTTACGATTCTGATCACGTATACATGGGAGGGACTAGTATGGCAACACCACTAACTGCAGGTTCTGCCGCATTGCTATTAGAACATCTAGATACTAATTTAGGAGTTTCAAATCCGAGTTCAGCCCTGATTACATCATTATTTATTGCTGGTGCTGATGATATGGCTGGGCAATATGGAGATCCAAATAATGGTGCAGGAGAAACTATTCCCAATTCACATGAAGGGTGGGGAAGAATAGATTTGGGTGGTTCAATTAACAGTTCTTTTGTAGATGGAGAGACCGTAACTACTGGACAGTTTAGAGAGTTTTCTTTTAATGTTCCAGCGTCATTATCTACATTGAAAGTTGTTTTATCTTATACAGACCCTGCTAGTACGCCTGGGGTAGGACCACATCTTGTGAATGACTTAGATATTGAATTACACAAACCTGATGGAACGATTCAACAATTGTCAAATAATTTAGACACGACAAAAGGAATTACAATTAATGCGCCACAAAGTGGTACTTGGGAAGTACATATAACTGGAACAAATGTTCCTCAAGGGCCACAACCATTCGCTGTTTCTGTAAATGTAAACAGTGGGTTAATAAATTCAACTAATGATATGGATTTTGACGGTTTTGACGATACATCTGTCGATGATTGTCTTGGATTATGGGGTAATTCTACTGCTGATCGTCAAGGATGTTTAGATTCTGATGGAGATGGGTACAGCGACCCTGATGGAAGTTGGACTACTGCTAATGGTGCGGATGCATTTATTTCTGATTCAACACAATGGGCTGATTCTGATATAGATGGGTTTGGCGACAATCCTGCTGGAACTACACCAGATGATTGTATAATGTCTCAAGGATCTTCTACTATCGATAGGAATGGGTGTCCTGATTTAGATGTTGATGGATTTAGCAATCCTGACGGTAGTTGGACCACTGCTAATGGTGCAGATGCATGTGTTGCTGTTTCTGGAACTTCAGATCAAGACCGTTCTGGCTGTCCTGATTTTGATGGGGATGGATATAGTGACCCTGATGGTTCGTGGACTGTAGGTAACGGCGCAGACAAATTTATTGGAGATCCTGAACAATGGGCAGATTCTGATGGTGATGGGTATGGAGATAATCCTCCACCGTCCAATAATGGAGATAGTTGCCCCGGAAATCATGGAACTAGTTCTCAGGATCGTAAAGGGTGCACAGATAGTGATGGAGACGGATATAGCGACCCTGATGTAAATTCACAAGCACACCCAATAGGAAGTGCAGATGCTTTCCAAAATGATGCAACTCAATGGAGAGATTCGGATGGAGACGGTTATGGTGATGAAGCTGGAGGAAATAATCCAGATAGTTGTCCATTAGTTTCTGGTACATCTACCGAAAATAATATTCTTGGTTGTTTAGATTCTGATGGTGATGGATGGGATGATTCTTCAGATCCATTACCTAATGAGGGCACTCAATGGGCTGATTCTGATGGTGATGGGTATGGAGATAACCCTGCTGGAATTAATCCTGATTTTATGCCTGCTGATTCAAGTCAATGGGCTGATTCTGACGGTGATGGATACGGAGATAATTCAAGTGGAACTAATGGAGATGCATTTCCTAGTGATGGAACTCAATGGATAGATTCGGATGGTGATGGGTATGGAGATAACCCTGCTGGAAATTTTGCAGATGATTGCCCAAATGATGTAGGTTATTCTAATCAAAATGAAAATTACGGATGTCTCGATTCTGATGGTGATGGTTACGGAGATTCTGATGACAGTTTCCCATTTGAAAGTACTCAATGGATAGATTCGGATGGTGATGGGTATGGAGATAATCCGAATGGAGTAAGTTATGATAGTTGCCCCAATGATGCTGGTAATTCAACAATGAATTTCAATTGGGGTTGTCCTGACAATGATGGTGATGGATATGCAAATAATGAAGATGCATTAGAAGATTTAGCAGGACAATGGGAAGATGCTGATGGTGATGGGTATGGAGATAACCCCGATGGACCACAATTTGATTCTTGTCAATATTTACCTGGAAATTCGTGGATTGACAAATATGGTTGCCCAGATAGTGATAATGATGGTTATTCTAACGATAACGATGACTTTCCGAATGATGTTCTAAGAAATATTGATGAAGACGGCGATGGTTTTGATGATTTGAATGAAGATAGTTGTAGAGATAGCTATGGTAAATCTAACGAGGATCGTTTGGGGTGCCCCGATAGTGATAATGATGGATATAGTGATCCTGACTTATTTTATTCAATAGCTGATGGTGCTGATGCTTTCCCTAGTGATTCAACCCAATGGAATGATACAGATGGTGATGGGTATGGAGATAACCCTGCTCCTGCTTCATTCCCTGACGATTGTCCATCTACTGCTGGAATGTCTTCAATAATACTTCTAGGATGTGTCGACAGTGATGGTGATGGATATGCAAATTCAAATGATTCACTCCCTGAGAACCCAACTCAATGGATAGATTCTGACGGTGATGGGTATGGAGATAATCCATTAGGTACTCAAGCTGATGGATGTATAGATACCTATGGGAATTCGTCTATTGCTCCGTTTGGATGTTTAGATACTGATAGAGATGGAAGTGCTGATTCAATCGACCCATTACCAGACGATTCTACCCAATGGATAGATTCTGATGGTGATGGGTATGGAGATAATCCTGTAGGAACTTCTCCTGATGCCTGCCCCACAATATTTGGAGATTCATATATGGGTGCAGAATTAGGATGTATAGATTCGGATAATGATGGGTTTTCTGACAATATAGACGATCTACCACAAATAAATTCACAGTGGTCTGATTCTGATGGTGATGGGTATGGAGATAATAATTCACTTGATGCATCATGGATTGATTATTGGCCTCAAGATAATTCAAGAAATATTCCAACATCAACAATCTCTTGTAACCCTGAATCTTCGCAGATATTAGTTAATCCAACTGGACAAATTAATGGAACCTGTACAATTACAAATACTATGAATGAAGCAATTAATGTCATTATTCACCTAGAAACAGGTCTAGGCTTAAATACAATTCAAAATTCTTGGTTTTTAGAATTACAAGCAGCAGGTGCAATCGATGCTGCCAAAATAATTAATTTTGAAATAATTGTTGGAGGCGCTGGTGAATGGAATGCAACATTTAAAATTCTTGCAATCGGTTCAAGTGATTTGATTGACGAAAAAGAAATATTGATTTTCAGTTATGAAAATGAAGAGGAAATCCCAAAAGTCGTCGAAGAGGAATTAACTGCAATTGAATCATATATTGAAATGTTAGGTCCAGCGGCACCTCACATTACTCCAATGAGTTTGGCAATAGTTGCAGGAGTTTTCATATTGTTACAATCTGGGAAAATATGGAGATCTAAAAGAAATCAAAGAAAGGCAAAAGAAGATTTTATCAAAAATAGAATTAAAGAAAGAACTAAACCTCCTTTACCAAATACCCCTAATAGAAATTCAAGGGCTGATCCTCAACTCAAACAAATTCATCAAAAATCAAATGGCATGAGACAATTTACCAATAATAATTTTAATAAAAATAGTAATGATGACTTACTTGATGATTTAATTTGATAACCGAATCGGCTAAGAGGTAGACTTCTTACCAATGTTTAACGCGGATATGGTGAAGTGGTATCACCTGAGGTTTCCAACCTCATGTCGTGGGTTCAATTCCCGCTATCCGCATTCTTAGAAATTTTTTTGGTTCTATCTTTTGATAAGCTAATGAAAGAGAATAATCTTCGGATAATTTAAGTAAGAAATTTTCAGATGATATTTCATTACCGTCATAAATAATAGTTTTTCTATATTTTTGATTCTCATCAAGTACCTTAATTTTAGTTGGAGAAATACTCATACCAAGCCTTAAACACTTCAAAATAGATTCTTTTACAGTCCATATTTTATTTATTCCAATATTATTTTCTAATTTGTATAATCGTTTTATTTGATCTAATTCGAGTCCCTCCGACACAAAATCAAATAAATTATTAGATCTTTTTTGATTGCTTTTTTCAATGTCTATACCTAGACTGAGATTAGAATTACAAATGGCTACAATGGCTAAATCATCTGTAGTAGATATACTAAAATTAGGTAATAATTCATTATTCTTATCATTCCATTCAAAATATGGTGCTCTATTCTCATCCCTAGAGACTCTTATTTTGTTTGAATTTAAAAATGGATAATACTTCTTAAACATATGATATAACAAATATCTACCAGTTGCATGTTCTTCTGAACGTTTTTTGGTCTTAAATTTTTTAATTTCTTCTAAATCAATAAAATTTAAATTACTAATATCTGAAATTTCTTCATTAATTGTTGTCTTTCTTATTTTCAAAAAATTTATATGAATTCCGAGTTGAACTGGTAAATCTAAGTTTAATTCTTTAATTTCATCGCAGGGAAACCACATAAATTAACGCTCCAAATCAAAACGCATTGATTCCTCAAGGGGAGCTAATGCTTTGAGTTGGATTCCTTCAATAATCATAACAATAGGTTTACCAACGGAATCTTCAACTATTATTGCATCATGTATACTAATACCTTCTGAAATTTCTCTGCACAATGTTCTAACTAACAAATTAGCATTTCTTTCGGGTTGACGTAATAGAGTAGAGGATGAAATCCCTACGGGTAATGCTTGCATATTTGTTTGTTCCATAGTTACCATCCCAGCGTTTTGAAATGAAGATTCTATTAGCATAGGATAAGATTCTAATGTTATTTCAATATTCTCAGATTCTAATTTAAATTGTTCTTTTGTAGGTAATTGATTTCTTTGTAATATCTTACCATCTGCACCTATGTCTCCATCAATAGAAATTCCTGTGATTATTCCTGCATGGGATTGAAAACGAGGACCATGGAAAAATCGGGAATAAATAAAATTCGAACTATTAGAAATTTCACCAGAATCGGGTAAACCGATTAATGATTTTTTACTAGATTCATAAGTTTTAGACAATCTTACAATTCCCTTATGGTGTTGTTTTGGTTTTCCAAAGACCTCCCCCTCTGAATTTGTTAAATCTGATTCCATGATACAATGTACTTCATTACCTTTTATTTTTGCAATTACTCTAACTTTTTGTTCTGAACGAATTAATTTTACAGGTAAACCAAACATTACATCTTTAAATCCTGATACAAAACTATCTGGAGCAAGTAATCGAGAACATTGTGCAAATATTTCTAATGCCATAACCCCTGGTAAATAAGGCACATCATCAATTGAATGATCTTCTAAAAATGGATATGTTTCTATGTCAAATGTTGTTTCAATTGTAATTGAATCACCCTCTTTGAAATTAACAATATAGTCAATAAAACACATTTGCCCCTGATCTTCAACTATTTTTGAAATCTCACTTGGAATTAATAATGGTGGTTCTCTCTTTACATCTGTATCATCTAAAATTCCCAGTTCACCAGCAATTACGACTCTTCTTTTTCCTTTACATAAAATTTCATCAACAAATAATTGTACACCTTTTTCTAAACCTACTGTTTGTATTCCTGCTTGTTCAAAGACTTTCTCAATTGATCCTTTAGTAGCCATCCCCACTTCTCTCCAACCAGTCCAAGCGATGGCTATTGCCCTTGTATTCCCAGTTGCATTTAATCTTGCCATCTCTGCATCAAGAATACAATTTGCAGCCGAATAATCTGTTTGGCCTGCATTTCCAAACCTTCCAGCGATACTTGTGAAACAACAAGCTATTCTCAAATCCTTTGTTCCGCTCACTTCTGATGCATTTACTAAATTAATCCACCCATCAGTCTTTATTGAAACCACTTTCTCAAAAATTTCAGGGTTTTTATCTCCTATTAACTTTGAATCTTCTATTCCTGCTCCATGAATAATTCCCGTAATTGGCCCATATTTCTGACCTATTGTTTTTCCTACTTTTGATAGATTCTTAAATTCTGTAACATCGCAACTAAAATATTCAGCATGATTACCTGTTGATTTAATAGCATTAATTGTAAGATAAATGTCTAATGATCTTGCAAATGGCTTCCAAGCATTCTCCCATTGTACCATATTCACGGCACCATTCTCTTCAATTAATTTTTCTCTGAGTCGTAATTTCCGTTCATTAAGTTGATCATCATTATCGTGTACCCAATCAAATGTTTCAGGCATTAATTCAGTCCTTCCCAATAAAATAAATGTGGCGTTAGAATCTCTACATGATGATGCTAAAGCAATACATGAAGCAGCAGTTACTCCTGATCCACCTCCTGAAACAATTAAGACATCGTCTGATTTAAGCTTCGAGCGTTTCTCCACCAATGCCTCGTCAAATAACACTAATTTCCATCTTCTTAAATCACGATCTAAACCTACTTCAACTAAATTATTTTTACACAATGACTCTTTTACAATATGCTTAGCTAATTCAGAGGTATTTGAAATCAATTCCGGATGAACATCTAAAGCAGTACATTTGAGGTTAGGCCGTTCTTTTGAATATGATTTAACAATACCATGTGCACCCGCAGCAACGGGATTAAAGTGAGACCCCCTATTTCCATGCCTACCATCCATTGCTGAAACGCTAACTATGATGCCAGAATTGAGATTATTAAAATCTGTATCTAATTCATGTAATAAACTAAATAATGAATTTGTAGAAATCGTTGTTTGTATCTTACTATTTTTAAGACTCCATTCTAAACCTGCAAGGTCTAAAGGTGCCAAGTGAATTAATCCACCTAAATTCCCTACAGAAGTAACATGTGTAGCAACCTCTAACATCTGACTATCTGAATTTGGATTAGCACGAAGTAAAGGCATCTCATTTTTTTCTTCAATTGAAAAATCCTTTACTGATGTATCTAAACTTAGAAGAATTACCTTTGCACCTTTAGAAATTAATTCTTCTGCAATTGATTCTCCTAAATTCCAATCTTCATCAGTGATTAAAATGGTACGCCCATTAATATCTATTTCATCATCATTCAATTCTTCTGCTTCTTCAACTTCAACCTGCCATCTACGTACTTCAGAATCATCTATAATTTCAGTAGTTACAATTGTTTTTTCTTGAATTGGCTCAATAGTTGAAATCTCGGAAACCCTATTTTCTTCTACGAGTTCTTTGTTATTTGTGGGTAATTCAGACATTTTTGAAATATATGATGCAATATGATTTAGTGTAGGATGTTCAGACAATACAAAGTTTTCATCTACAGGAAGTTCGAATTTTGACCTTAAATCTCCCATCATTTCAGCTTGTTTAACTGAATCTACTCCCAATTCTCCTTCTAAGTCTTGATCGAAACCAATAAAATCCTCGGGATAACCTGTATGTTCTACGACAACCTCCAGAACTGCACTCTTGATATTTTCATCAATTTCAATAAATTCAGAACTAACTATTTTTTCATCAATTTCTTGATTTTGTAAAATCGGTTCTGTTGATATTTTTTCATCCGTAGATGTATTTGAAACCTCAGTTTCTTCATGTGATGTTGTATTTCCACCACCACTCATTTGAGTTAAATATGAAATCATATGGTTTAGAGTAGGATACTCTGATAATACAAAATTCTCATCCAATGGTAAACCAAAATATTCCCTTAAATCGGCCATAATTTCAGCTTGTTTGACTGAATCAACACCTAATTCTCCTTCTAAGTCTTGATCAAATTCGATGAAATCAGCAGGATATCCGGTGTGTTCTACAACAGTTTCAAGAACCTTCTGAGTAATTTCATCGTTTACAATTATTTTTTCAGTGTTTACAGGCTTTGGAATACTGACTGTTTTTTCTTTTTCCTTCGTCTCTACTGGCTTCTCCAAGTCCTTAACAGGGGGTTCAATTTCCAATTCTGCATCGAATTCTGGAACAATCCAATTATCTCCTTGAATTCCACCAATTAATTCTTCATCTGGATTCCTCCAACCGACTAATTTCCTTTCAAAAATTCTTAATTCAATTTTATCTCCTGTAATTTCTTCAATCCAATTCTTTACCATCTTCTGTTTAATTCGATTTGTTGTTATTGCAATTCTCTTGAATAAAGTCAAAGCCATTTGACTTCCAAATCCTGCTGCATGCCGTAAAGCATATTCAATATCATAATTTCCTCCTTCTGATAATTTTAAAGTCCCCAACTCTGGGTCTGCTACTTTAAAATTAGCAATTGGTGGTAATTTACCTCTAGCAAGAGCATAAATCGTAACTGCATCTTCAATTCCAACACCCATTGGATGTCCTGTAAATCCTTTGGTGTTTGTAATTACTACTTTTTCTGCTGATTCTCCAAATGCTTTTCTTAATGCTTTAATTTCTGCTGAAGCAGATCCTCCTCTTGGTGGAGTAGCAGGTTCATGCGACATGAAGGTAGTTTTTTCTGCAATTTGATGTCTATCAAAATTCCAAACTGATTCCATTTGAGAAATAAATTTATCAAAAGACTCAGAAACATGTTCAACATCTAACCTTGTGGGATGATATGCAGAATTGCCAATATGAGAACCCAATAATTCACAATATGGAGTAACACCTCTTGATTTAGATGCACTCTCTTTTTCAATTACAAATGCAGCTCCACCCATTCCAAGTAACATACCATTTCTTCTAGCATCAAAAGGTAGGCTTACTTCTTCTACAACATTTCCAATTGAATGCGCACCAGCGCCAGCAAAACCTGCACCAATCCATTCCAACAAAACATCACTGGTTGTATCATCAGCACTAACAATAATCACTCTTGAAGCCCTACCTGTTGTAATCCAATCTTCTGCGATTGAAAATGCTGCAGGAGTAGATGCGCAAGCGTTATTTATCGCAGTATTAGGTCCTTTAGCACCAATCCACTGGGCAAATTGACTATGCCCCATTGATAATATTTGTAGTAAAAATCTACGATCAAAAGTACCGTTTTCGTCAGCACCGTTATTTGCTGCATGTTTCAATAATTCTTCATACCCTGGGAATACAGAAGCAAATATTACTCCAGTAGTCTCTCGTTCAATTACTGGTAATTTCCACCCACGAACAAGTCTTTTCCCATTACTACTTACTTGTTCTTCAGCAACTAAGGGTAAACCCGCATCACGTAATGCTTCTAAACCAGAAGCAAATGCTAATTTAGTTGTTACATCCATTGCAGATACTATTTTTGAATCTATTCCATACTGTTCAACAAGATCGAAATATCCTCCTCTTCCTGCTAATTGGGGAATCATATCAAATGTTTCACAAGGAACTAATTCTGAATTTCCACTACTATCTTTAACAATCCTTACGAGATTTTTATCTAACAACCTTTGTTTATAATCATCAGATAATTCTGTAATAAAGTTCTCGCCATCAATAATTCTCTCAAGAGTATTTTGCTCAAAAACTTGATCTAGGCCAGGTAAACCTAAACTCACACCACTTACTACATATGGGTCTACTTTTCGATTATTGGCTGCTAAATTACTAATTTCTAAAACCTTTGAATTATTATTACTTTTAATTCCAACTGATACTTCAGGGACTGAATCTATACATTCAACTAATTGTGTTATTGTTTCAACATCATTTAGAGATTTACTACATACTGATTTTTGTTTTATCTTAGTTTTTAATTTCTCTAAAGAGTCAGAAGAAATTCCTAAATCACCTGTTAAACTTACATTCCCCTTACAAACCGAACTGGGGTAACCACTAAATTCTGAACAAATATTAGCAACCCATTCTTCAATTGAAAGTTTTGACTCTACTTTAGTAGTAATTATTTTTGGACGTTCTACCTCTAATGGGATAGAAATTTCTATTTCTTTTGTTTTTCTTGAAGATTCAATAGGCCCTGCCCTAAAAGATTTTGAATAAATTTCATTTTCAAGATCTGGATTCAAGATTTTTTCACCTAGAATCGCTAATTGACCTAAAGATGAAAGAAATGACCGAACACCTCCTTGCTTTGGATGATTAGTCATTATTGAAACATATTCATTATCATTTAGAATTTGTCCACAAAATGTTGTTAATGCTCTTTTTGGCCCGACTTCAACAAAAATATTTGTTTCTTCTTCATACATATTCTCTATCTGTCTCGTCCATTCAACTGGTGAAGACATTTGAGGAGTTAATTGAGGAAGTACTGTTTCTTTCACTGTAAAACCTTCCTCGCATTTTAATGGATAAAATTCTCCATCGTAATTTGAAGTAATAGGAATATTCGGCAAATTAAGTTCTAAACCTTCTAAAAATCTTTTCAAAGGCTCATTTGCTGGAGCAACAATTCTTGTATGAAAAGCATGACTTGTTGGTAAAATTACAGAACTTATTCCCAATTCCTCGAATTTTTTAATTGCATTTTTCACACCTTCTGTTTCTCCAGCAATTACGGTCATCATTGGAGAATTTTTATTTGCAGGTATTACATAATCTTCTAAATCATACAGTACATCCTCTATCGTTTCGTAAGGAGCCGTGACACTTGCCATCAATCCTTTATCTGGAACATCAACACTTCCCATTTCTGTACCCCTTGCGGCCGCCGCTCGCAAAGCATCATGAAATTGTAAAATTCCTGACACCATCAATGCAGCATATTCACCAAGGCTATGTCCTGCAACCATATCTGGAATTTGCCCATGCTGTTCAAGTAATCTATTCAATGCTAAATCTGCTGTTAACATTGCAGGCTGAGTATATTCAGTTTGTTTTAATTTTAATTCGGCTTCTTTAAGTTCATCCTTGGTTAGATTTGATCTTAAAACAAAGTCTGATAATTTCTTACCATCTAGAATTTCAATCATTGTTTTATCTGCTTCTTCCCAGGTATCTCTAACAATTCCATATCTAATTGATAAATCATATGTCATTCCAACATATTGTGAACCTTGTCCTGGGAATAAATGAGCAATTTTATTTTCTTCAGGAAGTTCTTTTCCAGTAATAAAAATATCTTGACTAGAGAGAAAAGACCATTTGTTTTCATCATCAATATTTTCTGACAATAAATCCAATTTTTTGAATAAATCCTCCCACTTTGTAGCGACTAAAGCCACTCTTAAACCCTTACAAACGAATTCTTTGGAGTTTCTAGAAAGCTCATGAGACAATCTTATTCCATCTGGAGATTTATCAAAAGTATCGCCTAATTCTAAATAGTTCGATTTTAATTCACTAACTTTTGATTTCATCTCATTTACATCATTAGCGTTAATCAATAATAACCCGCCTTCAATCGATTTTAATTGTTCCCAAGTCATTGTTGGTTCTAAATCTGATTTGAGATTATTAATATTAACATTTGATTTTGCTTCAATTTTACCTGCATAAGCCAACCATCTTCGGTTCCATTCGCTGGATATTTCTGAATGTAATTTTTCATCATAAGATTCCAAAGCAATATGAAAATTTGTTCCGCCAAAACCGAATGCTGAAACTCCTGCTCTAAGTGGTGTTAATTCTGTAGAATTCCATTTAAGAGATTCTACAGGTACAAAAAAGGGATTTTTAGTCCAATCTACTGTTTCATTCGGAGTTTCAAAACCAGCACTTGGGGGGATGATTTCATTTGAAACGGCAAGCACTGCTTTGATAATTCCAGCAATTCCCGCTGCAGCTTTTAAATGTCCAATTTGGCTTTTAATAGAACCTACTGCTACATTTTCCCCATTGGGTAATTCTTCAAAGATTTTAGTTAAAGTACCAAGCTCTGTTGCGTCTCCCACTCTTGTAGATGTTCCATGTGCTTCAATCAGTCCAACAGTTTCAATTGAATATCCTGCTTGATTGTATGCTCTATTTACTGCTTGAGCTTGCCCTCTTTTACTAGGTGCTGTAATTCCTTTTCCACGACCGTCCGAACTAGCGCCAATTCCACGAATTACCGCATGGATACTATCTCCATCAGAAATTGCATCATTCAGCCTTTTCAGTACAATTGCACCAGCTCCCTCACCCATAACAAAACCATTAGCTCTAGAATCAAATGGTGTTGAGTGTGTTGCAGAAAGTGCTCCAATAGCACTAAATTTAGAATATGTAGCAGGATCCATCGTTCTATCGCTTGCCCCTGCAATTGCTAAATCCACTTGTCTTAGTTGTAATAACCTACAAGCATCAAGTATAGCTGCCATAGATGATGCACAAGCTGCATCGGTAGTATAATTTGGACCTTGTAAATCTAAAAGATTAGCTACTCTGCCTGCTACAACATTTGCTAATTCTCCAGGCATTGTATCTTCATCAATCTTAGGTAACCCTTTTGTAATCTCGTCAAGAAATGTTTCTTCATCTTGTAGTCCTGATTCTTTAGCAAGGCGCAATGTTCTATCTGCCCATACTCGTTGATTTGATAAATTTCTATTTTCACCGCCTAAAGCATTAGCAAATATTACACTTGTTTTTCCTCTTGGAGGTTCTGAACATCCATCTCCTAAATAACCTGCATTTTCTAATGCTGAAGCTGATACAGACACTGCCCATTGTTGACAAATATCAATTTGGGGTAATGTTCCAGGAGGTTGTCTCCACCGCCTCCAATCAAAATCATAATTTTCTACGAAAGCGCCTATTTTTGAATATGTTTTATTTTCTCCACCTTCTTCATTAAAAAAATCCTTAGGATCCCATCTATTTTCTGGAACCTCTTTGAATGAAACATGTTTTGAAAGAATATTCTCCCAAAATTCTTCAATATTTTTAGAATCGGGAAAAATACAAGACATCCCAATAATTGCTATAGGCTCAAATGGACCTTGCGAGTCATTCAATTGAGAATTTTCTTCCATTCAATCATCACCCATTATGGATCCTGGCACCATTGTAGAAGAATATCCGGCATCAACATGGATGCATTGTCCAGTTACTCCAGAGGATAACTCCGAGGCCAACCACACCGTACATCCAGCAACATCATCTTGATTCACATTTCTCCTTAATGGTGAGTTTTCTTCAACATGATCAAGTATTTTATCAAAACCAGGTATCCCTCCTGCTGCTATTGTTTTTATTGGACCACTTGATATTGCATTCAACCTATGCCCATCAGGGCCTAATTGACATGCTAATTCTCTTGTCCAACTTTCTAAAGCGGCTTTTGCTATTGACATAACACCATAATTAGGAACAAATCTTGTAGATGCAGCATAAGTTAGAGTAATAGTTGATGATTTTTTATTCAAATGAGGCATTGCATGCCGCATGATTCTTTGTAAAGAATTGGCAGAAATTGTAATTGCAGTATTTATGGCATCGTCATCAACAAACAAGATATGTCTATCAAAACACTCTCTTGGAGCAAATCCAATGGCATGAACCATAATATCAACCTTTAAATTTGGATTTTCCTTACTAAATTCAGTGAAAAATTCTGCCGTAGTTTGGTCACTTGCTACATCCAGTGGATAAAAACCAGCAATTTCGGGCAATTTATCTTTTAATTGAAATATTCTAGACATAAATCTCTTCTGATAACCCAAATACAATTTGCACCCAGCTTGTGCTAATCTTTGGCAAATTGCCCATGCAATTGAATCTTCTGAAGCCACTCCAAATACCAATGCAACCTTACCATTCAAACCTAGAATAAACTCACCCGATTGCAAGTATCGCAAAAACTAGTGTATGACCATTACCCATAAGCGGCCCCGTAGGGGCCGTGTTCTAAGGTGAATTTAATTCGCCATAAATCATGTTTGGTAACTCTTGATGCATATTAAAAAACATCTCCTCATCCAATCCCTTTTCTTCTGCTAATGATGCTAATTGTTGTGTCCTTTTTGGCACAGTCTTTGGGCCTAAAACAGCCCCTGGCCTTCTAGGGTCATCCATATAATCCGTTTCCAACATAAATCCATGATCACTAAATTTACACGTTTCAATTAATTTACCAATTGCGTCTTTACCTAAATTCACACTAGGAGTGATTTTTCCAACCATTGAAGTTGATACATCTGCAGGTGCAAAATGCCTAACTAGAAAAACAGGATTTAAACCAACACGTTCAGCCATAGATTCTAAATCCTCGTAAGTTTGATTACCATTCTCTTCCATGTGTAATTGTAAAGGTATCTTTTCCCTTTTTGACAATCTCATTGTATCCTCAAGTAATTTATTTGATAATTCAAATACCTCATCAGAAGTTTTCCAATGAGGCCTTCCAACCTCTCCAATTGCTACAGCATCTCCTTCTTGGAAAAAATTTAATGCCACATCAATA
>DAGQ01000056.1:0-32142 GCA_002498205.1 Euryarchaeota archaeon UBA596
TAGAGTAATTGAGCAGGGAGGAATTTATTTTACTGGAACTACTGGAATAATGTCTTTGAATTCAGAAAATGTAGTAAATTATAATATTAATTTTGGAGATCAACATACAATTCTGATGGATAGAACATATTGTATCGAATTAGAATTGAAAGATACTATTGAGGGTACTATTCTTGCTGAAACCTTAGATTGTATATTAACTCCAAATGGTATAGTAGATACTTCACAAGTAAGATGGAGTAACAGTTTAGAAACAGGTTCAACATGGGTTTCTTCTGCGGTAGAAGGTAAAGAAGGTCATTTAGCAGTTGACGACAATTACGATACTTATTGGGAATCAGAAAGCTCCTGTCAGAATGAGGATCAAGCAATCATAATTAATCTTCCAGGTTATGATGATGGAAATTTCCATCCAGTTTCAGCAATATCTTTAGAATGGTTAACTGACCCTCAAATGCCAATAAATTATGAGATTTTAGCATGGACGTCAGATGAAAAATGGCAACAACTAATAGAAGTAGAAGAAAATTTTGAACTTGAATATTGGAGCCGTCCGATTAATCATTTTATTGGCCAAATTGATGCCAATAGAATTAAGGTAGTCTGTACACATTCTGAAGATACAACAATTGGATTAACAGAAATAAGAATTCATGAATGGCAAAATGCTAATTCTGGTGGCGGAGGTATTTTGGATGCCTTCTATCCAAATGATCTTTCAGATGGTGCAGAAATTTATGTTACTAGCGAATATGGAAGTAATTCAGGTCCTAAAGCAATTGATAATGATTTCACTTCATTTTGGGAATCAAATGATTCATGTTCTGATTCAAATCAAGATATTATGATTGATTTAGAGCAGGAATATTATATTGGTGCTATGAAAGTAACTTGGGGATTTTCATCATTTGATAATCAGTATATTGGTGGTGAAATTAAAATTTGGAATGAGCAGAATGGGTGGATTCATGTAATGAATTTCGACCAAAATCCAATTGATGAAGATCCAGAATTTTATCTTTTTTATCCCAATTATGGTCAGAAAATAGTTTTCAAATGTCTGAGTTTAGATTTAAATTTAAAAATTAGCGAAATAGAAATATTTGAGGCTAAATCAGATTGGCATGAATTTGATTTTGATAATGATGGTAAAAGTAACGGAGCAGATCAATGTTTCATTGGAGAATCAGAATGGTCTTCAGATCCATTAAAAGATTATGATGGTGATGGTTGTTTTGATGATACAGAAGATTGGGATGACGATAATGATGGTATTAATGATGAACAAGATAATTGTCCAAAAGGCCAGTTTAATTGGAATTCTTGGGATGAAGGTACAGATTTTGATCACGATGGTTGCTTTGATGATACAGAAGATTGGGATGATGATGCAGATGGTATACCAGATTCTAATGATACATGTTTACTAACAAGACTTGGAGCAGGAGTTGACTTTGATGGTTGTGAGATTTCTTTTGATGACGGTGATGGAGATGGAGTAGCTGATTCTTATGACCAATGTTCCGAAACCCCAAATGGTACTGAAGTAGATATGTTCAATGGTTGTCCGTTATTTTATGATTCAGATGGAGATGGAGTTTTTGATAATGAGGATGCATTCCCAGAAGATTCTTCAGAACAATATGATGATGATGACGATGGCGTTGGAAATAATGCTGATAATTGTCCAAATACACAATCGGGTGACTTTGTAGATCCTGCTGGTTGCACTGTTACTGTGCAAGATGACCCATTAAATGAAACTGCAAACGAAACTGCAAATGAAACTGCAAACGAAACTGCGATTGATACTGATGGTGACGGTGTAAATGATTTCAACGAAGACGGAACAGTTTTAGATAATTGTCCAGAAACGGAAGAAGGAGTAGAGGTAGATGAATTTGGATGTTCAACTTTAGATGCACTTCCTCCTCAATTAGCTGCTGCATTAGATTTCATTTTGAATATTGATTCATTACTTGGACTTCCAGATGGAACATTAGAAATTATGTTTGCGGCATTGGGTATGATGTTTGGTGTACTTAGATTCGTAGGCCGAAGAACATTAGCAGGTAAGTCTAAACGTGTTGAAAAATATGCATCAGAAATAAGATTAGCAAGAAGTCGTAGAGAACTAGAAAATCTTGAGAAAAGAATTACTAAAGATAATGAAAAGAAGCTTTTACCACCAGGAGGATTCGGGGATTTGATGGAATTAATTGAAACAAGAGCCATCGAACTTGGAGAAATGGATATGGCATCTCAAGTGAGACAAACAGCAGCTGAAGCTGATATGGTAGAATCTCATGAGAGGATGTTAGAAGAAATGGAAGGAACTAGAGAGGCCGTAGCAGGATTACAAGAAGAACTTTCTGAAATGCGTCGTAAGGGTCCACCTGGCAAGGGTAAAAGAAAAGGCCCTCCACGTAGAAGAGGTGGAGATGATTCGGGTTATAGAATGCAACAATCTGGAGGGCCAAGACGCCCCTCATTGCATCCTGCTGATTTGGATGGAGATGGTTTTGTAACAGAAGAAGAAAAAAGAATTTATAGACAGAGAAAAGAACAGGAGGATGGTCTTTGGGAATATGATTGATTGATGCTTTGAAGGTATTGAAAAATACCCAATCAAGGTGTCAATTGTTTAAATTACAACTAAAGGTTATAGTGGGATTAGATGGGTGCGGTATCTGTATCGGGGTGATTAATTGGCTAGGAAGAGACGTGGAAAGGGCCAGAGGCGACGTAAAAATGCCGGTGCGGACAAAAGAAATTATGATGAATTAGACAAATATCCCGTAAGGCCACCACATGCTTTTGCTAGAGTTGTACGGGATAGACGTTCATTGAATATTTTGTATCAAGTAATTGAACCACCACTTTCCAAAAAAGAAGAAAAATATCGTCAAGAGATTATGGATATTTTTGTTAGAAGTCTAAATGCCAGTATTGAGGATATTGAAGCTGATGCCGCAGCATATCTTAGAACATCTATGGACAAAGTTATCAAATCTTATGGTATGAAAATCAATAAAAAATCTAAATCTAAATTATTTTATTATCTCCGTAGAGATTTATTAGGATATGGAAAAATGGATGTTTTAATGTCTGATCCAAATATTGAGGATGTTTCATTAGATGGAATGAATATACCAATTTTCGGATATCATAGGAAATTTGAATCTGTAGAAACTACCATTAAATGGGAGACAGATGAAGAATTAGAAGCTTATATCATTAAACTTGCTCAACGTTGTGGAAAACATATTTCAGTTGCTGAACCATTATTAGATGCTACATTAATGGATGGTTCTAGGATTGTAATGAAATTAGGGCATGAAATTTCAACTAGAGGTTCAACTTTCTGTATTAGGCGTTTCCGTGATGATCCCTTTTCTCCTTGCGACCTTATTGCATTTAGAACAATGACTAGTCTAATGGTTGCCTATTTATGGGTCGCTTTCCAACAAGGTGTATCTATGCTTTATGTAGGTGGTACAGCATCAGGTAAGACTACAACTCTAAATGCCATGTGTATTTTCATACCCTGGCAAATGAAGATTGTAAGTATTGAATCAACAAGAGAAGTTAACATTCCACAACCTAACTGGATTCCAGGATTAACTCGTCAAGGTTTTGGTGGAGAATCTAATGAAGGTGAGATTGGAGAATTCGAACTCTTAAAGGCCGCTCTTAGGGAACGTCCAGAGTATATTATTGTAGGTGAAATTAGGGGTGCAGAAGCATACGTACTGTTCCAAGCCATGGCTACAGGGCACTGTGCATATTCAACAGTTCACGCGGATTCTGTACCGTCATTAGTTCACAGATTAGAAAATAAGCCAATTGATATCCCTCGTGTTCTTCTACCAGCATTAGAAGCATGTGCAATTCAAATTCAAACAAGAATTAATGGTAAACGTGTTAGACGTTGTAAACAACTTGTGGAAATTGTGGGAATAGATCCAAACTCAATGGAAATAATTACCAATGAAGTATTCAAATGGGATCCTTCAAGAGATGATTTTGACTTCAGCGGTAAATCTTATGTTTTGGAAAAAATAATGGTAAAAATCAATTATTCACAAGATGAGATGCGTACAGAATTACGTACTCGAAAGCGAGTTCTAGACTGGATGGTGTTAAATGATATTAGAAAATCAGATCAAGTTTCTCAAATCATTACTGAATATTATGTAAGGCCTGAACAAGTTCTCGCTCGTGTAGATGGCTTAGTGTAAGGAGATAAAAATGGAATTAAATGCCTGGCAGAAGATAGGCCATCGCCTTTTGGGTGGTCTTTTAAGAAAAAGGGCAAGAGGAGATAAAGAATTATCTAATAATATTCAAAGAGGTAACTTAAACATAATGCCAGAAGTTTTTATGGCAACTAGTATATTATCTACAATAGCAACTGTTGGGATTTTAGTTGGGTTAAATGTACTCGTTTTTATGCCAGGAATTGGAGGTGTTGCATTATATGAAAATATTCAAGACCCTGTTTCAATCCCTCTTTGTGTAGATTGGGCATATTGGCATTCAGATGAGATTGATTATAATCTTAATTGGGGAGTTAATTCTGATGAATTTGGAGAAGTACAGTATGGGGGATGTCCTTATTATCAAACTAAATCTTTTCCGGCTCCTTTGAAGATAGTTATTCCAGTACTAACTCTTGGTTTAGGGCCATTGTTGGCATATAGAACTTTCATGGGTGGAGCTAAAAGAGCTGCAGAAATGAGATCAAAAGATATTGAAAAATATCTACCTTATGCTGCATCATATACTGCTGCTATGTCTGCAGCTAATGCAACACCACAGAAAATTTTCCGTTCATTAGCAAAGAACCAAGATATTTATGGAGAAATATCTCATGATTCTGCACAAATTTATAGAGATACAAATCTTCTTGGTTTTGATTTAGTTACTGCAATTAAAATGTCTGTAGGAAGGGCAGCATCACCTTGGTTAACTGAGTTCTTTCAAGGAATGGAAGGTACTTTAACAGCAGGAGGTAATCTCAAGATATATTTCTTAAATCGTGCTGAACATTACATGAGAGAGAATAGAACAAGATTGCACGTATTTTTAGAAACATTAGCAATGCTTGCAGAATCTTATGTTGTAGTTGCAGTGGCTATGCCTCTGTTTTTACTTGTAATGCTCGTAATTATGTTTTGGGTTAGTGGTTCTGGTTCTACAATGGATGAAAGTACGCTTTACTTTATTGTGCTAGGATTTTTACCAATGATTCATATTGCTTATGGATATTTAGTCTGGGCAATGTCAGCAGATCAAAATATGTGAGGTGGTGAAAAATTGGCAAGAAAAAAGAAAAATAAATTAAAAGTTGATTTAGATCTTCCAAAAGATGATTCAACGATGACTTATTTTTATTTGATTTGTACCGTTTCAATTATTCTTGGATTAATGTGTATGGGTTTTTGGTTTACAAATAGTAATTTTATGCCCGGAAATGATGATGCAGCTTTACCATTTTTTGTAAGTACTTATTGTCAAACTACAGCTCAAGACGAATTTGGTAACCCAAACCCTGAACCTTTTGCAAATGCTAGATTAGGATTAGAAACATCATACAAAGATAATGAAACATGTTCAATTTTAACAGATTCACCATCTCCCGCTGAATGGGTTTTAGATGACCCCTGGGAAGGGATGGATGGAAAGGCCAGATCTTTTCAAGTACCTGGATTAAAAGACTCACAACTTGCAGGAAAATCCCATCCATTACAGGAATTAAGAGTTGATTGTACAGCAGAATCATTAGATTATCCTACTTTAGAATACACTGTTAGTATTTTAGATGAAGATGAACAATTACCTGGTGATAGTTGGAGACATATAGGTAGAGCTAATGATAATGATTGTAGTATTTTAATTGAACATGCTGACCCTGGAGAATATCAAATTAGATTAATTCCAGAGTGGCCTGAAGGAGTCTCTTCTGCTCCTGACTTTGAATTTAGTTTTACAGTAACTGCAATGGTTTATGATGGAATACCGAATTATATGAATAATAAATCACAATGGATTGGTCCAGAAGTAAATTTAGGAGGCTTCTCATTACATCCTACAATTTATATTAACTTCTTTGGATTTGCTTTCTTTTTGATGATTTACCCAGCTTCAGTTTATTGGGATAGAGTACAGAGAAATATTAACGCAAGGGAAGAAAAATTTCCAGATTTTTTGAGGGACTTAGCAGAATATTGGAAGGGTGGTTTATCAATGACAGTGGCTGTTACATCACTTGCAAATTCAGAATATGGAGCATTAAATGATGATGTAAAAAAGATGTCTAATCAGATTAGTTGGGGGGTGGCTTTTGGAGATGTATTGGAGTTATTTGCTGCAAGAGTAAATACTCCATTGGTTAAAAGAGCAGTTTCCTTAATTTCTGAGGCTAATAAGGCAGGGGGTAAAATCTCAGATATTCTTGTAACTGCAGCAAGTGATAGTAGAGAAATTAAATTTTTAGAGGGTGAGCGGAGCAGAACTATTTCATCATATATTGCAGTAATTTGGGTATCTTATTTGGTTTTCATGATTGTTATTGTTATTTTGTCAAGAGTATTTATTCCAGCGATTGCAGAATCAAATACAGGATCTGGCGGCGACTCTTCAGCACAAATTGGAAATATGCAAATTAGAGCAATAGATCCATTATTATTCTTAGTAGTTTTCTTTTATGGTGTTACTATGCAAGCATTAGGGAATGGGGCAATGGCGGGTTTAATGGCAAATGGAAGATTAAGTTCTGGATTTAAACATGCAGGAATGATGTTAGTTTTAGCGATACTTTCCTTTACTTTTATTTCATTTATCCCTTCTTTGATTGGAGTGCCGACTAGTCCCGGTTTGAATCCTTCTATTGGAATGTTGAGGATAACGTAACGGGTGGTTGGTAGATATGCGTAAGCTTTCTTCTGATACAAGTGCTCAAGTACATGTAATTGAAATGTTGACATTATTTTGGTTATTTTTTATGTCAGCAATGTTTGTTATTAATATCCATGTTCCAGATTCTAATTCTGAAATTATCGATGCTTCATTATCTATGGCTGGTAGAGATGCTCTAGATTTAGCGGCGAGTGAACCTGCATTTGATTCAACTAACCATTCTTCAAAATTAACAGAATTATTATCTTTAGATGATTATAGTGATGCATGTAATTTTGTAAAACAAGGATTACCTTCAACTTATGAAGCAAATTGCTGGGTGGCACAAAATAGCGGATCCATGGACATTTCTGGATTTAGTGGTTCTCCAATTGGGAATAGTGTGACATCATATCTTATTATACAAGATTCTGGAAATATCTGGAGTATTGCTCTTGACGTTTGGAGTCAAGGAGGTGGAGCAATATGAAGAAAAAAGAATTATTTAATGATGATTCAGGCCAAATGTTATTGGCTGCGGGTTTGGTTTTATTGATGAGTTTACTTTCAATGTCATTGTATGGAGTTAAGGTGGCAGGTTATGATTTACCCAGAACTAGCGATGTTACAGATGTATTGGATGCTACAGAAGAAATAGAATCTATGTTTCTTCCAACATTAGAGAATAGAACTCAAGTCCGTTTTGATAATGGTATGAATCTGAATGATGCAACCATAGATTCTTTAGAAACAGTAGAATATGATATCAAAAATCATGGAATATTAAGAGGTATTCAGTTTAGTTTTACAGAAACAGATATTGTTGTAGATGGAAATAATGTGACCGTCAATACAATCTTAAATGTTGTATCTGATTCTATGATTGAATTACCTATTTCAGCAAGTTATACAATTTCATAGATTTTGTTCAGCACGATTCCATTCTAGATCAAACCAATGTGCAATTTCACTTACTGCATTTATTCCAGTTGATAAATCAATAGTTTTCCAGTTTAATGGCTTTCCAATATCTAGAATTCCATTTTGAATATTTCTTATGGTATCAAAAGAACTTAGATATCTATCAGCGTTTCTCCATGTTTGTTTCTCTCTAGAGACTAACATTTGCTTATGATTTTCATCATTATGAACATAAAGAATTACTCCAATTGCTACTCCGCCTGCATTTTCCCATTTTCGTATAATTTCATTATCTGGCTTAATATGAACCCCTTCTAAGATTAAATCTACCCCTTCCCTTCTTGATTTGTCAATAATGGAATTAATTCCACCTGAAACGACATTACTACATTCTTCCCAATCAGAAATAGGGTGATTATATCTTCCAACACTGAAAGTACTTCTGTGTAATTCCGGAGCTTCTAATGAATCAACATTTGAACGTAAGACTTCACGTATTGAATCTGTAGAAACTACTCTTTTAATTTTTAAAAAATTTGCAAGTTCCATTGAAAGTGTAGATTTCCCAACACCATTAACTCCTGCTAATAATAGTAATTTAGGTCTACGAGATTTTTTCATGAATTTTGCACCTAGCTCATTAAAGATATACATCGGTAAAAGTATTCACTCTTTTGATTTTCTCAATTATTTTTTTCTTTAGGCTATTTGTCTTTAGAACCTCATATATCCAAAAGGTATTACTTTATCCGGATAACATGCCAGTGGAACTTGAGCCCATTTCAGATAAAACAATACTAGTTACTTTAACTGACGAATCAGCAACAAATGCATTCGATCCAGACTTTATGTCCGAATTAGATTTAAAATTAAGACAAATAATTGAGGATGATAAAATCCATTCATTTATTTTGACAGGAACTGAAAAATTTTTTTGTGCTGGTGCTAATATTAATGAATTCAGAAAACATTATGATAAAGGAACAATTGGTAAATGGATTAAAAAAATGACTGATATTTTACATCCTTTAATATTAAAAATTAGGAATAGCGATACAATAATGATTGCTGCAGTAAATGGTGCAGCCGCAGGAGCTGGCTTGGGATTAGCACTTTCTGCAGATTATCGTATTGCATCTCCTGGAGGTAAATTTGCAGCATCATATTTTTCTTTAGGCTTATCTCCTGATGGCGGTACTAGTTGGTTATTACCAAGATTAGTAGGTTCACAAAAATCTAGGATCTTTTTCTTTGAGAATCAAGTTTGGTCAGCAGAAAAGTGTTTAGAGTACGGAGCGGTTGATGAATTGGTAGATGATGCCTCTTTAATTGAAAAATCGATTAAAAAAGCTAATGAATGGGGGAGTTGGTCAAAAGCAAGTCGTTCTAGTAAAGATTTACTGGATCATCAAGAGAACAATAATTTAGAATCACATTTAAAATTAGAACAAAGAAGAATTATTGATGCTGGTTTTACTCCTGAATTTTCAGAAGGTATCAATGCATTTTTAGAGAAAAGAAAAGCAGATTTTAATTAAATTAAAGTAGCATTATTTTGAATATTCATTTCTTTAATCAATTTTTTGAATTCTAATCTGACAATTGCTATGTTACTCTTCACCTCTTTAATTTTTAATTTCATAGTAATTCTATTTTGACGCCATGTTTCTTTGATTAACATTTTTCTATTCTTTTTAGCATCTTTATATTCAATTCTTTTCTTTTTGAGGTCTTTTAATAAATTTCTAATTTGTCTTGTACAATTTTTTAATCTTTGATTATAGTCTTCTTTTATTTTTAGATTTAGATTATTTTCTTTGTGTTCATAAGAAGTTTTCATTCTGGCATTTTCAATTGACCATGAAGGGACTTTATGCAAGTTTTTTGTAATTTTTATGAATGAAAATACCCTTATCCACCATTTTGTTGGATCCCAATGGTACCATTTGTGTCCATTTCGATAATCTGTTTGAAATGTATGATGGAAATTATGATATCCTTCACCAAATGTCAGTAAAGATAGAATTGGAGAATCTCTAGATGTATTTTTTGTGGAGTAGTTTTGCTTACCCCAATAGTGTGCCCCTGAATTAATTAAGAAAGTTCCATGATGAACCATTACAAGACGTACTAATCCTCCCCAAATAAATCCTCCAAAGAAACCTGTTAAACCCCCTATTAGAAGCATTCCTATTAATCCCGGAAATATTATCCCAGCAAAACCACCAATTTTGAAAATATGCTTATCTTGCCATGCGAGAATTGGGTCTTCTTGTAAATCTTTTACATGTTCGATTTTCTCTTCATCTTCAGAAACCATAACCCATCCCATATGGGCCCAAAAAAACCCCCTTACAATTGAGTATGGATCTTCCTCAGTATCAGTCTTTAGATGGTGTCTTCTATGATCACTGCACCATTTAATTACTGAATTTTGAAAGGCGGCAGCCCCAAAAATAGCATAAAATAATCTTAAAGGCCATGATGCAGAATAAGATCTGTGACTAAATAATCTGTGATATCCTGCAGTTATTGAGATTCCACTGACGACATACATAAAAAATAGAATGCCGATTTCAAAAAAAGAGATTCCAAAATTAACTGTGTACCAATACACACCAATAATTGCCAGAATTGGAGTTCCACATAAAAATGAAGCATTTAAGAGATCTAACTTCCACTCCGGCTTATTTGAAACCTCACTCATAATTGTTGCTCATGCCTTACCGTTATTGACTTTGTCGGATTTCCAACATATTTTTTGATAATTTCCAATGATTTTAAATTAGAGGGTTTTCTCAAAATATTGAAGCCAATGGATAATATAATTTCTATTTGTAGAAAATGCGGTTTTACAATTGGTATTTTTGTACCAGGAATGGAATGTCCTGAATGTGGTGAGTTAATATTTCCTTAATTTAATGGCAAATCATCTCTTTCAGATTTTTGATTATTTATCCAATTGTAAATACCTTTATCGGTTTTTTTTCCTAATTCTCCTTTCTCAACTAATTTCTCTAATAATGGATGTGGTAAATAAGAAGAATCTCCAGTGGCTTCAGCAAGACCGAGTAATATATCTCTTCTAACATCTAAACCCACTAAATCTGAAAGCTCTAGTGGCCCCATTGGATGTCTATATCCTAAATTCATAGCATAATCAATATCTGATGCACTAGCAACTCCTTCTGCAAGCATTCTAATCGCTTCATTCCCTAAGACTACACCTAATCTAGAGGTGGCAAACCCGGGACTATCTTTTACCACAATTGCAGTTTTATTCATTGAACTTGCAATGTTTTTTGTAATTTCAACTATTTCATTTGATATTTCATCATGCTTAATAATTTCAAGTAATTTCATTAAAGGAACAGGGTTAAAAAAATGCATTCCAATAACTCTTTTTGGGTTTTTTGTCGATTTAGCAATTTTTGTAATTGAGAGACTAGATGTATTTGTCGCTAAAATACAATTAGGTTTAGTAAACTCATCAAGTTCTTGAAAAATCTTTATTTTTAAATCGATAATTTCGGGTACAGCTTCAATTACTAAATCAGCATCAGAAACTGCAGAAATTAATTTATCAGATGTGTTCAAAAATGATGACCAAATTTCTTTTTGTTCTGTGGTTGTTTTCCCTTTACTAATTCCTTTATCCCAGAATGCATTAATTTTAGCAATTCCATTTTTTATACTTTCTGGATATTTATCAAAAAGAATAGTTTCAAATCCACTCTCACAACAAACCTGAGCAATTCCTGCACCCATTGTCCCAGAACCAATTACTGTAATTTTTCTTATTTCCAAATTATCACAAACCATGTCTAACTTAAGGTTTTTTCATTTTTTGAGAATACCATTCTACTAATCCTAATTGTAATAATCTTTGTCGAGGTAGAGCATATTCAGGTAAAGCCTCGGCTGGTGCATACAGCTTTAACCCCTCAATTACTGATACATATTTCGAATAGCAAGTCAAATCATTTGGATCATAAGGAACATTCAAATTCATTAATTCTAAAGCTAAACATGCTTTTTCATCATAAATAGGATGAATATTTTTTAGAAAATGAAGCCAATTTGATAATACGATACAATCTACATTCTCAATAGAAAGTAGATTTTCTATCATTGAAATATCGGGATATTTAGTGATTTCTAATGTTGAAATAATTTCCTGATTAATTTCATCATCCCAATCTTGTTCTTTAAATCCAATATATTCATTGATTTTTTTAATTTGATTATATCCATTTAGTTCCAAGGTATCATAAAGCATTCTTTCATAGTTTGGATCTTCAATTTCAGAAATCTCTAATAATTCTGGCAATAAATTGAAAAAATCATTACATTCATTCGTATCAATCCCAAATAAGGAAGTAGGAATCAATTAGATTCACCATCTTATTGTAATTGGCCGATTCCAGAATCAATCATTCTTTGCGTAACAGCTCTATGTTCTATCCATTCTTTTTTGAATAATTCTTTCAGATTTTCTTCATCTTCATCAGTAGGAAGGAATTTATTACAATATTCTTCATAACTTCCATCATCTTCTCCCCATTCATCTCCTTCTACAGTATATTGTTTACCAGCATAAGTTCCAATATTTCTATTGAATTTTTCATCTGCGACATAAAATGGAGTTTCATCTTCTAAAATTAGTTTGTTGAATTTCTCTTCAACTTCACGTACAATCTCATCATGATAATGTCCTCTAGATTCTTCATTGAGTTTTTCTTTATTTACTTCTTGATCTTTTTTAAGTTTCTTTCTCTCGTCCCATCTTCCTTTAATTCCCCATACGTATGCCCATTCAGCACTAGAAGAATTGTCAGTTCCGAATAAATCATGGGCCGTTGAAACCCATTTATTCATGTATCTTTGTAGTAAATCTCTAGGGATTACATTTGCTTTAATTATTCTACGCAATCCATTTGCTCCAGTTCCAAGGTGGAAAGCTTCTTCTTTCAACATCGGTCCCATACTTGCAGCTAATGGCTTGAAACTAGATGTTGACAACATTCCTAATTGGAATTTACCGTCCCTATCTACAAACATAGTATAACAGAAAAAGTCTAACCAATGATCCATTGGTTCATTAAATGCTCCAAGAAGTCTGCTTCCTGTTTGTGCATTTCTTTCAAGTAGTTTTTGTGCTTCACGTGCACCTTGTTTTCCAAAATAAGTCATTAACAAATAACACATTTGCCATCCATGGCGTTGTTCTTCAACCATAATTCTAGCAGCTGCATATCTGTCATAATCAGTAGGTGCTGATTCTAACAAATGTTTTTGTTGTTCTACAGATGCAAATTCTGTATCTCCTTGGACAGTAATCATTGATAATAATGAGTCACGAATATTTTGGTGAGGTATTTGTAAGGACCTTTCCCATTTTGGCCTCCCTGCATAATCGCCAAATTCAATTACTTCTCCAGCTCTTTCCCAGTCGAAAAGAGGTTTTAATTCAAAATCACCAGCCCACTTTGCATCAAAGCCAACATTCTCTCTCCATAGTTCAAAATTTGCTACCCATTCGTCAAAAGTGGTTGGTAGTTTCCCCATGAGGACCACGTGTGAGTAAACGTATTTGAGTTTGTGTATTAGAGAATTTAATTATTACAAATCATTCTCCAGTGAAGTTAGCTACTTTTTTATTCACATAAGCAGCAATTCCTTCTTTAGCATCATTAGACTGGAATAGATCTGATTGTAATTCACGTTCTAGTGCAAGATGGTATTCAAGCGGTAATTCAATTCCACTTTGTACACTTCTTTTGATATTTCCAACAGCTTTAACTGCTTTATTTGGTAAAGTAAATTGACCTGCCCAATCTAAAACATCTCTTCTAAAATCTCCAGCATCACTATCAAAAATTTGGTTAACTAAATTCATATCATCTCCATCTTCAAATGAGATTAATTCTCCAGTAACCATTAACTCTAATGCTTTTGCTTTTCCAATAAGTCTCGTTAACCTGGCTGTACCGCCTGTTCCTGCTAATACACCTAGGTTAATTTCTGGTAATCCTAATTTCCCTGCATTTTTTCTTGCGATTCTCATATCCGCCGCCATTGCAATTTCCAAACCACCACCAACGGTATGGCCGTTTAATGCTGCAATTACTAATTTTGGAGTTTGTTCAAGGCGTGATAGAGTTTCATTTGCATGTAAACAAAAGAAATATTTATAACGCGGAGAAAGACTATTTAGATAATTGATACTTGCACCAGCAGAAAAGAAATTATTTCCTTTTCCAGTAACTAAAATCACAGTTACTTTGTCGTCAAAACGTGCATTTAGAATTGCGGTATCTATATCTTCCCACATTTCACGAGTATATGTGTTTACAGGGGTTTTTCCGTCAGTCAGTGGTTTACCATCAGAATCTGAGGACAGTTCAATTATAGCGATTCCATTTTCGGTTACACCATAATTCACAAGGTTGTTAGGCATGGCTTCTAATTCAAGGCTCATGTTCAGGCCCACCAGTAACCAGTTCTTCAATCACTCGCTTCTAGCATCTCTGGGATTGTTTCAGAATCTGAGTCTTTGGAGAAACTAATTTTTCCACCTTTTCTTTTAATCAGTTCCCATTCTTTCCCAATTTCTACAGCTCTTTCACTAGGGCTCCAAACATCTCTTTTTAGAGCATCCCTAAATGGCATTCTTCTCATTTTTCTCCCATCTTTGGTAATTGTTTTTTTCAACATACCTAAATTAGCAAAGAAAAAAACTAATCTTCTAAAAATACCCCATTTGTAGATTTTTTCCATAAAAAGTAAACCATCTCCATGCTTTTTTTGATGCTTCATCCAATATTTTGCAACTTGTTTAAATCCTCTATCGCCAATTCTATTCATAAGAAAACGATTAACAACAGATGTTTTTAATTTTGGTAATAATTTAGATTTGATTTCTAATTCATAATCTGTTTCTCCAAGAATGTCTTTGGCTGCATATACTCCACTGGTTATGGCATATCTCATTCCAAAACCCCACATGAAATCTTGCAAACCTCCTGCTTCACCAACATAATATCGGCCATCAGATTTGTATGATGAATGAATTGCAAAATCTCCTTTTCCACCAACTCTTTTGATCGGAACTCTATCTAGTTCTGGATATTTCTTTTCATACCAATTTATTGTTTCATTTAGAAAACGATCTGATTTTGATTGTTGACGCCATAAACATGTACAAATCAGACCTATACCATCAATTACGATAAGATATGAGTATGCACCTGGAGCCAATTTATCATTTAGTTGAAATGTGACATGATTTGGAAAATTTGTTTTAAAAACCTCCCCATAAGCCACTGCAGATGTCTTTTTTGGACCCGCAGCAATGATATCACAGTCTTTAGGTTTAATTCTTGATTTATATTTTATTTCCACTCCTTCTTTCAAAGCAAGGCGCTTAAGTCCTTGATCGATTGTATGTTCATCACTTCCGCGTTCAACAACTCGGAATGCTACTCTTGAACTCCAAGGTTTAGTAATTTCGTCATCTGGATGAGCCAAATCAATTTCATGAAAATCTGTGGATTTAAATGCCTCAGGATCAATTCCCCATTCTCTCAATTCCTCAAAAAAATCTGTTCCTGTTGTCCAATTTTCCAAACCTTGAAAATCACCATCAAATCTAGCTCCAGAATTTTCTCTGATATCATGAATGACAACTTTTTTTCCACCCTTTGCTAAAATTATTGATGCAGCAAGCCCGGAAAGACCTGCTCCCATAATTACAATCGGCTTTGAATCATTTGCCATTGTGGGGGCGAGTATTATTATTCGTTTGAAAGATTCGTTACTTTGATGAATTAGAATTTACCACAGTTCATATATTGTCAGTATTATTGCATTGAAATAGGTGACACAATGAAAAACATCATCATCGAGATTTCAGAATCTGAACTTGATGCTGAATTATTGAAAAATAAATTAAATTTTGAAGGTTGTGGAGCAGTAGTTTCTTTTGTGGGAATAACTCGAGATTTAGAAGATGGAGAGCGTGTTTTACAATTAGAATTTGGTCTCTGGATTGAACAATTAAAACCCACCTTAAGTAGAATTGCAGAAACAATTAAAGAAGAATTTGGGGTTAGTGGTATTGCTATTTCACATAGAGTTGGTACGGTTGGCCCTCAAGAAAATATCGTAGCAATTCATGTATGTTCAGCACATCGAAAAGAGGCATTTTTAGCTTGTAGTAAAATTATTGATGAACTTAAAATACAAGCACCATTGTGGAAGAAAGAAGTTACAGAGTCAGGGTCAAAATGGAAATCAGGGTTGGGTTAAATGAGTAGAAATGAAGAAAATAAAATTGAAGCAATAATAGATGTAGGTGGAAAACCTATCGTACGAAGAGAGGCTATAGCTACAGGAACCGTATTTTTACAAGAAAAAACGATTTTGGCTATAGAAAATAATGAAATTTCTAAGGGTGATGTGTTAGAAGCATCAACTGTTGCGGTGATTCAAGCAGTAAAAGAAACACCCAGAATCATTCCACATTGTCATATTGTTCCAATAGAAAGTTGTAAAGTCGATTGGAGATTTGAAGGAAGAAACTTAAGGTGTACTGTTGAAGTTACAGCTCATTATCGAACTGGAGTAGAAATGGAGGCTTTAGTTGGTGTTTCTGCAGGATTATTGTGTGTTTTTGATATGGTTAAATCTTTTGAAAAAAATGAATTAGGGCAATATCCGGAAGCGCAGATTAATGAAATTAAAGTACTGAGTAAAAAAAAGGAATAAAGCGAGTTTTGAAAACCTTCAACCTTTGCGCTATTCATGGCCTTAGTTAGTGAACTGTCGAATTATTTCTTAGAAGCATGTGAACAAGCAGCTATAGCAAGTGCTGATTGGAGAGGTAAAGGAGATGGAAAAGCCGCCGATGCAGCGGCTGTAGAAGCTATGAGGAAGACCTTTGACAAAGTTCCATTCAACGGACGGGTTGCTATAGGCGAGGGTGAAAGAGATGAAGCCCCTATGTTGTGGATTGGAGAACCTTTAGGTTCAATGCAAGGAGATTTGGAAGCATTAGCTGTTGATATTGCAGTTGATCCATTAGAATGTACTACAAATTGTGCTACCGATTCACCAAATTCTATTTCTGTTTTAGCTGCAGCACCTAGAGGAACTTTGTTACATGCACCCGATTGTTATATGGATAAAATTGCAGCTGGACCAGAATTAATTGGAGAAATCTCGTTAGAGGGTAGTGTGTCTTGGAACCTTGAACAAGCGGCTTCTAAATTAGATAAACCAATTTCGGAATTGAATGTTGTTGCTTTAGATCGAGAAAGGCATACTCAACTGTTTAATGAAATAAATGGTGTAGGGGCTAAACTACATCTAATGTCAGATGGTGATGTTTCAGCAGCACTTTGGGCGGCAGAACCCTCAGGGCCCTATGATTTATTGCTGGGAATCGGTGCTGCACCAGAAGGAGTAATTACTGCAACGGCAATTGAGGGAATTGGTGGAGTATTTGAAGGACGTTTGAAGTTTAAAGATGCTGAAGAAGAAGAAAGAGCATCAAAAATGATAGATGATGATTTACATAAAGTTTGGAAGTCCAATGAATTATGTAAGAGTAATGATGCATTATTTGTTGCTACAGGGGTTTGTACAGGTTATCTTCCAGGTGTGGAAAAGACAGAAAAAGGAATTAAAACTACTTCTCAAATTATCGATGTTTACAATAAAGATGTTAAATTAATTACTAATTTTCATTAAAAATATTAATTTTAGTCTTTGAATAAGATTATTAGAATAAAACAATTGAACGTTACAAGGGGATAATATGGAACCAATAGAAGCTTATATTCCAGCGGATGTTCCAGAAGAGTTAGTTGATGATTTTTTACAAAATTTAATGGCTGCTACAAGCGGAACAGGTAGAATGAATTTATTTGCATGTGACCAAAAAATTGAACATTTAAATGATGATTTTTATGACGGTGGGAAAAAAATACCTTTGACTTCAAATGATCCAAAACATTTGTTTGAAATAGGTTCTAGAGCACATAAAGAAGGAACAATCGGTGTGTTGGCAGGGCAATATGGACTCATTTCACGTTATGCTAAAGATTATCCTGATATTCCTTATTTGGTAAAGATGAATAGCAAATCACATCTTGTAAAAACAGCACAAAGAGAACCAATTAGTATGTCTATGTGTAATATGGATGATATCAATAATTTGAGATTGAATGGGGTAAATGTTGTAGGGATTGGATATACGATTTATCTTGGTAGTGAACATGAACCTGAGATGTTGACAGAAGCGGCAATGTTGATTTCAGAAGCTCATCAACATGGTTTAATTGCTGTTACTTGGATTTATCCTAGAGGCTCTGCAGTGCCCGATGAATTTGATCCACAATTAATCTCAGGAGCTTCAGGATTAGCATGTTGTATTGGTGCAGATTTTACTAAAGTCAATTATCCCAAAGAACCTTTTGAGGGTATGACAATTCCAGAAAGTTTGGGAATTGCTGTAGAATCAGCGGGTAGGACTGGTCTGATATGTTCAGGCGGTGGAAGTTTACCTCCAGAACAATTCTTGCATCGTCTTTGGGAACAAGTCAATATTTCTGGTGCTAGAGGTGCAGCAACTGGAAGGAACATTCATCAAAAACCGATAGAAGATGCTGTAAAAATGTGTGCAGCGTGTCATGCAATAATTTGCAATGGTGCAACAGTTGAAGAAGCATTACAAATTTACAATAGTTAAATTAAATTATTAAAGGTGGAAATTTCTTGAGTGTTCTAAATGTAACATTCCTTGGTTCTGATGATCTAGCCAAAGAAATAGGTAAACCCTCAGATTCAAGAGATGTAGAGTCATATGTGTACAAAGAAACAAATGATTCAGGAGTTAAGATATTATCATTAGTTCGACCTGTTACTTATCCTGAGAGATTAAAGCCTTTAACCTCCTCATTAACTCTCGGTGATTTTGTTGTTTTAGAGGTTAATGCTATTGATGCAAGATTAGGGGAATTGTTAGTTGCTTGTAGTTGTTCAGGAATTTCTGATGGGGTTATAATCCCTAGGCCAAATCAAGATCAGTGGATTGACGAAGAACAATTAGAACAATTAGTAAATCAAGTGGGATTAAGTCATTGGGCCATTAAAAAGTTAGATTCTCTCTCTTTAAGGGAAATGATGCTAGAATATTTATCAAAAAAAGAACAGGAATTGAATAATCGGTTAAATGATCCTTTAGTAATAGCAGTTGATCAGTTCTTTAATGTTAAAGGAGTAGGATTAGTAGTTATTGGTGGAGTTAGGACCGGATTTGTAAATAAACATGACAGTTTAGAAATATTACCCTCTAAAGGTAATGGAATTGTAAGGTCATTACAGGTTATGGATGATGATGTTGAACAAGCTAAAGCAGGAGATAAGGTTGGTTTGGCATTAAGAAATGCAGATGAAAATTCATTATCACAAGGGTCATTAATTGTTCATGGTGATGTTGAAAATTCTGTAGAAGTTCACAATAAAACAGAATTAGAATTCGTATCTGCAGCATTTGCAAGATATTCTCCTGCAGTTGGAGGGATAATTCATGTTGCTATAGATTTACAATTTGTTGTTGGAAGAATAGAGGTTGTAGAAGATAAAAAAATAGTTGTTAATTGGGAATCTCCTTTGATGATTAGAAAGCATGGTTCACCACATTTATTAATTTGCCAATTAGATGCAAAACCGCGTATTATTGGGTACTCAAACCAATATAAAAAAATAGATTGACGGCAAATGAAAAAACCTGTTTAGTGAGCAGTTTATTGTTTAAAATTGCATTAAACTTCATAACCTAAGAGTTTCCCTGACATTCTAGGATGTACTCGACTGAGCCAGAAAAGGCTCGGCCAGATGGAGTGGAGGGAGAAGTTCTCTCGACATTCAAGTTGGCCGGTTCTCGTGGTAATTTACGTACGGTTTTAACGCAAGATCATGTTACATTAGAATTAAAAAGTGGAAGTTTTTTGAGATTAGGATATAACAAAATTGATGCTATGAGACATCATCAATTCCATATTATACCACATTGGTGTGCATTAGTGAGTGGTTTATTCATTTATGCTTCATTAAGAGTATTAACTGGACAAATGCAAATTTGGTCAGGTATTTTTGGTGCTGCCGTAATAATTTCATGGCTTGGTTTCCGTAAATCAGCATTAACAATAGATTGCGGCGATACTGGAACATACACTTTATTTGGTTCAGTTAGTGAATTAATTAAATTCAGACTTTTAGCTGAAAGAATCAAGGATGGATTATCCCTTGATAAGGCCAGAGAAGGATTAGATGAGGTTATACTTTCAGAATACCCATCTACAAGTATTTTTGATGAATTGGTTGAGAGTATTGAAGTTGAACCTGATAGAAGTGATGATGCATTAACAATGGCTATGGCAGATCTGATAAATAAATCAAAAGATGATGAAGAAAAAGTAGATTCAGAAATTATTGAAAATATTAATGTAGATATTATTCCAGAATCAAGACACCCTCTTCATCATGGTTCTATTTCTAGAGCTAGACAAGTTCGTTCAGAACTTCGTTCACCTCCAGTTCATTCTGGATGGACAAATGTAGCTAATCGAACAGAAGTACTTAGAAATGAACATGAAATAAATACACCACAATTTAATAATCAAATTTCTCAGGATGAAAATACTATCTTTCCATCTACAAACTCCGATGAATCATTCAACTTATTTGGATTTGATTTAGATGAATCAGAACCTAAAGAAGAATCATTTAATATGTTTGGCGACTCTTTTGGTTCAACTTCAGATTCGTATGATGATTATGAAAAAACAGATCAAAATAAATCCTCTTTTTCAATGATGCCAGATTCATTTGTATCTCAAAATAATCAACATAGTTACGAAAGAGCTGCCATTTCTGAAAAACCATTTATTAATAGCTTTCAAAATACGGGTTTTTCAAACCCATTAAATCAATTAGGTTCAACTATCAATCAATTTGAATCAAAAATAAGTATTGAAGAACCTGAAACTAATAAATTACCTGGAATAGTATCTCAAGCCAAAGGAGCGGAAGAAGAAATTGAGATTTCTCATGAACTTTCAAAGAAAACAGAAGGTCTGAAAAGAATTAAATTTGGGGAAGGAAAAAAGAAGTTAAAGAGATTAAAGGCAAATAATAATCAAACAAAAAGATTGACATTATCAAGTATTTTTAAACCTAAGATTAAGACACCAAACTTTTTTAGAAGAATGTTGAAACAAAAAAGACCTGTTAATGACTCAAAATTTTCAGTTCCAAATAGAACTATGGACGCATTAAAAATTCAGGCACATCAAACACATGAAGCACAATTAGCAGATGCATTAAGAAGAATGAATACAAAAGATGATAATTCTACAGATAATCTTCTTGAAGATATTTCTCCTGATTTGGTTCCTCAAAAAGTACCAATCTCATTTAATGAATTAAAACCATCAAATCAAGAGAACTCAGATGTACTTTCTTCAACAGGAATTGTTAGATTAGATTAATTCTAAATATTCGTTAAATCTTTTTTTATATTCTTCATCATTTAGTGAATTTATTCTGTTTACACCCATTTCTTCAATAGTAAAAGATGCAGTAACATTAGCATGAATTAGAGACTTATATAATTCATTTTTTGTAGGGAATTTCTCAGAAGAATTAGAAAGATGTGCTAATAATGCACCTGCAAAAGAATCTCCACATCCAGTCGGATCAATTAATTTTGAAGTAGGGTATGCAGGCAATTCAATGATGCTATCTTCAAATAATGCTAATACTCCCTCACCACCTTTTTTTATTACTAAAATATCTGGTCCTTTTCCAGAATCTTTCCCCCCGACTAGTGCTTCACCACTACGAATTAAATTTCCGGCTTGGACTAAATTTTCTGATTTAGCTAACATCATTACTTCATCGGAATTTAAAATTGCCATTTTAACTCTACGTAGAATATTAGACAATTCTTTAGGGGTGTTATTTATCCATAAATTCATTGAATCAACAGCAGCGAATTTTTTTGGTACACTTTGATCTAAGACACTTGATTGAATTAAGGGATGCATATTGGCACAAAATGTAATTTCAGGAGACTTCAAACTATCGGGAACAATGGGGGAAAATGTTTCAAATACATTTAATTCTGTAGAATGTGTTATTGCCTGACTCATATCTCCAGAGTAACTTCCAGACCAACGAAATGTAAGACCTTCTTCTTTTTTAATTCCAGAAATATCTAAGCCTTTTTTTTCTAAGTTCTTTAAGTCTGAGTCTAAAAAATCATTTCCAATCACACCAACTAATCCGATTTCTTTTCTAGACTGATTGTACATTCGTTGCATATGCCCAGCCGCAGAAATTCCCGCATAAACTGCAGAACCACCTAGAGTATTCTCAACTTTGTTGATTTCAGTACTTATTGAGTCATAAGCGAGACTTCCAACGATTAATAATTTCAATTTATCACCTTAATAATTCTTGATGATCATCGATGTAATGTATTGTAATCTCTCTAGAATTGAAATCATTTTCATCTAGAATTCTTAGGTGTAGAGGAATCAATGTATCTACGCCTTCTAAACGAGTTTCATTTAATGCTGAACGCATACGTCTAATTGCTTCATCTCTTGTTTTACCCCATACAATAATCTTAGCTAATAGTGAATCAAAGCATCTTGGCATATCATAACCAATATGTGCATGTGAATCAACCCTAATTCCATAACCACTTGGGAAATGACAATCCCAAAGTCTTCCAGGTGATGGTACAAAATTTGCGGAATTTTCTGCATTAATTCTACATTGTATGGAATGGCCATTAAGTTTCACATCTTCTTGAGTTATCGGCAAAGATTCTCCTTGAGCTACTCGAATTCCTAATTCTACAAGGTTATATCCTGAAATCATTTCAGTAATTGTGTGTTCGACTTGAACTCTCGGGTTAACTTCCAAAAAGTAAAATTCTCCAAATTTGTCTCTAAGGAATTCAAAAGTTGCTAAACCTTTGTATCCTACAGCTTCTGCACCTTTACACACTAAATTTCCAATTCTTTCACGTTCATCTTCAGATAACCATGGGCCTTCTTCAATAATTTTTTGATGTCGTCTTTGTATTGAACAAAATCGTTCACCAAAGTGAATTGCATTTTTACCGTCAGCTAAAACTTGAAATTCTATGTGTTGTGCACCCTCGATGAACTTTTCTACAAATACTCTATTATCTCCAAAAGCAGATTGAGCCCTACTTTGACATAGGTTTAGCGCACTTTCAAAATCACTTTTTTGATTAACTACTTGCATTCCGATTCCTCCCCCTCCTGCGGCGGCTTTAATGATTACAGGATAACCAATCTTTTCAGCTAGTTCGGCTGCTTCATCGGCATTATTTATTGGTTCATCACTTCCTTCTGCTACAGGTAATCCTGCTTCTTTCATTGCAGCTCTAGCCCTAATCTTATCACCTAATAGAGATATTACTTCAGAATTTGGCCCTATGAAAGTAATATTTTCTTGTTCTAATCTCGAAACAAACCATGAATTCTCAGCTAAAAAACCATATCCAGGGTGAACTGCATCGACTTCCAAACTTTTTGCAGCATTTATTACTGCATCTATTTCCAAATAACTAGATAATGGCTCTTTACGATATATTGGAACAGCGTAGTCAGATAATTGTACTGGAAGACTCGTCCTATCTTCTCTTCCATGAATTATTGCTGCTTCAATACCTAGTTCTCTACAAGTTCTAAGTATCCTTAGAGCAATTTCACCGCGGTTCGCAATGAGTATTCGTTTGAATCCCATATTAAGCTCAGATAATAGGCCGCCTATGAGTTTTAGTAAACATCTCTTAGGTAACGCTTTTCATCTTTCATCAAAGTTTGGCTTACAAATTCAGTTGCTTTTTCTAATCCCATTCCGCCTTGTTCAGAACAAATTTTAATTAATGCAGCATGTACATCCTTTGCCATATAATTTTTATCACCGCATACATAGAAATATGCACCACCGTCAATCCATTCCCAAATCTCCTCAGCGTGTTCAAGCATTCTATTTTGTACGTAAATCTTTTCAGCTTGATCTCTAGACCATGCCGTGGTGAATTTGAATAGAGTTCCATCATCTAACCAAGATTCAATTTGTTCCTTGTAGTAGTATTCAGTAGCTTCGTGTTGATCACCAAAAAATAACCAGTTTTTCCCTGAAGATTTATCAAATTCTCTTTGTTCAATAAATGCTCTAAATGGTGCAATTCCAGTTCCTGGACCGACCATGATAATATTCGTATCTCCATCTTCAGGAAGTAAAAATGATTTTGTTGCAGACATATATACTCCAAATTGAGTCTCTCCAACATCAACATCATCTGCTAGATATCCAGTACAAAGGCCTGCACGATCACGATTATGATGATTATATCTTACAATTGCAATGGTTAATTGAACTTCACCCGGATGAGCATCAGGAGATGAAGCAATAGAATATAATCGTCCTTTTAATTTATCCAAATATGATAAGAATTTTTCTGGCCTGTCAAATTTTAAGGATGGGAATTGTTCCATAGTATCAACATAATCTCTTGACCATATATAATCTTCAATGGAGTCATTATCTTTAGAGATTTCTTCTGCTTTAGCCGAAGGGTTATTTGTACTTTGGATAGGGTAATTTATTGGTAAAGGCTTTGTTTTATTTTCAAATTCCCAAGAAAAATTCATACCACTTCTCAAATTTTCTCTCTCACTTTTAATTAATTGAATTTCTATCGATGTCTCAGAATTACTTGAAAGTAGTTCTGGTAAAGCTTTAACAAATTTTTTGTTTAATCTGTGAATTTCATAATCTTTCTTTAAAGCATCATAAAGTGTTACAGTTCCAGAATGAGATTCAACTTCTTGATCAGCATTAAATCCTAATAAGTCAATCAATGTATTTACTGTATCCTCTGGATTTTCAGGGATGATTCCTATTGCATCTCCAGCTCTATATGTTAATCCACTATCTCCAAGAAGTATACTTACATGACGTGTTTCTTTTGTTGCCCCAGGGCCATTTAAAATATCTTTTTCACTTATTGTAGTCATATATGGATTTTTCATACTCCATTTGGTATCCTTTTCTTTTGTTTTAACTTCCTTTGATTTTTCAGGCTTAATTTTATTTTCTGGAATAGTTGTTTCAATTTTTACAGAAACTTCTTCTACGGCTTCTGGAGTCACCTTTCCAACTACTGCAGATATTGCAGGGAGTGCTCCGTTTGCCCACTCAGCATAAGGCTCATCAAAATCAACATCACAATCTTGTCTTGGGAATACTCTTTTTGCACCCAACTCTTCCAATCGATTATCCCAATCTTTTCCAGATTGACAGTAGAATTCATAACTAGTGTCTCCTAATGCGCAAATAGAAAAATGAGTATTTTCCATTTTAGGGGCATCTCCTGCACTAATTGAATCCCATAAATCTTCAGCTGAATCAGGCATTTCTCCTTCACCCCATGTACTACAAATGATTAGAATTCTTTCTGATTGAGCCATTTGTTCTACACTTGTCTCTTCCATATCTTGAACCGTAGGAACAAGATTATGTGATTCTGCGGATTTGGCTAATTGTGATGCTAAATCTTCTGAATTACCGGACTGTGTTCCGAATAAAATTAATACTTCTTTTGACATAAGACTACCTCTGTCACTCTGGACAATCTGTTCCAACATAACGTGATTCTTGAACATAACGCTGCCACGATTTTAACTCCCGTCTCCTAAATGAGAAATAATGAGGTTATTTTTCAATTATTTCCGTCAAACCAATATGTGATTGCTGACTGTCAGGGGCATGGTCAGGTTTGAATTTCTCGGAACAGGGAATGCTTTTCTTCCTCAAGGCCGTTATCATTCATTGTTATTGATTGAAGAACAAATTTTAGTGGATACTCCTCCTACTGTGCTCGCAAGTTTACGTCGTAGAGAATTAACTCCCAGTCAAATAAATACTGTGATGATTACTCATTGGCACGGAGATCATATTTTTGGATTTCCATTCTTAATCTTGGATCAAAAATATATTTCAGATAGAGGATCTAATTTAATTTTAAATATTCATTGTCCTTCAAATGGTAGGGAAAAATTAAGTAATTTATGTGAAATTGCTTATCCTGGTTCTTTAACAGATAGGATGAAGAATAATGTGATAATTAACGAGGATCTATCAGGAGACATGTTGGGTGTTGATGGTTGGGTTTTTGAGAGATTCGAGGTGGTTCACGATGACTTTGTTGATCCACATGGTTATGTTTTTACTCATAAGAGTGGATTTAAGATTATGCATACGGGAGATTCTGGACCTTGCGAATCTATTGAATCAAGGGTAGGTTCTTGTGATGTAGTTGTAATCGAATTAGGAGTTCCAGATAATGTTGTAGTACCAACTCATTTTAGGCCAGAAACATTATCCGAGTTAGCAAATAAATTCCCTAAAACAATGTTTTTAGCTACGCATCATTATGCAGATGATATTAATAGTGGCAAAAAACCCTATCTATCTAACGATTTACCAAATTTGCCAGATAATGTTTTACAGGTTAGAGATGAACAAAAATTCGAATGGAAAGATACTAAATTAAAAATTTTATAATGTTATTTTTTCACTAATATTGGATAACCTTTTAATATTGAGATAATTTTTATTTAAACCTATTTACTTAGACATTTCAGACTTCAAATTTTTATCATCGGTTAGGCTTATTACATGGCCTCGGTGTAGGCTCTGCCAGCACGCACCTGTGTTGGAGCCGAAAAAACATGTATTGTATCACGGGGGGCGTTTTTTGACGAAAAATATTTTTGATGCGGCTCTCGATGCACCTTCTTTATTTATCGATAAAGAACTTCTCAGACATAGTCATGTTCCAAATGAATTACCTCACAGAGATTCTGAAATAGAGTCAATCCGATTTAACCTTGTTGAAGCCTTGAAAGGTCATATTCCATCTAATATGATTTTGTATGGTGTCACAGGAGCTGGAAAGACAGCAGTTATCAGATTTATTTGTGACCAATTAATTGCTAAAGGCAATGAATTAGGTAGGGTTGTTAATCCATTAATTTTGAATTGTAGGAATGTAGATACTCAATATAGGGTACTTGCTCATTTAGGAAACTCTTTGATGGAAGATTTTGAAGAAAAGATACCATTTACTGGTTGGCCTACAGATAGAGTATTTGGAAAGTTAGTAAAAAGAATGGATGCTATGGGAGGTGTCCATGTTATTGTTCTAGATGAAATAGATCATTTAGTTAAAAAATCAGGTGACGATTTATTGTATAACCTTACTAATTTGAATGCTGATTTGAATAATGCGAGAAGTTGTGTAATTGGAATTAGTAATGATTTAACTTTTACAGATTACTTGGATCCAAGAGTTCGAAGTAGACTTGGTCAGGAAGATGTTGTATTTACTCCATATAAGGCCAGTCATTTAGAGGATATCTTGAGGAAACGTTCTGAGATTGGAATTTCTGAAGGGGTAATTGAAACAGGTGTGATTCAACTCTGCTCTGCTCTAGCTGCACAAGAACATGGAGATGCTCGTAAAGCACTAGATTTATTACGCGTTTCGACTGAAAAAGCAGATCAGGAAGGTTCAACAAAAGTGTGTGAAAGGCATGTAAGAATGGCTCAAAATCAGATTGAATGTGATCAAATCACCCCTGTAATTGCAACTTTACCATTCCAGCAAAAATTAGTATTATTTTCAGTATTAATTAATGAACAAAACGGATTAAATAATATTGCTACAGGTGAAGTTTATGAGGTTTACAAACAAGCCTGTCGTTTTGCAGGTGTTAATTTTTTAACTCAAAGAAGAGTTACTGATTTGATTTCAAATTTAGATATGCTAGGGTTGATTAGTGCTAAAACAGTAAGTCGTGGTAGATATGGAAGAAGTAAAGAAATTAATAGTTGCATTCCAGTAACAATTGAGGCTTCAGAAATAATGCGTAATGCTGATCATGGAATGATTCCAGTAGTGCAAGGAAAATTTAGATTACAATCAAGGCTTTGACAATTGTTAAACCAAGTTGCTAAGTCGCAGGGCTTAATGAGTGAAGTAGCGGACGAAGCAACAACTAGTTTTTTGGTACCAAGTAAAAGGATTTCTGGTTGGTTATTTATTCTTTCAATTTGGGGTATTTTGTTATGGTTACTTAATTTATTGAAAATGGCTACACCCACAGGAGATAAGGTTGTTTGGTCTAGTCTACTTTCGATAGGTTTAATCGGTGGAGATTATCAAACAACTAATCCCGATTTTAGACCATTTAGTGATGGAATTTTTATCATACTCTGTGTTATAATTAATGTTTTAGCAGTAAGGGGAATTAACTCAAATGTTGAAGGTGGTATGAAAGGTTGGTTAATGAATATTAAATCTGACTTTTGGCCTGCATTGGTAGATTTTTCTGGTAGTATTAGAAAGACAGTATCGTTATGGTGTATTTTAATTGGAATTTCCTTTTACATAACTTGGGGTATTTTGAATGGTGGATGGGTAGATCCTGGAGTTTATGCTGTAGCTGCCCCATTTGTAGCATTTGGTTGGGCATTTGGCAAATTAGCAGATGCAGAAGCTTCCGAGCCAAATGAAAACTAATTGGGAATAAAAGTTTCAATTCTAGATTTACATCTCAATTTTACTTTTTCGTCTGAAATACAAATAACAATCCCTTCATTTGGTTGCCCATAAATTACGTATGCATCTAGTGGTAATGCTAGATGTAAGATGATTGGAGCAAGATCCTCTTCACCTTCGACTTTAATCATGACTTTATGATTTGATTTCGCTGCAGAGATTAAGCAATTACTAAATTCTGGTGTAATTTTACCAGCGGGATTTTTACAATTGATTATCTCATCATAGCCTTGAATTTTTGGAATTAATTCCTCTGGTAAATCTTGTCTTTTTGTCCTCCCGTCAATTACAGAAATATCTGGAATTATTCCACTTTGTCTTAGTGCTGAAACACAAACATCACCAACCGCTACAACTTTCCCTGAAATTTGATCAAAATCAAAATCCTTTTTTAATTTTGAAATTGCAATTGATGTATCTTCTTCTGGACCTTCAAATAATGTTCCAAATGGTTTTTTGAGTGTACCTTCAATAGATTTAGGCATTTGTAATATGTTTGATATTTTTGAATCATCAATCCATTTTTCTCCTTCTCTAGTGTATGTGCCATTTCTGATTAAACTACTAGATAAAATACTTCCATCTTTGGTAAGAAAATGTTCTACTGAGATGATGTTTAATGGTTCTAAATTAGACTCTAATCTTGTTGAGTTGATTTGTTCACATGCAGGTAAGGTTTCTTCTGTACAAATTATTGCATCACAATCGTTTCTCCATTCTGCAGGACCTACGTTATCTTCTAATTCGTTGATAAATACTCTTGGTGAATCTCCGTTTCTAAAACCTATTTCATTTTGTTTTTTTCCTATCCATGACTTCAAGAAAGAACTACGTTCACTAAATGATTGGACAGCCCCCGTTTTTTGAGATGCTATTTTATCAGAAGTAATCCAAATTTCTAGCGCATCACATTCTTTTAAAGCAGTTAGAATTAATTTTTCATGACCTTGGTGGAAATGGTCAAAAGTCCCTCCAAGTAAACCTCTCTCAAACGGTCTTGCCATTGAACAACTGATATTGGAATCACTCTTGAGTTTTTGGTTATTTTTTGAAATTTAGGGCCCTGGTGACTAACGGCCAATATCACTGTTTCCTCCGAGGCCTGACCCATTCACCAGGGCGTTGAGGACTACGGGGTTGTCCAACCATCATCCAAAAGTCCGGCGGGGACCCATTCGTAGCCACTATTGTCTGTTTTTGCAACAAGGATCATTTCAAAAGATCACCATGTTCTTCGATACAGACGTACCACAACTTGGTATCGTCATTTCATATTTCCATCCGGCGAGGGGCAGAAATCCATGCGATGTTGCAGTGTGGTAAATCTCTGTAATTGTTATTGCTTTTGAATTCTTTGTTAGGAAATTTTTAACTGTGGTGAATTTCTTAAATTTTCATGAAACCCTGTTTTTCTTGAAAGAATTCTTTTTGATACATTTTCATCACCTTCAAAATCAATTAATAAATTAAGATCTGGCCATAATTCGAGAGGTTGAACTAACCAACTAATGTGTTTGTGAGACTTTCCAATTGTTGGAGATACACCCTTTCTGACAAATTCTAGAGAGTTTTTTAAATCTAATAGTTGTAGAATTCCCTCTTTGTCTCTAATTGAATCCATTCTATCTAGGGTTTGTAATAATAATTCAAATAAGTCACTATTACATCCTGGATGTTTAATTTCTCCAAATCCTGGAAGTTGGTGGATTTCTTTTGGCTCTCTTAAAATTGCAGCAGACCATGAAATATTTTCAGATTCTAGCCAAGACCTACCCTTCGAACTGTCCATACAAATTTTCAATAATTCTTCTGCTAATGGAGCCCACCATTCAATGTCGCCTTTTGAAATAATTTTTGAAGCATCATCAAAAGTTAAATTAATATCTGTTTCGTATTTTGAAATTAACTTCTTCCAAATAGCAACTTTCGAATCTTCATCATTGATTTCACTATTTGATATTGTAGAAATCCAGTGATCATCAATTTCATTTAATTTTTGCATCCAATGAAGTATGTTTAAGACCTCATTAAAATCCCCTAAAGATAATTTTTGATTTAATTTAATCCATGGCTTTAATCCTAATTTGATTAGGTTTATTCGAATTGATGGTGCTAACCAAGGGGCAGACGAGATTAGACATGAAAACCACCATGCTTTTTCTTCTTCTGATCCATTAAGTAATATTTTTCTATAATTTAATGAAGAATCAGGATTATTTTGCAAATTAGAAATTAATATTTTTCTAGATTTTAATTTCCATTCATTAGGTGCATTTAATGCTATTTTTCCTATGAATTCTATTGGTATTAATTCAGGAGGCAATAATTCTACCCAATGAGGCTCAATTCTATTGGAAATACGTTGCCAACGAAGCCATCTTAAGTTGGATGGTGTAATAATCCAAGATTCTAATGGATTCTCAAATTCTAATTTATTAGCTTCAAATTCATTTCCTGTGGGGTACTGTTTACAACATTCAATAATTAAATTTGATTTTATTAAATTTATATCAATTTGAGATTTTTTCATAAGTCTCATTAATTCTGCTGGTATTGTGTAATTTTCTTCTGCTACAGTCCCCTCAGATTGGGTGGTGGAGATTTCAACACTAATTGGTAGGATTATTCCTCTGTCTAGATGTAGATTCATGATTGGTAAGTTAGATTGTTTTGTTTCTCTTAACATCAGATTGGGCTTTCTTCCATTCCATTTTTCAATTATAATTATTCTTAACGCTGGGTGTCTAAGAATTACGTCTGAATCTATATTGGAAAGTTCAATATTTCTCGGCCATTGTATTGATAGGGGTACACCTTTGAAGTCTTTCATTACCCATTCAATTATTGACATTAGTGCGTTTTTTCTAATTTGTGAATTATCAAAAAACAACTCGTTTGATTTTTCCTGCTCACTCCATTTAGAATTGCCCCAGTCTAATTTGAATTTACTCCATGTTGCTTGCTCTCCTGATGTTCTTCGTTTTTTCTTTACTCGCTTAACAATTCCTAATTCCTCTAAAATGAACTCAAATCTTTCATTTTGAGACTCTTCGGTGAGCTTAGGGTGTATTCTTTTTACCCAATATTCTAATATTTTTATCGGAAATTCGTTAACTTCTCTAGATAATAAACTTGCTTCTCCAATAATTATTCCGTCACATGCGGCGGCTTCAAGAAGTAAATTAATTCCTAACCTTCTTCCAATCTCTGCAATTACTGGTCTTTGTGGCTTAATTTTATGTTTGTCATCATGGAATGTGGCTAGTGTCCAACTATAGTCTTCGTTTAGTAATGTTGGTAATTTTGGAAAAATATTTTCTGGTGTTTTTGGAAACCATGAACCAACGGGTAGTGAAAATTTTTTTTCTGGTTCTAGTAGTCTTGCTCTTATTATGCAAATAGCCTTTTCTTTTTGATCCCACTCAGTTATTCCTTCTGGATTGCTTTGTTCAGGCTCTTTAATTCGTTCAAGGGTGGGAATTGAAAACCACCTAATTTCAAACTCTCTTGAAATTGCCCATGTCCATTCTGCCTCTACCCCTTTATTTCTAGTGGAACTTTGGGATTCAAAATCAGATGCA
>DAGQ01000056.1:32475-35721 GCA_002498205.1 Euryarchaeota archaeon UBA596
TTATGGGTGTGGATGGTAGTATAAAACCCTCTTTTGTTGGTTTTTTTAGGTAACCTAATAGAATCATTGGACCGTCTCTTGCAATTAAGCATCCTTCCGCATTTTCTGGTATTTTTTTCAAGTTAATATCGGATAGTCTAGCAAGTTCATCAAGCTCTAATTTCGCCCATCCTTCTGATGTCAATCTTTGGATTGAACCTTTCTGATGTTCGCTTTGATCTACCGTAATTAGGCCTTCAGTACGCATTTTTTTGAATGTGGCAGATGCATGGGGTAATCTCAATCCGAGGTTTACGGCGGCTTCACTAATTTTTCCACCTCCGTCAGCCAACCAATCTAGTACTCTTCTTTGGTATCCGCTTCTGATTTTAGATGCCAAGTTTTGTCACCAATTGAACCAAGTTCGACATCACTAATTAAATTATTCATATAAAAATAACAAAAAGGTTACATAATGTTACATATTTCTACTGGAGAATGTTATTTTATAACAAATAATTTTTTTTTATCTAAAAATTTCAGTTGGTTTTACTATTTTAGTGTAACAAAGTTACCATATTAAAGACAACAGTTATATGACAATCTCCCATCCTTCCTACTATCCGATGACTCAATACGGAATTGAATGGATGTGACTAGAAATGAAAACAGTAAGAATAAGAGAGAAAATTAAGAAATATTTAGGAGACCGCCCAAGAAATACAGCAGAGATTCTTGAGCATATAAATAGCACAATGAGGCATGGAACAACTTCCCAACAATTAGGAAATGTTCTTTCTAAAGACAAGGATATCGTTAAAGTAGGATATATTAAAAGATCCGGAATCCTTTCTGGCGGCTATGATATTTGTGAATGGGCAACTAGAGATTGGGTCGAGGACAATTGTCCTGGATGGGTTGAAGGAGAACCATTGTTCTTAGATCGCCCAGCAATTAGTAAAGATAAAAAATAATTTTAAAAAATTATTTAATCATTTCTTCACGAATTGCCTTAGCTTTATTCCAAAGAATTTCCTCTTCTTCAGTCTTAGGGGAAAATTGAGGAATTGGTATTGGCCTCATTTGATTGTCTATTGCTACCATAAAGAAATACCCTGTGCAGATAATATCTCCTTTCCAGTCAGATTTACTAATTCTTTTTGCAATTACTCTGCATGCTGCAGAATGGGTTGATGTAAATACAATTTTTGCTGTAATTTCAATTAAATCTCCTTGGTGTGCAGGGTGTAGAAATTTCAGTGTATCTATTGAGATTGTAACAAATTCTCTGTGGGCGAATTTTGAACATACAATTCCAGCCGCTTTATCCATTAAGGACATCAGTCTTCCACCAAAAAGTGTACCATAAGAATTTGTATCTTGTGGAAAAACTTCTTCGATTAATACTACGGGTTCTGTGCTAAATGGCTCCATATTATCAAACACTCCCTGAAAGCCCTCACATATCAATAAAGCGCGCGGAGAGTTAACAATTAGTAGATTGACGCACCTATATGAGTCGGAGCGTAACTTCTGAGATTTTTCTTGAGTGGGACGATCTGATGTGGGAAGATCCAGATGGAGGGTCTGTCCAAATCCATGGAGTATTACCTACAGTTGTTTATCCAAATACTTTGAGGCCTCGGAATAACTGGTCAGGGTTAGGTTTGATGGTTTCAGAAGAGGAAATTGAATTGTGGGAGCACGAAGAAGAATTAGAAAAACAAAGCCCTGGAATCAATTTTGTTGGAGCAACTTCGCAAGGTGGTGATTTTTCTAGGTTATTGGGTGGTTTATCTATTTTAGAAAACATACAAACATGCAAGTTTCCCGATCCAGAACCCCGCAGATTACAAAAATATGCATTTAGAGGTGATAAACCTATATTTTTCATTGAACCTCCATTGTCGGATGATGATTGGTGTGATTGGTTAGAAATGCATGCATTAGAATTAACACGTCCATTAAAAATGATTTCAACACTCTGGTCTCGTAGAAAATTCAGAAAGAATTTATCAAAAATGATGAAAATTGCTAAAGTTAAATCAGGAGAATCTCCAGAACTTGCCGTTGCTTCCGCAATTTCTGCAGCATGGTGGGTAGGAATAGAAGATAATATTAGTTTAGAATTAAAAATGCGAAGAGATGAAAGATATGCATCTAGAATTAGAGGCGCTTTAGCAGAAATGAGAGATTCAGGTATTGATAACCCTTCTTTGTTGTTAGTGACTTCTTTACCCCAGAGAAAATCATTGTTAAATGCACTAGAAAAAATGCCATTGGCAGAAGTGCCGTTATGTACTGAAACCATTTCCGAATTAAAAGAGGAAGAGTAATGAGCGAGCCACCAACAGTTAGGGTTGAGAACCAACTTATTCGATTTGTTCCTCCAATACCAATCGAATTAGATGTGGCAGTTAGTAAATTAGGTGCAATACGCCAAGATGATTTTGCAGTCCATACATTAGCAACACCTAGGGCAACAATAATTGTCGATAAAGAAGGTAGACTTGTAATACATGGGACAAATAGGATGGAAGTAGCAAGACATGCGGCTAAAGAATTTTTATTACTGCTTGGAAAATCAGATGAAGGGTTAAAAGCAGAACTTGGAGGAATCATCGCCTCATTTAAATTTCAAGAAAAATTAAATATTAATCGTTTAATTAAAAAATTAGGAAAAATTGTAGTGAGAGATGATCGTTTAAATTGTGTTAAAGTCGAAGACTCTCGCCATAAGATTACCTTGTATGTTTGGGAAAATGGAAAAGTAATTGTTGAAAACGCTACGCATGCAAATCTTGTTGCAATGGCCGCTGTTTATTGGCAGGAAAAGCTAATTGAAGAAGGGATATTAGTTGAATCTGAAGTAGATTCAGAGGCTGATTAATCTATGTCTTTAGTAAATGGAAAATGGAATGGCCCTATTATCGATAATCATTTTCACTTAAACCGCAAAGGAAGATTTTTATCAGCCGCAGAGGATTTTAAAAATGCAGGTGGGACAGGAGTAGTTTTAGTTCACTGCCCTAATTTCAGTTCTCCTCCAACAACACCGAAAGGGCATAGAGACTCCTATTTTGATACAATCTTGATGGCCGAACAAGTTAGAGAAAAAGTTGGAATTAATGTTAGGGTTGTACTTGGTCCACACCCTGCAGCATTTGCCCATCAGTTTGAATTGTGGTTTGAAGAAGATGGAGAAAAGGGAGCACAAAGAGCAATTGAAAATTATAATGATAGTATTGATGTGGCATTAAATTTTTT
>DAGQ01000011.1 GCA_002498205.1 Euryarchaeota archaeon UBA596
GGCCATTTTCTTATTAAAATAAATGGAAACTCTATTTCATCTTTAGGCCAACAAGCAAGATAGGATCCAAGCAATCCAAACGCTGCACCAGAGGCTCCTAAAGCGGGAACTGTAGAACCTGCGTTGAAAATTACCCAACTAATACTACCCCCTAATCCACCAATCAGATACACTACCATAAATCTTCTATTTCCAAGTCTTAATTCTAGAGGTATTCCGATTAAAGCAATTACAATTACATTCGAAAGAATATGAAAATAATCCGCATGTAACCATGTCGCAGTCAACATTCTATGAAGTTCAATAGGATCCCATGCAATGTCTGGAATTGTTACTAACAAATTATGTGGATCTACATGTACATCTGTCATTGAATAAATTAAACTAAAAATTCTTTGTAACAAAAAAGTAACCAATAATGAAATTGTTGTTGCGAGAGCAAAACTAGTTTTGTTTTTATATGCAAGAATAAAAGGACTTACAGCAGTCGAAATCAATAAAAATAATCCAATCCAATGAGGAATATCCATCTCGTACCATAATGACATTTTGTCCGCTCAACCACTGCTAAAGAGTACTTGTTTGTTGTATTTCTCCTAATTTACTCTAAAACTATGAAGGTATGGGTTTTATGAAAAGAGTGCGAGACGCAATATTTGAGGAACATGTCATTAGGTGAAGAATTTTGTATTGTCTGTGGAGGAAAACCACCACTTTACATAGATAGATTATGCGAATCATGTTTACGTATTAGACATACCATTTCACAAATAAATGATAGAATTCAGTATACTAGATGTTCACGTTCAGGAACAATTCAAACGGACCAAGGATGGATAGAACTTAATGACCAGGATTTACATGATTTATTGGTACAAAAAAATCTTGAGATTCATGAAATTGCTGAAGAAGTAATTGTTGACATTACTGCTCAAAAAATTGATGATAGAAACACTAGACTATTAATTCACGTTGAAGGAAAAATAGCAAATCTTCCATTTGAGGATGATCATGAAACAATCATTAGATGTTCTAACGGTGTTAGTCCTTCTGCATCTAGACAAGCTGGAAATTATTTTGAAGCCACAGTACAACTTCGTTCAATAGGCAGAAAACTTGAAGATTCAGAATTAAACATGCTTAGAAATAGCCTCACAAATCTTATAGAAAATTTACCAAAAGATCCAATGCATTTCATTACCAAAGAAGGACCCGTGCAAGGTGGTTATGACGTTGTTTTCGGCTCAAAAGGGCTTGCGCGTTCATGGGCAAGAGAATTAACTAAAAAGTGGGGTGGACAAACAAAAGAGTCCAATAAAATAGTCGGAAGAAAAGATGGTAATGATGTTACAAGGCTAACTATCGTATATCGCAAACCCGCTTTTGATGTTGGTGATGTATTATTGTGGCGTTCTGAATACTTTCGAGTATATGCGTGGCTTCCAAATGGAGTCACATTACTAAAAATTTCTCAAAACCATAGAATTGGAGCTTCATGGAGAGATTTAGAAAATGTACAAGTTTTGAGTAAAGTTTCAGAACAGGTAGTCGTAACACCATTAAATGTAGACTCTCAAATCATTGAATTTTTAGACGAAAGGGATTGGAAAACAAAGATGGTACAATTACCATGGGATTGGGATGATTCTAGAGAAAATGTAGAAGCTGCCTATATCATAGACGAATGGATATCACTACCTAGACTAACTTCTCAGGGAGATATTCAAAACCATCTATTAGATGGCAATGACTCAGAGGAGTGATTTTAATGGATGAATTAAACATTTCAGAATTAGCAGAAAAATTAGACTCTGACAACATGCTTGATTCACTTCGAAGTTTTGTAAATGATTTAGTTCAGTCTTTTACACAATTTGATTTTGATGTCCCCGAATGGATGGACAAAATTGGTTCAACTCAATGGGAAGGCATTCTATGTCTTGGAATGGGTGGGTCTGGTGCAGCTGGAAAGTTTCTAAAAACAATTTTTGATTCAGAAGGACAAATTCCAATAATTGCTTGGAGAAATTATGAGATTCCTAAATGGTGGAATAAAAAGTGGTTAGTCATTGCTACATCATATAGTGGAAATACCGAAGAAACACTTGATGGAGTTACAAGTATTCTTGAAAAGGATGGTACTATAATTACCATTTCATCTGGAGGGATGATGGCTGGTTTATCTGAAATGAATCATAATGCTCACCAAATTTTTGTACCTGGTGGAAGAAGTCCAAGAGCCGCATTTGGGTATTTATTTGGTACACAAATCGCACTTGTATGGAAATTATATTTGTTAGAGAGGCCGAATAAAAATAAACTAGAAGAAATGTTATCAAGATTGGCTGATGAAATTGATAATTCTGACTTTATTCAAAATGAAAAATCTCCAACTCTTCAACTTGCAAATGAATTATTAGATAGCCCAATCGCAATTGTTTCAAGTAGAGAAATGGGGATTGCTGCAGAGAGGTTCGCTACACAAATTAATGAAAATGCAGGAAGATTCGCTAGATATTCAATATTGCCTGAAATGAATCATAATGAAATTATAGCTTGGGGAATGAAAGGAGACATAAAGGATCCAATGACTGAAACACAATCTACAATAATTTTAGATTCTCCCCTAATTCATTCTAGAAATGAAGTTAGAATGAAATGGTTTACGCACCATATCAAATCTCAATCTGCTTGGAAAGTTCAAGCAGAAGGTGAATCATTGTTAGAATGTTTACTACACGTATGTATTTTGATGGATTGGACAAGTTGTGCATTAAGTTTGTTACATGGTAAAGACCCTTCATCAATTCCAAGTATTAATTCATTGAAAAGACATCTTTCCGATTAATATAATGGCCCTAATACAAGTCTTGGGTCTGGATATTTCTCTAATGCTAAATCTCTCTCATCAGGTGTAACAACTCCAGGCAAATCACAATTCAAAGGTTCCTCCAACGAAAGTTGAAAATGAACATGAGGCTCCCAACCTCCATTTTCATTTTTATCTCCAAGCCAACCTATTAATTGTCCTTTTTCAACAATATCACCTATTTTGAAAGTTTCTAATGATTTAGAACTTAAATGACCATAGAGCGCCCATAATTTTGTACCATTAAACTCATGTTCCATTATTATTACATTACCATAATCTCCTTCTGCTGGTAGATATTTTTTATCAAAAATGGTGCCATCATAAAATGCATAAATTGGAGTTCCCACAGGACCGCCAATATCTATTCCAACATGATGGGTTCTCTTACCCTCAAATAATTCAGATTCATACAAACCTTTCCGATTTTCGTCATATTTTCCAATAGAATACTCAAGAGGAGATATCTCGGCCCCTTTAGTGAAATCATGAACATGATATAATTCTGGAAGTTCTAGAATAAAATGAAAATCATAACCACGAAAATCGAGGAGGGGGTGTTCCTTCATTGTTACTTCTTTATACATCAACAATAATAACTACTCGCTATAATTCTAATTTTTAATCGCAATGTTATCATAACGTCTTGCATGTGCTATGTTTAGGTGAGGCTTTGGGGAACGTAAGTGTACTGACAAATGTCACATTAAAACAATTGATAGAAGAAGCACCAGTACGCTGGCCAACAATTTGGGATGAAAATGTAGAAAGGAAAAATTGTTTGATTTTGCTTCCAAGAAAATCTAGACCAGAAATAGAACAACATGGATTTTATGTAGAGCATAAACATCCTGTATTTGCATTATTTTACAGACCAAGAGATGAAGCAAACACAATTCGTTCAAGAGGGATTGATCCTTTGTCTGCATCCTATCAATTCGTAAATATTGCTGTTAATGATCTAGAATTATGGGTTAAAGATTTAGTTTCAAATCAGGGTTATGAAAAATCATCTACAATTATTGAACCATTACCATCTAATGCAATATCATCAATTAGGCTTGGTTTTGAAGCCTTTGAAATGGAAACTTATGCCCATAATTCATTAGATTACTTTGGAAAATTGCCATTAGTGATGCCCCCTTCTAGTCTAGTTTCTAAAGCATTTCTATCAATTCCAGATATTGTTCCATTAACCCCTACAATTCCTGAACCTGAAGAAGTTCAAGAAGTTGAAGAACAAGTAATTACTACTCCCGTTGTTGAAGAAAAACCAACTATAGAAATAAATGAAATTAAAGAAGAAACTGTAGAAATAGAAGAAAATACTTCAGTTAATCCTAAACCTATTCTTGAAGAAAAAGCAGCACCTGCTCCAAAAGCAATTGTTGAAGAACAAACATCATTACCTGGAGTTGGTGTTGAATCAGAATTTAGAATGATTGTTCAAAAATTGATGGCTGAGGGGTTAGATCATCAAGCAATAATGGAAAATACAGAATTTCAAGACATAAGTGATAGAGCAACTGCTGCCGGTATTAACACATGGGAATTGTTTCTTAAATTAGCCACCTAATCGCCGACAGTTTCAATTGGATAAGTTGTTTCGATATAGTCGAGCACAATGTATTTTTGTACAAGTTGTGGAATGGAACAAAAGAATCCTACTAAATTTTGTAGAAATTGTGGGGAAAGAGGAATTGATTCAAGAATACTTACATCATTGAAAATTGAAGCGGACCAAGTAAATTTGAAAAAAGGTGGAAATGAAGCTACAAATGAAAGTATGAATACATTAGATGCTATTGAAAAGTTCAGAAGAGAAGCTGATGAACTTGCTAGAAGAAAAAATCAACAAAATTAAGATGAATATGACCATCAAAAAAGCCGCTTGGATGGAAAAAATTTCAATGGGAGAACTACCCAAACATAAACATCTTGCAATTCTTCTTTCCCTTCTTCCTCAGCAAGAGAAAAGAAACTTAGAATTAGAACAATATACAACACCGGGTGATCTTGCTTCAAAGTGGATTCATGGAATATATAATTCAAGAGAAAATGGATTTTCTAATCTTAATATAATTGATATTGGATGTGGAAATGGGGTTTTAGGTTTAGGATGTGCACTAATGGGTGCAAAGAAACTAACATTAATTGATAGTGATAAAGAAGCAATTAAAGTAGCAAAAAAAAGCCATCTAATGCTTAGTGAAAATGTGAATTTAGATACTGAAATCGATTTTATCAATTCACATATCGGTAAAGATTCAATAAAGATTCCAAATAATTCATTAATAATTTCTAATCCACCTTGGGGAACTCAAAAACATAAATCAGATAGGCCAATCCTAGATTCAATTTTTAATTCGAATACTGAAGAAATTCATATAATGCATACTAATAAAAATAGTCATCTAATTCCTTTTGCAAAAGAACACGGATGGGATGCAATAAAGATGATTGAAGCAGATTTCATGATTCCTGCTCTATATCAACATCACAAGCAAAAAAACTCAACTACTGAGATAATTTGTTGGAAATTTTTCAAACCCACTAAAGGGGAGGTTTAACAAGCGGAAGTAAGACGGCCATTTGAGCAAGAGATGGGCGCATCATTCATTACACCTGGTGAAGTCATTGAGAATTCATCAAATCTAACCCCTGGTAAAGGTACTATTGAACATGAAGGAAGCATTATTGCTATGGTTCAAGGAGAGGTCATTATTGATTCAAAATCAAATACAGTTAGTGTAACAAATGATGATGATATGCCAACTCCAAAAGTTGGAGACTACCTAATTGGCGTAGTTGATAGATTAGGAGAAAAAGCAGCAACAATAAAAATAATCCAAATTGAAGGTGATGGAAGAAGTATTTTACCTCAACATCAATATGCAGATATTTATGTTGCTGGAATTGTAGATCGATTTCTTCCAGCACCCGTAGATGCAATGCGCAGAAGAGACCTTGTCAGAGTAAAAGTTACTGAAACTAATCCTGTTTTGAAGGTAAATACTAGAGATGATGAAAAATGTGGAGTCTTATCAGCATTATGCCCTCAATGTGGTAATGACCTATATGCAAAAGCAGAAGGGGACAATAATGTTCACTGCTCACAATGTGAATATTCTGGATATCGTGTATTATCAAATGGTTTTGGACAAGGATATGAACTAGAGAAAAATGGTGCAGCTTCTTATAATCGATTAAAACAACGTTGGTCGAAAGAATTTGATGAGATTTTCAAAGCGGGTATTCCTGCAAGAAGTGTACTTTTAAGTGCAGACCATCGTTTTGATGGAAGAAAAATAATAAGACCTAACTTTGAAGGATCTGGTGGAAATAATCACAGAAATGAACGACCTAAAGGAACTAAATTATTTGTTGGCGGATTAGCTAGAAGTATTGATACTGAAAGATTAAAAGAGTTATTTTCAAAACATGGAGATGTAATTGATGCAATTGTAATGACAGATAAAGAAACCGGAAATTCAAGAGGGTTTGGATTTGTTACTTATTCTGGCAAAGCATCTGCCGATGTTGCAATTAAAGAATTACATAAATTCGAACTAAACGGACGAAAAATCACAGTAAATAATGCTGATGATAAATCCTCATCAAAAAGAGAAAGAAAACCTTCTGGAAAGAAGATTTTTGTTGGCGGTTTAGATTGGAATGTAGATGAAAAGCAATTAAAACAATTATTCTCAAAATACTGTAAAGTTATCGATGTTTCAATTCCACTGAATAGAGAAACTGGAAAAAGTAGAGGTTTTGGTTTTGTTACCGCATCTGAAGATTCAGCAAATAAAGCGATCAAAGCACTAGATGGATTCGAATTAAATGGACGAAAAATAGGTGTTCGTGAATCAGAAGATAAATCTAAACAAAAAAATAATAGAAATAATAAAAATCAACGCTCTTCAAGAGAATTGCAAGCTCGAAGAGAGGAAGGTATTGAGGATTAAGTATGGATAGCCAGGATTCTTACTGGCTATTGATTGATGGTTATGAAGATGAGCCTGCGGCTTTTGGTGTTCCACCATACATTGGTTTTCATTGTAGATATATTGCAGGTGTATTTGAAAAAAAGAAAATTCCTTACAAATATTTGACAATAGATCAATGGAGAATTTCAAAGTTTGAAGATTTTGAGAATTTGGCTGGTCTTGTGATTCTTGCGGGTGCCGTAGTTCCTGGGAAATACCTAAGAGGCACTCCAATCAGTCTAAATGAAACTGAAAGAATAATTAGTTCAACTCCTATTTCTTTACCTGTACTTTGTGGAGGTTGGGCTATTAGAGGATGGAGGCATCAAGGATGGAGTCCTTTGAGAAAAAACCTATTCTTAGCCCATTGGGATACTGATGCAAGTTTAGATTATTATCTAGATAATTCACAATGGAAACACATTAGAAGAACATCAGAACAATGGGATGAATGGGCTAAAGCAGGCGCTTCTTCAAAAGCGGTAACAGAACATCCAGATTTAGATGGTCCTCTGACATATGAAGTTGAAGTTTATCAAGGATGTGTTCGATTTAAAAATGGATGTAAATTTTGTCTTGAACCAAAGAAAGGGATTCCATTATGGCGTAAACCTGAAGAAATAATTTCAGAAGTAAAAACTGCTTTAGACAATGGAGTAAAAAATATACGTCTTGGAGGTATGACTGATGTTTATACATATTTAGCCGAGGGTGTGAAAGAATTAGAATATCCTATTCCAAACCCAAAACCATTGGAAAAATTACTCTATGGTTTACGTGAAGATGAAAGGGTAAATATCTTACATGTAGATAATGGAAATCCAAGTATTATTGCTGAAAATATTGAACCAAGTACAGAGATTACAAAAATGTTAGTAGATACATTATCCGATGGAGCAATTCTCTCTTTTGGCCTAGAAAGTGTTGATCCAAAAGTACACAGTTCAAATTGGTTAAATTGCGACCCTCAACAAGCAAAAACAGCAATTAAATTAATTAATAAATTTGGAAAAGAAAGGGGAGAAAGAGGGTTACCAAAATTATTGCCAGGATTAAATTTCATAGCAGGATTGCATGGAGAAGTTCCAGAAATTACTTATGACTTAAACTTAAAATTTCTTTCACAATTAAAAAATGAAGGTTTGTGGTTAAGAAGAATAAACATTAGGCAAGTTGAAGGTAAAGGTTTTCAAGATATACCCTCAAAAGAATTTAATGAATTTAAATCAAAGGTAAGGAATGAATTCGATGGACCTTTACTTGAAGAAATGTTACCTATTGGAACAATTCTGAAAGATGTATGGTGGGAATCTCACGATAATAGAACTAGACTTCCAATCCACCTTACTGAAAAACATCTTTCAAATGAGGTTCATGGAAATGCAGGTATTACATTTGGAAGACAAATTGGTGCCTATCCTATTTTAATAGGTGCAGAATACCATATACCCTTAGAAACAAAATCAAATGTACTAGTCACAGGTCATGGAAAAAGAAGTATTACTGCTATTGAAACTGATTTAGATATTAATTTGGTAACTCAGCATCAATTAGCTGCAATACCTGGTATTGGATCTAAAACTGCATGGAAAATAATTTCTGCAAAAGCCAAAAGATTGTCAAAAAATCGAGAAAAGAAGGCGTTTGAAAATTTAGAAGATGCCTTTTCTGCAATCGACATACAAATTCCAGAACTTGCATCTAAAATAATTAATTAAGAGATTTTTCTATTAACGGCATCTCAAATGCTAGAAGCCTTAGTCCTGCAAAATTAAGTAATCCTGTAATTGGATTAAGTATTACTGCCATCAAAAAATCATCAAATCCAAAAACATCAACTAAGACATAAATGGAAACTGTACTTAAGACCATTACCAATGAATACACTATCATCGCTCTGTATAGACTTTTTTTGTATATTCCGTCTTCAGCTGAAAATGTATATTTTCTATGTAAATGATGAGCTATAATTGAGGTTGTCAAATATGCAATAAACCAAGCAATTGCTACATCGAGTGCGGGATAAGTTTCAGGCTGAAAATATCTTATTAATGAAAATAAAAAAAGCATTACGCCTACATTAAATGTTCCAAGAAGAGTGAAACGAATTAACTCTCCACTGAGTTCTTTTTTTGAGACGGTTAACTCCACGCTCATTATTTTAGGGGTAGCCCCTCATACGTTATGCTTTTCTCTGTTGACTTGTTGGTTTGCTTATGGATGCTAGTATTACGGAGTTAATTCGTCAATCTGCAACCAAATTAAAAGAAAGGTCAGATGAAATAACTCCAACTCTAATTAATGAACAATCAAAAATTAGTGTAATTTATAACCCACTAAATTATGCTTGGAACCCTCATAATGCATACATTACTCGATTTTCGGGAAACGGTGCTAAGATATTGATGATGGGAATGAATCCAGGGCATGGAATGGGTAATACAGGTGTTCCTTTTGGGTGTCCAGAACAAGTAAGAGAATTTCTTAAAATTCAAAACTTAATTGTAGAACAACCAAAAATGAATCATCCAAAAAGAACTGTTGTTGGATTAGAACAGCCTAAACCAGAAGTATCTGGCAGAAGGATATGGGGTCTACTAAAGGATCTTTTTGAAACACCAGAAAAAACAAGTGAACATATCTACATAGTCAATCATTGCCCACTGTGGATGTTTAATGAAAAAGGTCAAAATATCACTCCTGAAAAATTAACTGGTGATTCAGCAGCAAAATTGTATGAAATTTGTGATCAACATCTTCGTGAAGTTATCGAAATTATGGGCATCGATGTTGTTATTGGTGTTGGAAATTATGCTGCTTCTCGTGCTAAAATTGCATTAAAAGATGTTGATGTTATTATTACAAAAATACCTCATCCAAGTCCTGCAAACCCTTTAGCGAATCGTGACAAAGGTGAATATTGGAAAAATATTGCGAAGAATGAAATCTCAAGTCATATGTGAAATATCCGCAAAATATTGTAAATCATCAATACTTTCTGGAATTTCTAAAATTGGTTTTTCATTTTCATCAAACATCATAATTGAAATGTGTGGTTTTTTACCATCATTAATAATAATTGAATGTATTCTGGGTGAATTCTTACCCGCTGAAGGTCCCTCTCTAGCACCTTTTTTAACAATCTCAAGTATCTGTAAAAAAATATCTTTTAATCTAAAATCCCATGCCCTACCATAATAAAATCTAGGCCATCTCTTCCAATTATCCATAGCACAAAAAACTTCAAATTGAACACTCGCAAATACCTTCCCTGCTAAAGATTCCGCCCAATCATCTTTATTGCTTACAATAAAATCTCCATTCCAAAAAATATGTTTCCAAGTCACAGGCTATTTAATAAAGTCGTTAGTTCTTTAACTCTTCGATTTAAAGTTCATTTCAACATACTAGGGTCGAAAGAGGGAATCTGTTGAATTGGTTGTGAATCATAACGATTTATTTGGGGTGGCATAGGTAAATTTGGTACTAATTCTTCGGGGGCTGGGGAAGAAAATGGTGGAGGTCCATTACGACCCCTTCCAATTAAAAATCCAATTGCTAAAATAATAATCATTAATGCTCCTAATCCAACAAGACTGTTAGTAGAAATCTCTAAACTTCCTGATGCTGCTTCTGTTCCTTTTTGAGAAACATCTGTATTATCCTCTTCTTGAGTCTCTGTATTATTTACAAAGATATTTTCTACAGGAACTTCACTAATCTCAATTTGATTTGTAACACATACAGGCTCCACTGATTCTCCCACAGCACAAACCTCTACATCGTATGTTCCACTTTCCAAATAAGTATGAAATTCTGAAGATTCTATTGTATCACTAATGCTTCCATCTCCAAATATCCATTCGTAGTTGATCAAATCATTACTTTCTCTTGACCATTCAGCATAAGCTGCAACTGAAATTTCATTATTCACAAAACCACTACTAGGAACTGTAACGAAAACTAACTCGATTGTTAATTCTGGTTCTTCCTCTGGTGGCTCTTCTGGAGGTGTTAATCCTTCATCGATGTAACCATTACAATTATCGTCAATTTGATTCCAACGTTCTGGTTGAAC
>DAGQ01000018.1 GCA_002498205.1 Euryarchaeota archaeon UBA596
TGTATCTATTTTAATGATAGCATTGCCCTGGAGAGAGAACTTTGGTTGGAACGAACCAGAGATAGAACATAATAAAATCGTACAAACATTCGATCAAAAAATTTTCAAACCTGTTTGGCAAACCGTTGATTTCGTTGGAGGTTGGATTAGTGGTGGAAGAATTGAAGGATTTGCTTTACTTTCTTCAATCGTCATCATGCTCCATGGTGTATCATTATATGCAGCAGATAATAGACAACAAGCAGCTTTGGTTTTGGCTTTAGTTGCATTATTTTGGTTAATTATTTCATCCTCTCAATTATTTAAGGTTCTTCGTTCAATAGCTGCTAGAGAGAAATTAAGTGTTGAACTTGGAATCGATTATTCAACAAAAATCAACTATAGTGATGATAGTAAGGAATCATCAATTTTATCTGACGATGAGATTGGTTTGCGAGGCCGTCCAGATCAAATAGTAATTATTGATGGAAATTTTATTCCTGTAGAACAAAAAACAGGAAAGATACCTAATGAGCCACATTTAAGTCATAAGATACAACTTTTGGCTTATATCCATCTAATTGAATCATCTACTGGTTCAAAACCACCTTATGGTGCATTACGTTATGGTACAGATATTGCATTTCCTATTGAATGGAATGATGAAAATAGAAGTTTATTAATGGAAAATATACAGGAAGTTCAAAGATTAACTATTGAAGGCGATGCAAAAAGAAATCATCAACAAATAGGTAAATGTAGGAATTGTTCTAGAAAACATGTTTGTAATGATTCCTTGTCTTGAAATTAAATCTGACAATCTTCTTCAGAAAATTTTACACATTCAGATGTGACAGTAATAATTGCAGCAAAATTATCTTCAGCTTCTACAACTTCAAAAATATTGAATCCATATCCTCTTGCTTCAACTTCTAAAACCCAGGTTCCTGGTGTTAATGGTGGTCTATGAACTTCAACTACTGGTTCAATCGATTCACTTGCTAATTTTTCATAAAAAATTTCACCATTTGGATTTTTAATTTTTACATGTACATATCTTGCTTCTTGACTTAGAGTAGAAACATTAACTCCTGTAGTGTCATAAATTAATTCACGTATTTGTTGAGATAAATCAAGAGGGTCAGGCATTGAAACACGAACATAAATAATTAATTCAGATACACTTTCAGTTACTTCAAAATTAGATGAATTTTGATAAACCTCTGATTGAGCGGTTTGAAATGTATAACTAATATTTGTTTTATAGTCTATTGTTTCAATTATTGGCTCTCCTCGCATTAATTCAAGAGATTCCCTCATTGGAACTAATCCAAAACATCCCATTGATGAAGTTATAATTAGAGAAGCTAGAATCAGCGTTAAAACACTACTTGCTCCCTTCATCAAACTAAGCGAATCTCTTCATACGCTTGAAACCAACGCATAAAAATTAAAATTTAATACCATAATTCATGAATAATGAATTTTTGGAATATTTCGCTCGAATGAAGCGAAGAGGGTCAGCCGAGCCATTTGGTGATGACGAACCCTATGAGTGCTGACGAGCACTATTCAAATTTAGCACCACATATTTGACATTCTTTTGCATCTATGGGTATCTCAGCGCCGCAACCACCACATTCTGCAGTTTCAACATTTATTTTTTTATCCTGAACTTTTTGTTCAACTTCTTTTTTGACAGGTTCTTCTGAATCATCAAAGGTAAAGTCAGCGTCTATTTTTGGTAATTGATTACCTACAAAATCAGCGGCCCCTTCTAAATGATCTTTGTTAGTGCCCAAGCCAATTTTTACTTCTTCACCAGGCATTACTCCTTCTTCACCAGTTAATGCATATAGTTCAGCTCTCATTCCAGCATCACTAGCCGTAAGTTCAACATCTTCATCTTTAAGAGATTTTAATTCTCCTTTAGCGGCTAAAATTTCTTCCATGTTTTTGTTATATTTCCCTCTTTGTGAAATTAATTCTGAATCTTCATCATCAATTTTCATTTTTACATTTTCATCTTCAACATCAAGGTCAATTTCTTCATCTTCAATTAATTCAGCTTCTTGTTTTGAACGTATATTTTCAACTTCTGTTTCAGCTTCACTAATACGTTCATCCCAGTCGGATTCTAGTTCACTTTCATTAAAGCCCATTTCAGCAATGTCCGAAGCAAATTGAGTTGAACCTTTGATAATTTCATCACTATCTTCATCTTCGAGTCCAAATACATTTACCACACCATAAAATTTAGAATTATATTTACATCCATATTCAAATTTACCAACAACAGTAAATTCATGTAGGAATTCGTCATGATCTTCTAAATCTCCTGAATGGAATAATAATTGTCCTTCTTCATTTAATGACTTTGCAGATACTGTATGTTTGTCATCTTCATCATAATTTGTCCACATGACTTTATCTCCAATTGAGATATTTAATTCTTCAGGGTCATAACCATCATTTTCTATATCAATATAAATTACGTTTGACAAATCAATTCTATTTCTTGTTAGTATAATTCCTGCAATTAATGCTATTATCAGAACTAGAGTAAAAGGAATTAGTAATTTTAAGAAATCTGATGTATCTTCACTTTCAATATTTAGTAAAGAATCAGGTGGATCAATCTGTAATGTCATTGTATAATCTTGTCCATCTTCTTCAACAAAAATTAATTTCAATTCGTATAATCCTGTATTATTTGGAGTAAATTTACATTCAAACAAATCTTTTTTGGTTTGTTCTGTAAATTCTAGACTTTTACTATTAATTAATTCATCATCTTTATCTCTACATTCTATTGTTTGACTCCCTGAATCACTAGAATCAACATTAATCAAAAGTGTATGTTCACTTCCCATTATGTATGGTTGACTTGGAGTGATATTTACACTAAATAAATCAAAAGTTAATAAGAATGGGATTTCTATATTTACAGTAACTTGATCAACATTATCCGAATTATCTGAATCCATCCAATTTGTATCTGGTTGCCACATAATGCTAAAAACCTGCTCACCTTTAGTAGAACCAGTCTCTACTTGAATCGGTATGATTTCAACTGCATTAGGACCAATAGTTAATTCATAAGGTCCATAGGAAGAACCTCTCCAATTAGCCGATAATGTTCCAGATGAACTAACTGAACCTATATTTTCTAAGTTAACATAAAATGAGATATTACTATCTATATTTACAACATTATTAGTTGATTCTGAAATTATATTGACATTTACATTTGGTGAATCAGCTAATTGAAAATTAGAACTAATGAGGTCATTAGAATTAACACCATTGTATTCAATATTAGGATTTAAAATTATAGAAACATCATGTGTACCTACTGAAAAATCATTGATATCATTTTTACTAAAATCTAATGTAAACATTTGTTGATTAGAATTTGAATTCCATTCTATGATTTTATCTAATTTAATTTCATTATCACTATTTGAATCTACAAGTAGCATTTCAACATTAATATTTGTACCTTGTATGATGTTATTAGGTTCAGTAGCAATTATCGAACCAGATACTGTCCAAGGACCGTTAACAGAGGCTATACTCTCTTCTGTTGTTGTTACTACAAGTTCACCAAAAAAATACATATCAGGAATATCTGTAACAACTAAATTTCCATTCCAATTATTATTTTGATCATCTAATTCATTTATTTCATAATTTGAATCAACAGATATTTGTATAGTCCAAGTTCCTGTTTGCGGTGCTAATGATTCAAATGAAATTATAGTTGATGAATCGGCATCTAATGCATTAATTCCTATAGTTTCACTAATTCCGCTACCTTCAATATTTAATTCTACTGAATTTGATTCAGATATTTCAGTACCTTGATTTAAAATTGTGACATTAGCGTAAAATAGTTCGTTTTCGTGAATATTTGAATTAGGAGAAATTTCTACATTTTCGATAATTAAATCAGGTAAACCTTGAACCGAAAATGATTTGAAAACTGATGGTGAAAAAGTATCAGAACCTGAATCATAAACTCTGATAAAAATCCCGTCATCATCGGTATTTACGTCTTGCCAAATTACAGTTATATTTGTTTGAGAATCTGTAACTCCATCACTAGCATCTAGAAAAACATGTTCAATTTTCCATTCTTTTCCAGCTTCATAAGAATTTTTATAGAAATATACATCAACTTCTGAAATTTCAGTATTACTATTATTCAATGTTAATTTGATAGAGATTGGAGTTCCTGATACTGGATTTTCTGGAGAAATGCTTATTGAATCATTTGAAAAACTAACCCCTGCAATACTTGTGGCTTGACTTGTAGAAATTACTGTTAAAAATAATGGAACTATCATCAAAATTGTAATGACTGAACTAAACTTCTTTCGTCCCATATTACCACTAGATGAAATGTTGCTCATTAACCTTGGTAAAAAATCTGACTTATTTGGATTTAATGAATAGATGTATTTTTTGACTAATAATGCACCAATTGAACGCAAGTATTGAAGCGGTTGTCTGTTCTGGTGTATTTGTTCCGATGTCAAAATGTGCACGCATGTTAGTCCTTTTTCTTGGGATGTTTTTAGTAATTAATTCACAAATTAATTTTATATCATCTCAAGAATTTTTTGATTTAGATGATAAAAATAATCAAAAAATGAGTACATCAAGTCGTTCTACACCCGTAATTACGGATTTTTCAATAAGTAGCCCACAATTAGGCGATGGGATATCGCCTTCTACAAGGGCTTGGTTTTCTGTAGATGAAACAGAATCGCTTTTATTTGAATGGTCAGCTACAGATGATAACATTGATTTCGCATCATTATCAAATGCGCCTGGAGATACACCTTCTCCAGATGTATCTCCTTTTAATTATGAATGGGAAATTACTGGAGGATTAGATGAAGGAATTTTCAATCCCATTTTGACGGTTCAGGATTTAGATTCAAATGTAGCAACTTCAACATTGTATATTGGTGTTGATAGGACCGGCCCTACAGTAGGATCTCCAAGTTTAAGTTATGATAATGATGGGGTTTTTACGACAATTTCTTCCAATGATTGGATTTCAACAAATGAAATTAATGTTTCCAATTTAAACGTAGGCGTAACTGATAATGGAGGCGTAGGTGCAGATTCATATGAATATCAAATCTTACCAAATGGAAATGGTTGGCAATCGATTTCTTCATCGGGTAGTTCAACAATTTCTGTAAGTTCTGGAGAATTAACTTTACAATTTAGGGCTGTAGATTTACTTGGAAATAAAGGATTATCGGTAAATTTTTCATTCAATGTAGATAATTTAAATCCTAATTTTCATGGATGGGAAATTCCTGAAATAACAACAAGTACAGTTCAAAATATAGAAATTTCTTTTATGACATCAGATGTAGATTCTGGTATAGACTCAACAAATACAATTATTGAATACGGTTTTGATTTAGATGGTTCAGGTGATTCTCCAGATGATGGTAACGGTTGGACTACCTTAGCAACTACAACAGATGAATCAGATAAATTTTCAGCCATAATTTCAGGAATTATTTGGGAATTAAAAGAAAACCAGTACGTAATACTTAGAGCGACGATTACTGATAATGCAGGTAATCAGAAAGTAACCGATCCAATGTTTGTCACAATTTTACCAGGTATAGATATTTCTTGGGATTTAACACAATTAGATAGATTAATAATTAGAACAGGAAGTGGTCAAGTTTTTACTTTATCCTCAACTATAATTTCAAATGAACCATTTATGGATCCTTTTGATGCAACATTACAAATTGCTCCAGCAGATAGAGACTCTACAGTAGAATGGACTACAATCAGTACAGAAACAATACCTCTAGGTAGTATGACAGATCTTGAACATGGGATTGATTGGACTTTTTCCTTAACCAGTGGTGGTCAATGGGATGTTAGAGTTTTAGTTGATTCTGGTGATCAAATTGATGAAAGAGATGAAGGAAATAATGATCGATATTTAATTGTCTCAGGAGCGGACGGAGATCAAGTTGTTGGAATCGTTTCAGGCTTTACTCCATCTTTATTTTCTTTAATGATTGTAGGTCTTTTGATATCTGGAATAATTAACAGAAAACATAAAAATTAGTTATTCTTCTGACCAATCAATAGTTTCGTCATCACTTAATGACATTAGTTTAGATAAGTCTTCTTCATCATTTATGTCTGGTTGCGAATTTTTATATCTTCTATTTCGTCTTTCAGCAACATCACTTAATCCTGGAACTAGATGCTCAAATCCAAAGGATGTTTCTTTAGTTTGAATACTGTCAAGATATTTTGATGTAACCCTATGTTTCTTTCGAACTACTTCTAGTCTTTTCAAGACAGGTCCATGTTCAGCTCCATTCAGTATCTTTCTGACTGCATCACTGGCCATAGGAAGTCCGATATCATCACCAATAATGACAACTGTGCCGCCATAAACAGTAATCTCGCAATCGGTTAAAGATTCAATTCGCTTTCGTATTTTACCTTCAGAACCGATTATTCTTGATCTAATTCTACGTTGTTGATTTGCTTTTTTACCTACGAACGATTTCAATTCAATTAATTCAAATAGCATGTCATCATTTAATAATGACATTGCTTTTTTAGGATTCATTCCTCTTCCAATTGCTTTAATCACATCTGGAACTTTCATCATCATTAATGGATCAAATGATCCAGGTTCACCCCAATTAATTGTGACATCTCCAGTATTAGAATCTACAAATATTGATTTACAACCACCCTTTTCAATTAGCATACGTTTAGTAATTCCTCCCTTTCCAATTATCATTGCGATTCTTTTCTTTGGAATCTTAAGGCTACTCTGCATATCCCTCGCTGACATATGCATTAGTTTTGAACATCGCGATGGATTTTGAATACAACTTGTTAAGGTCTTTAGGAGATAGGATTGAATAATGGCAAGAGAAAATGCTCAAACTTCTTCTAATTCTTATAGTTTAGAGGAATTAGAAGTGGGATTTATTCAGTTATTTCGAACTAATCCTACTTATTTACGTTTCTGGCTTTCTTTTTTAATTTCTAATGGTGGGACTTGGTTTAATACTGTAGCAATATTTGTTTTAGTAATTGAAATTACAGGTTCTGAGTTAGCATTAGGGGGGATTTTGGCTTTGAGAATGCTTGCATTTGCAGTTCCTCAACCATTTACTGGAATGTTAGCAGATATGTATAATCGTAAGAAAATTATGGTAATTGCTAATGTTTTAAGTTCAATAGTAGCATTATGTTTAATTTTTGTAGACGGTTCAGATGATTTGGTTTTACTTTACTTCTTAGTATTTTTATTGATGGCTTTACATGCCCTGGAAGTACCAGCATCAAGAGCAGCACTTCCAAATATTGTTAAGGAAAATGAACTATTGACTGCAAATGCAATTGATACGGCAACTTGGTCAGCAATGTTAGGTTTTGGTTGTGCAATTGGTGGATTTGTAACAGCAAAATATGGTGTCAATGTAGCATTTATTGTTGATTCGATTACATTTTTAATTTCAGCATTAATTATTTCAACAATCCATATACCTCAGAAAAAGAATAAAAAAACACATGGTTCAATAATTAAAAAAGGAATTTCAGACATTATTTATGGGTGGAAGTATATACTTAGTAAGAGAGATGTATTAAAATTAGTTTTTGCAAAATCAGTTTGGACTATTGGTGGAGGAGGATTAATCTTTTTGATAGTTTTAGTTGGTGATGAGATTGGTGTTGGTGACTTTGCAGTAGGAATTGGAGTCATGTTTTTAGCAAGAGCAATTGGTGTAGGTGTTGGACCATTAGTTTCACGTTCATTGTTCAAAGATAGAAGGAAATGGAAGTATCTAATCGGGGTACTAATAAGTATTAGCGGACTATTTTACTTTATTTTTGGATTAGTTGAATGGACATTTTTATCAATTATATTGATAATATTCTCTCATGCTGCAAGCGGGTCTAATTGGGTTTTGTCGAATGTAATGTTACAAGAAAGAGTTCCAGATGAATGGAGAGGGCGTGTATTTGCTTCAGATTTATTGCTAATGGCAATGTTTAACGCAGCATCAGCATTTTTAGCAAGTATTGCAGTTGATCAAAACTATCTAACTTTAAGGGATGCAATACTTGTATTTGCCATGTCACAGATTGTAATTGGATTATTATTTACATTATGGATGAGAAATGGATTTGATGAAATCTTTGTTTCAGAATCTAATTGAGAATATCATATAATATTTCAGCTAAGTCATTTTCTAAATTATATTTTTTCCCCCAATCGATTAATCTCTGAACGTCTCGTACTAAGAATTCTTTAGCATGAGGATGTTTATCTGAAACTGCTTGACCAACATCAATGACCATTGGTTCATTATCATGCCATAAGATATTGTAATCTGAAAAATCAGCATGTACTAATTTAGCTTCATGCCAGCAAACACGAATGAAATTTTTAAGTTTTGAAAAAACTTCTTCTGGGTTTTCAACCTTTACATCTCTCAATCTAGGTGCGGGTTTTTCTTCATCACCAATATAGGTCATTATCAGAATATTTTGATGGATTCCTAAAGGTTCAGGCACATTTAGTCCACATTTTTTCATTCTCAATAGATTTCTATGTTCTTTACGTACCCAAACAGTAACTAAATCTCTATGTTTTCTTTTTAATCCACCGAATCTAGGATCACCTTCAATGTATTTAATTAAATTTTTAAAAACGGCATTTGATGTATGAAATATTTTCACAGCTATTGTACCATTAACACTGAAACCATGGAAAACATGTGCTTCTTTACCCCTTGCTATAGGCCAATTAATTTGTCCGATTTCTCCAGCTTGCATTAATTTGTAAATACCTAGTAAAGTCATTCTGTCAAAAACCTGATCAAATACTCTACGATCAACCCATTCAAATTTACCTACTCCAATTGCACCCTGTATTTTTTGTTCGATTTCATCAAACATTTGTTTATACTTTGGTTCAACCATCCATCTCCATCGTTGATTTGTATCTTTTAAATGATTAGAACTTTCATCTTTAATTTTATATTTTTTCTTTTTAAATTTCTTTTTTGTTTCACCAAATTCATCTACTAATTGGTCCCAAGATTGAGGAAATGATTCATCAAATTTTTCTGAATCTTTCATAAGTGATCATCATCCAAATAAATCATCAATGTCATCAGAATTAATTTCTTCTTCATCATTAGATTCTGTTTCACTTATATCTTCATCGGAATTAGTACTTTTAGGTGCTTCATTCCAGATTCCACTGTCATCAGTATCATCTTGTAAATCTTCACCAGAACCAAATAAGTCTACTATTTCTGGTAAAACACCTTTTCTTGACAAATAAATTGCTTGAGTCTTTGAATATCTATGTTTAACGTCGGCTTTACTATCTTGAAAATCCCATGGCCAAATTATGATTAAATCACCTTCGCGAACCCACTGTCTTCTTCGCATTTTCCCAGGTATTCTAGCCATTCTAGTTTTACCATCTGCGCAAACTACACTTACTCTTCTTCCGCCTAGTATATTGTCTGCAATTGCAAACATTTCGTTGATTTTTACATTAGGCATTAAAACTCTTATTGGTCCTACATCAGATTCTAATCGAGCTAATTCCTCGTTATCGACTTTCTCTTGGAAACGTCTGCCCATAGTTCTCCGTCTCAACTCCTTGATTTAAACAAGATGCTTAAGAATTAGAAAATAATGTAGAAGCAGCCTCAATTGCAGATTCTACTAACCAATCTGAATTAATACCGAAGAAGATTGTGCCTAAAGCACAAAATAATATCACAAACCTTAGTACTGAAACTTTAGGTAATGGTAATCTTGTCTTAGCTTCTTCAAAGAACATTAAAACACCAATTCTAAGATAATAGTATAGACTAATCGCACTATTAATGAAAATTGCAATTGCTAGGAAAAATGTCCAATGCATTCCTAAAAATGTTGGAATTAGATCAACATCAGTATTGGATATCACATCAGCAGAAGCAACTTGAACAATTCCAGTTACCATTAAGAATTTTGACATAAAACCTGCAAGAGGTGGAACACCTGCTAATGCTAACATAAATATGAACATCGAAGTCGCAATAATTGGTTCTCTTTTCGCCAATCCATGTAAACTAGACATATCAGTAACTTCATCTTCAGTTTCTAGGTGTGAAATTACCATAAATGCACCAATTTTAAAGCTAATAAGGACAAATAAGTGGAAGATGATTGCACCAATAATTAGTTCTGCGGCCATTACACCATCGTCTGTAAAACTACCACTTTTCCAAGCAGCAACAGCAACTAAAGCAGCCATCATATATCCTGCGTGAGC
>DAGQ01000049.1:0-527 GCA_002498205.1 Euryarchaeota archaeon UBA596
GGGCAATTAGCATATGATGCTTGGTTATTTGGATGCTCACCAGCAGATGGTTGTACCAATGCAAATGGAAATTATGCTAATCAAGGTGGAGGTTCTCTTGTTTTCCCGATTGATTTAAGTTCTGCAACAGTCGATCCCACAATTAATTTTGATGCGCATTGGGCTTTAGAAGGAGGACAAGCACCTTATGGAGATAACATGTATTTTGAGGTCAGCAAGGATAATACTACTTGGGAAGATTTAGTTCCCATTGGCAGCTCTCCCTCAAATCCAATCCCTGGAACTTCATCCAGTGGAACAACTGGAGATACACAAGGTTTTGAATCTCTAGAATATACTTACCCTGCTGGTTATGTTGGGGATTCTACTACATGGTTTAGAGTAAAAGTTTCTACAGATTCCTCACTTGGTTGTTCATATCCACAGTATTCTGAACATTGTGGTGTGTTCTTTGATAATCTTGAGGTCTCTGATTCAAATACAGGAACTGTCCTTTATTCGGATGATTTTCAAACTAATGTAAATGG
>DAGQ01000049.1:910-5463 GCA_002498205.1 Euryarchaeota archaeon UBA596
GACGATTGGAAACATGTTGTAAATAATCAAGGTGCTTTCTCTTTCTCTGAAAGTTTTGAAAACCCTACTGCAATAGGTGCTAATGGTTTTGTAGCTGAAAATCTTTATGCAGCATCAGAATGGCAATTTGGTGAAATTCCAAATCCACATCCTGGTTTTGGTCCGCTTTCATTCCCAACAGGTACACATGGATTTGGAATCGAATTTGCAGGTTCCTATGCGTGGGCTGCTCCACAATTACATACTCGTTTGACAACACCAACATATACGCTCTTAGATAATGCAACAAGTTATTTATCATTCAGTCATTGGATCTGTGCTGAACCAAATTATGATGGTGGAGTTGTATTTATTTCTGTAAATGGTAGTAATTTTACACATTTCCATCCTACTGTACTTGGTGGTTACAATAATTCTTGGTATGACGGTACAATTGGCGGTATATCTTCACAAAACCCACTTGCTGGTTATGATGCCTTTGTTGGCCAGGGGTATGGTCAACCACAAAACGGAGGCACTTGTACAGGAACTGGAGTAACTCACCCGGGTTGGGAGAAAATGCGTGGTTCTCTTGAGGATTATAATGGTTCAACAGTTCAATTTAGATTTGAATTTGCCGCAGATAGATACTGGAATTATGATGGTTGGTACATTGATGATTTGGGTATTGAGGTAGATTACTTCCAATTAGATGGTAAGTGGCAGAGTGAATTGCTTGCTATGGATGAATTAGGTGCTGGTTTTGTAGATGCTACTATGGAAGTGCCAAATGGAACATGGGTCACGGGCTCAATATTAAATGCAGGTGGGCAGGTAGTCCCTGGTTTTGAAAATCTAACTATACCATTTTCTTTAGCTGGTTTAGATTTAGATTTATATCCGAATATCAGACTACAACTAAATTTTGGAACTGATGACCCTCATTTCACTCCTACTTTGACTGAACTCTTCTTTGGGGGAGTAAGGTCGTATGAGACACTTTATGCAGATCATAACGGATGGGAAATGCCAGAATCAGGAGTAACAATTTCCGATTTAGGAAATATGACCGTTACCGATGGACAACCCCACATCATTTCTAGTGAATTTATGTATTCATCTAGACCAATGAAATCATTTCAATTGTCAGGAGTTGCTAATGTAACAGTATTCCTTAGCGATATTTCAGGAAATATCTTGGGTAGTTTGATGCCAGGACAACAACTAATGTTCGATACACCTCAACCTGGGGTGCAAGTAGATATTAGGCTAGATCCCTCAGGTTATCTTAATTGGTTTTATTTGATTGGAGTTTATACTGATCCTGCATTTAATCCTCAGATTGATATTTTACGTGATGGATATATTGATTGGGAATTCCCTGCAGATCCATATTATGGTCATTTTGGATGGCAAAATAGATTTTATGGTGTTACAGAAGATGGAGCGTTTACAGTTTCAAATTCAGAAGACCGTGGATTGGAGCTTGAGTTTTCAGAAAATGAAATTATTTCAATAAATACTTTGATTCCTGAAAACGCGAGTGTTGAATCTGCAATATTACCCGTTATAGCTACATCTGAGTTATATCATGCTAATATTTCTGCATCTTATCTAGGACAAACAAATACTGTCATGTTAGTAAATGATTCGATGGGTTCCCAGGCATTAATTGACTTGCCACTTAATGGACAGTTGACAGGCTCACCAACTATTGTGGAAAATGGAAGAACTTATTGGAATGTCGAAATTGATTTGAGTGTGGATTTCTCAGGTGCTGATTCAACTGCTTCTATTAGTGTTGGTTCTATGGCAATTGGTTATGATTTGGTTGAGAATATTTCAGGTTTGGAACCAATTTTTGAACCATATCATCAAACAAATAATGATAATGGAACTGCGAGTAATGTGAGGTATAACCTTTCATTATTGGCAGATAGAGGTGGAGTTTCTCTAAACGGATCTATTTATCATGAGTTATTAATTACAAATGAACCATTTATTCCACCAGCTACATTTTATCCTGATGGAACGATTCAAACGGTTACAACTTCACATTACCATTTGGAAGATAATAATTTAATTGAAAAAGTACGATTGAGGGCTACAGCATCTAGTGGTGCATTTATTGAAGTGGATGTACAAGATTTAGATGGGACTCCCACATTTACACAGGTACTTGGTTCACAATTCCTTTCATTAATACCGGCTGAATCGTCAGCAACTCTTGTTGATGATCATTGGGTAATTGATTGGGGCTTCTTGGTTCAATGGGATTGGGATGATGAGCCTATCATTACTTGGAATTCATTGGCTATGGATGCAGAAGGGTATGGTATATCTCCTTATTCTGTAGATTCAGGTGGTGCAGGATACAATGCTGTTGAAAATGATTTAATGGTCACTGATTTTGAGATATTTGATCAATTTGGGAGGGCCGTAGTTGAGGATTCTTGGGTTGACGACAATAGTACATTGACAGTATATGGTAATGTTTCATTTGAAGATTCTACAGATAGAGTTCCAGAAATTGATGCTTTTAATGTGGTGGCTAATTTAAGTGGTACTCTGGTTAATATGACTTCTCAAGATTCAGGTGCATGGTCTGGAACTGTTGTGACTCCTGTAAGAGGCGATGAAGGTGCTGGAGTGGTAATTCGTTATCCGTTATCTGCTGAAATTAATAGAGTTGGACCTGGAGATGGAGCTGAGGGCGGATCTGATGAAACTAGACAAAGACCTACAGTTGAATTTAGGATTGATGATGACGCTCCATCTGGAGAACGTTTACAAATTTATACGTCTGGTCAATATATCGATGCTGATGGATATACGTGGGATCCCGCTAAGGAAATTTCCTTACTCTTTACTGTTGCAGATAATCAGTCACTAGGTTCAGAAGTAACAATGCATTATTGGATTGAAGATATGCATGATTTATATGATCCCGCAGTAAATGGGAAGAATGGGGTTCCAGACCCACAGGAATATGCATCAACTACTATGATGATATTTAATTCGGGTGTTGCAGGTGAAGAAACAGTGAATTTCTTACCAATTAACTTAGAAGTTAATCAAGAGAATAATAGAGTTAGTGTATATTTCACTGCAATTGATTTCGCAGGTAATGAATTAAGAAATGGAGGTAGTCCAGGTTTTGAAACAGATTATGCAACAATATATACTGCAATTAATGAACCTACTCAAATTCTTCAAGATTTCATTTATCTTGACACTGAGAGTGAATATTTGATGGTTGGTCAAAATCATACATTGTCTATGAGAATCGATGAACCGAATGGAATTGGAACTGTTGATTACATTACCGTATATCTTTTAGGAGAAACTGAGGAAACATTAGGTGTTATGACCTACAATCCTGTTACAGATGATTTTTCAACACCAGAAGGTAGTTTCTTAGTGATTCATGATGTTGAAGTGACTCCATTCCAAGGTTCGCTATATAACTTGAATTTCTACTTCTCACTTGATTGGAATTTCCCTGAAGTCGCAAAAGGCGGATGGAATTTACCCTCTATTGTTCTAGAAGATACAGATCCAGTTACGAACCCAGGTACATATGACTTGGTACTAACAAATATTGGAACTAATAGGTGGAGTTTAGACAATGAATTAATGGTTGAAATTGTTAATATGAGTGATTTATCTCCTCCAATGACTGCAGGGTCACCTGAATTATTATATGTTGCTGAAGGTGATGAAGTTTCTGTTACTGGCGTTGTTAAGTTCGCAAATGCTCAAGAACCAATTAAGACAATTCCTCAAGGTTTATTGGTGAATTTAGACTTTAATTATGGTACAGAGGAAGTACATGGAGATTCAATAGTTGCTGATGAAGAAGGTACTTTTGAAATCATTGTAACATTGCCGACAAGAGCACTTAGTGATCCGAGGTTACCAATACAAATGAGTATTACAGGAATTCCAGAATTAGGTACTGATGTTTCAGAAATTAATTCAATGATAATTGTAGATAGCGATGCTCCAACAATTTCTTTTGGTGCAAATACTTTCAAAGACCTCAAATCTGATGAATTATCTGCTGTTTTGGTCACAGTAATCCTAAATGATGACGGAGGCATTGCAGATGGTCCTTTGAATATTTATTGGGCATTTACTGATGGTTTCGGTGGACCTGAAATTGTATGTAGTAGAGATAATGCTGAAGTTAAGCAAACATCTGGAGGATCTATCGGTTCAACCTCTTGGACTTATCAAGAAGCAATTGATATGACTCCTAATGATTGTTTTAGATTAAATATTGGTGATGGCCTTAAAGTTTGGGTAGAGGTTCAAGACCTTGCAGGAAATATGCCAATAGGTACAGGTACAGAATCTCAACCTAGATATGTAGAAGTTGATGTTCAATCCTTTAGATTAGAAATATCTGAGATTAATGTTCTTCCATCAGACCCATATGTTGGTGAAACAATTAGCATTAGCTATCTTGCCAAAAATATTGGTAATAAAGCAGGGGATGGAAACGTATCTTTACAATTTAAGAATGACTTTGGAAATTGGACAACAATTTCTTCAAATACAGTTTCTTTAAC
>DAGQ01000049.1:5850-15900 GCA_002498205.1 Euryarchaeota archaeon UBA596
TTAGAATTGAGAATAATTGTTGATGGGATGGAAAGTGATGCTTTCCCTGTACTTGGAACTGGTGGTTCAGTAATTAATGTAGAATCAGGAGAAAGAGATGAAGGCGGTTCGATGATGATTTGGTTTGGACTTGGTGGTTTTCTACTATTTGCTGTACTTGGAGGAATAGGATTCATGATGTTCAGAAGTAGAGATGAAGAAGATTATTTTGATGAGGCAGAAGAAATGATTCAAAAAGAAGCACCTGAGGTTCCAACAAGTCATGGAAGACAAGAATCTGATGAGCCTGTAGATACTTCTGCACATCCCTCTCTTGCAGAGGCAATGGAAGCATTCCCCTCCTGGGGAGAAGATGTGTTGTTACAATATTTAGAAGCTGGATGGTCTGTGCAACAAATGAAGGATGAATTCTACGAATAATAGAGTTCACATGCTAAATCCGCGTTTAGCTTGTCCTGGAATTGTAGGGGCAGATCCATTCTGTACTCCATCTGCTTCTTCAGTAATCACTGTTAACAGTGTATTTACTAGTGTTTTCAGTTGTTGTAATTCGTCTTCAAGTTCTTTGACCTTCGCCAAGTTAATATTTGATTTATCATTATTTTTTTTCATGTGCATCCCACCTTGGAACTAACCAAGTTAGAGGTGTTTCAAAAAATACGCTCTTGAACATTTTGGAAGTTTTATGATTTTTTATTCAATTTCCGGACTTAAATTATTCATCCAATTATCCTTTAATGACAATTAGTGGTTTTAGTCTAGCAACAGGAGTTGCAAGTCCTGCACCATTAGTCATTTTTATGATTTCATCTACATCTTTGTAAGCATCTGGTGCTTCCTCTGAAAGAACATTTTCAGTTCTTGCATGAATTTGAATGCCTCTTTCTTTTAATTCCTCAAGCAGTTCCTTAGAATTAATTTTCTTTCTAGCTTGAGTTCTAGATAATGCTCTTCCTGCACCATGACATGAAGAATCAAATGCATCATTACTCTTTTCAGGGCCTGCTAAAACCCATGAAGCAGTACCCATATCTCCAGGTACAAGTACTGGTTGACCATATTGAGAGAATTTGGCATCAAGATCTTTATGTCCTTTGGGTAATGACCTCGTTGCTCCTTTCCTATGAACGCAACAATTACAATTTTTACCATGGATTTTGTGAGTCTCAAATTTAGCAATATTGTGAGAGACATCATAAAGAACATTTACTTCTACATCTGATCCTAATTCATTATGGAGGATGTCTCTAAATCTTTGTGTAACTGCACTTCTATTTGCAAATGCAAAATTACCTGCTGCTTGCATTGCTTGGATGTATTCTTGACCTTCTTTGGAGTGGATTGGAGCAGCAGCTAATTGTCTGTCCGGTAGGACTATGTCCCATTCTTTGTGTCTCCAATTGTTTCCTTCTTTTTTATATCCTGTTTCAAGTCTTTTCAAATGATCGGAACATACTTGATGGCCTAATCCCCGGGAACCTGTATGTATCATTGCAACAATTTGATCAGGTAATAGTCCGAATCCTTTTGCACTATTGTGATCTAAAACCGAATCTACTGTTTGTAGTTCTAAAAAATGATTTCCAGAACCTAATGTGCCTAGTTGTCTAATGCCTCTTTCTATTGCTCTTTCAGATATTTCAGGCTCTTCAACATTAAATATGCCATTATTTTCAATTGAAATTAAGTCTTCAAAATCACCCCAGCCAAGTTCGTATGCTGCTTCTGCACCACCTGAGATTAAATGTGATAATTTTGATTTATTTAGTTCATAACCTCCTTTTCCGCTTGTACCTGCAGGGATAAATTTAGCTAGATTTTTTCCTAATGATTTTATATTTGGAATCTCTTTTAGTGTTAGGTTTGTTGTGACAAGCCTTACTCCGCAATTTATGTCAAAACCAACACCACCAGGGCTAATTACTCCTCCATTATCTACATCAGTAGCGGCTACACCACCTATTGGAAATCCATAGCCGAAGTGCCAATCGGCCATCGCCCATACATCCCCAACAATTCCTGGTAAACATGCAGTGTTTCGTAATTGTGCTGGCCCTCTGCCATCTTGATGTTTCTTCCAATGATTTTCATCGGCTATTAGATTAGCATCTGCATTCATTGAACCATGCTTTTTCATTCTGACTACATTAGGCGAAATTCTTTCAATATGTTCTTGCCATGAATAGTCATCCATATTTTCCCCTACGGTAACCTATTCAAATGTCTTGTGGACTATTTTTTAACGCTGAATATTAAATGTAACAAACAATCAGGCATTCATATGGTCGGGGAAGATGCAGCCGCAGCAGCAGGCGGAGGATTGATGAAATGGTTGTTGTTATTGTCAGGAATTGCTTTAGTTTCAATTACTGCTTACGGAATTTATGGTCCAGAGACAGATACTTCTCCTAAAATATTAGATGTTTGTGTAACTCATTCAGACTCAATAAATCATTATCATCCATGGCTTTTTATTGAAATAAATGGAAATGCGGTAAATATTCCAACAGATGTTGGAGTAACTCAAGAATGCATGTATGCAATACATACTCACAGTGGCGATGGTAAATTACACGTTGAGATACCAAGTTCAAATCCAATGAAAATCAAAGTTTCAGACTTTTTTACAGTATGGGATAAGGAATTTAATGAAAATCAATTATTAGATTACACAGTCGATGAGGATCATGAAATTGTAATGACTGTGTTTCCAACAAAAGAAGATTATATGAATGGAACTAATGGAGTCATTAGTACAGATTTTGGAAATCACGTTTTTAGTTCTGTGGATGCTGATGGTGATGGAATAGCAGATGGTGATGATACAGTAGTATTAATTGAATACAAATCAAAGGAGAATTAGGGTGAATATATGTCCTTGCCCCCTATTGACATACCTTATTTGATTGAAAAGGGGTATGAAAGAAGAAAATGTGTTGAAACATCTCTTTGGTATTGGTCGAGCGACCCAAATAGAGCTACTTGTGGAGATACTCATTTAGATGAATATACATTTATTGGAAAACCATTAATTTCAGGATTTAGTGAAAGAGGTATAGAATTAAAAAATAAGATGCGAGACCGTTTTTTAAGATTTTTTCAGTTAAGGGATCATGCTAAAATTAATCATTATCCTATTTTAGCAAGATGGCGTGATGATATTCATTTAACAATTGCATCAATTGCAGATTTTCAACCTCATGTTACAAGTGGTTTAGTGGACCCTCCTGCAAACCCTTTGACTATTTCTCAGCCTTGCATTAGATTGACGGATGTAGATGCAGTAGGTCACTCAGGGCGTCATTTAACAACATTTGAGATGATGGCTCATCATGTTTTTAACAAGCCAAAAGAAGGAATAGAATATTATTGGATGAATAGATGTGTTGAATTATGTCATGAATTATTTACAGAAGAATTAGGAATAGATGCATTTGAGATTACTTATGTGGAAAACCCTTGGTCTGGTGGAGGAAATGCAGGTCCAGCAGTAGAGGTAATTGTAGGTGGATTGGAGTTGGCAACTCTTGTTTTTATGAATTTAGAGGAAGATGAAGAAGGGCAATATGAAATTAAAGGGATTAAATATTCAGAGATGGATTTACAAATTGTAGATACAGGATATGGTTTAGAGAGATTTTGTTGGGCTGCTGCAGGAACACCTACTATTTACGAAGCTATTTATCCAGAATCTATAATTTGGTTGAAAGATTTATGCGAATTTGAGCAGAAAATTGAAGATATTCAAATTGATGATTTAGATAATTTATTGGGTGAATTGTCTAAGGTTTCTGGAATAATGAATATTGAGATTGGTTCTGATGAAAATGAAATTTTTTCAAAATTAATAGAACGTTTATCTGAAAGAAATATTACTGTTGAAAGTGAGCAAGTAAAAGAATTGATGAATACATTATCTAAAATTTATGCTATCCCAGACCATTTACACGCATTATGTAATATGTTGGGTGATGGTTTAGTGCCATCTAATGCAAAAGAAGGCTATCTTGCAAGAATGATGTCTAGAAGAGTAATGAGGATGAGGGATGACTTAGGAATACAAAAAACACTTCCTGAGTTAGCAGAATATCATTTGGAAGTTAATTTCGATTTAAGCAAATCAAAACAGACAAAAAATGGAATCTTAGAAATTTTATCAGTCGAGGAAGAGAGGTATTCAGAAACATTACGGAGAGGTAAAAATATTGTTTCTAATGAATTAAAGAAACATTCTAAAGACATAACAGAACTACCAGATGATTTTTATTTTCAATTAAATGATAGCCATGGTATCCCTCCAGGGATGGCAGTCCAAATTGCAAATAACCTCTCTCGAGGAAATATAAAATTACGTTTAGGATTTAATGCTGAAATGGCTGAAAGGCATGCAGAATCAGTTAAAGTTGCTTCCAAAGTTAAAATTAAAGAGTTTCTAGAAATTAATCATAGTGTCGATGAAACTGAATTATTATATTATCAAAATTCTTTCCAGTTTGAATTTAATGCTAAAGTAATATTATGTGAAGAGATACAACATGATGATGATAAAATAACACATGCAATTTTATTAGATAAAACAGCATTTTATCCAGAGGGTGGGGGACAAGAACCTGACTTTGGAGAGATAATACACCCTAATGGAACTTCTAAAGTGTTGGATTGTCAGAAACAAGGAACTTATGTAATACACTTTTGTGATTCAATAATTAAAGTTGGAACGGTGATTCACGGAGTGGTAGACTATGATAGAAGAAAACAACTAATGGATCATCATACTAGTGTTCATATTGTAGGTGGAGCGGCTAGAAAAATACTTGGACCTCACGTATATCAAGCAGGTTCCAATGTTTCAGAGGAATACGGAAGATTAGATATTACTCATTATAACAGATTGACTAGAGACACTTTAGATCAGATTGAATCTTTAGCAAATGAAGTATTACAAGATGTAGATTATACCACAAAATCAGAATTGGATAGAAAGGATGCAGATTTGATTTATGGTTTTGATTTATATCAAGGAGGGGCGCCAAAATCAAAAAACATTAGAATCTTGGAAATTGGAACTCATGATACACAAGCATGTGGAGGGACACATCACGATATTCCAGGTAAAATTGGCCAAATTAGAGTTGTCAGGTCAACATTAGTGCAGGATGGAGTAGAAAGATTACAAATTGTAGCTGGGAATGCAGCATTAGGTTATGGAAGAAGACAAGATCAACTAATTCGAGATTCAGCGTCTACTTTTGGTGTTTCAGAAAAAGATTTGCCTAAAACATCTGGTAGATTTTTTGAAGAATGGAAATCACAAAGGAAAAAGATTGAACAATTAGAAGCCGAAATAATCAGGCTTAGAACTTCTGGGGTAGATGGAGACGATTCAAGTGAGGTTGATGGAGTTCGGATAATTATTATGGAAGTTGAAAGTGATATTAAGCAAATGACAAAAATGGTTGGTGAATTAACTCTTGACCCTAAAAAACCGACATTAGCAATAATTGGAAGTAGAGATAAGGGTGGTAAATTATTAGTCTCAATTACAGAGAATAGTATCGCTTCTGAAAGATATAATGCCTCAATCATTTTACAGGGTATTTCAAAATATATTGATGGTGGAGGTGGTGGAAGGCCTACTTTCGCCCAAGGAGGTGGCTCTAATTCGGAGGGAATCCCAAGCGCATTATCTGCAGCAAAAACATTAGTTCTTGGTAAATGGGAAGAAGCAAGGTCTGAAAATATACTTACTTCAAACGATATTGAAGATTTAATCAAAGTTGCGCTTAAGTTAGGATTAGAATCTACAGAAATTGGTCAATATGCTACAAGAGTTGCTATTCAACATGCAATTGCAGACGGACATGTTGATGAAGATGAAGCAAATTTAATCAAGAAAGCAGCAGAATTGGCAGGATTATCTCCAGAGCAAGTTGAGAAAATTTTTGAAGCTGTTAGTGATGGTAAAATTGATGATGAAGAGGAAAAAATTCTCAAGAATTTACTCAGTTAATTTTTTAATCGCTTCCAAATCAAACCATGAACTAGCAGAACTAATGGCTTCATTTCTTTTAAACCACCTAATTTCTTCAATTTCATCTATTTTCAAATTAAATTCTAACTCATTTGAATTAACTTCAACGAGATAAGTAAACGAAACGAATGAAATGCCTGCTTCATTGAAAATTTTTTGCGACACGATAGAAGTGTTAGAATTATCAATTTCAATAGTTATTCCTAATTCTTCCATAGTTTCTCTAACCGCACCTATTTTAGGTTCTTCATTATGATCAAGATATCCGCCAGGAAGTGTCCAACAGCCTGTAAAATGGCCCCTTTTTACTTTCGCCAATAATATATTTTTATTTTGATCCCTAATTACTACTTTTGATACTAGTCTATGAATTGAACGATATACGGATTCTCTTGCTGCTGGGTGAATACAGGAATCTGAAATTACATCATCCTTCCAAGCCCAATTTTCAGGCCATGGAATTTCTGGTTGGCCCATTATAACAATAGTACTAGATTCTCCAATCTCTAGATTATATCTTCCTTTCATGCTCCATTTTATTCCCATGGAATCAACTTCAGATTCAGTAGGTAATCGAAAAATCCATCCTTTTCCCTCTTTCGAACTGTTTCTACCTTTGATTGGTATTTGAGGTCCATTCCCATTAGAATCGACTAAAAGCAGCTTGCCATCGTGCTCAAGATGGATGAATGTTCCCAGGGCCATAATCTCTGGAAAAAGTTCAAGGTCATGAATGCAACGCTTAAGACTTAATTAATATCCAAGAATATCAGTTAATTGACTTTTATAGAAATTTGCAGAACCTTGAAGGCTAGATAATTCCTCTTCCGTTAGTTCTAACTGAATTATTTTTTCAGTACCATTTGCTCCAAGAATAATGGGAACTCCAATGAATATATCCTTTAGACCATACTCTCCATCTAAATATGCTGATGCTGGGATAAGTCTTTTCCTATCATTTAACACAGATTCAGCCATAATTGCTGCAGCAGAACCTGGTGCATAAAATGCCGAACCACGTTCTAATAATTTTACTATTTCTCCGCCTCCACCAGCAGTTCTTTTACTAATGGCATCTATTGTTTCTTCATCAAGTAATTGAGTTATTGGAATACCTCCACAAGTAGTATATCGAGGTAATGGAACCATTGTATCTCCATGTCCACCTAATACCATGGCTTGAACATCTTCTTCATTACATCCAACTTCTTTTGCGACAAAATGAGTCATTCTTGCACTATCTAATACTCCTGCTTGTCCTATTATCCGTTCCTTGGGGAAGCCAGTAACTTTCCACATGTGGTATGTCATCAAATCTAAGGGATTCGTAACCATTATTACGATTGAATTAGGTGCATACTGCTTAATCCCCTCTCCAACTTGTTTAATGATTTCAGCGTTTTTTCCGATCAAATCTTCTCTACTCATCCCAGGTTGCCTTGGAAAACCACTTGTAACGACAACAACATCTGAATCAGCAATATCTTCATAATTTGCAGTACCCGTAATATTTCCATCGTAATTCAAAACTTGACCATCTTGACTCATGTCTAGTGCCTTACCTTTAGCAAACCCTTCATAAATATCAAGCATTACTATATCTCCTAACTTTTTTTGTGCTAAAACAAAAGCACATGTTGCTCCTACATTACCTGCTCCAATCACAGCAATTTTTCTTCTTCCTCGACTCATAGTGTGTTCCACCGAATCTCCGAAAATATGGTGGGAGATAATCTTGACCGTTGTAAGTTTAAATTTTTAATCAAGTTAGTTTCAATAACCCCTTTTAACTCGGGTGTTCAATGAGACTAGGTGTAGTTTTAGAATCGGATTTTGAAACGAGGGTTTCTATAGTGCCAAATTCAATTCCAAAGTTGCTTAAGATGGGATTTGAAGTGATTGTAGAAGATGGTGCAGGTAGGAAATCAGGTTATCCAAATTCAGAGTATGAATCGAAAGGAGCATCAATATCAAATTCAGATGAGGTGCTAGGTTCGGATTTAGTTACAAGTATTGGAGTTCCTGACTTTACGAAGATGAAATCAGGAGCAATGTTGGCATGCATTGCAGACCCCTTTAGAGATTTAGAAAAAACAAAACAGATTATAGAATCTGGAATAACTTTGTTATCTATGGAAGTTATACCTCGGCGTTTATCTAAGGGTCAATCAATGGATGTTAATTCCTCACAAGATAATCTTTCAGGATATTGTGCTGCTTTGAAAGCAGCTTTCAATATGCCTAAGTTAATGCCAATGATGACCACAGCAGCAGGAACAATAAGACCTGCTAAGTTTGTAATTCAAGGTGCTGCTGTGGCGGGTCTACAAGCTATTGCCACTGCTAAAAGATTAGGTGCTATTGTTTATGCTGTAGATGTAAGGCTAGCCGCAAAGACTGATTGTGAAAGTCTTGGTGGTAGGTTTATTGACGTTCCTGGTTGGGTTGATGCTGAAACATCTAGCGGTCATGCAAATTCGTTATTCGATAATCCAGAATTAATGGAAGCATTTGATGTAGCTCTGGAAAAAGTTTTGAGTGATGCTGATGCACTTGTAACTACTGCTAGGATTTTTGGTAGAGATGCTCCAAAATTATTTTTTAGTGATGAAAGAAATGACAATTTACATAAAATTATGAAAGAAGGATCAGTAGTTGTTGATATGAATTTAGATACTGGCGGAAATACTAATCATTCAGACATAAATAATGAAGTTGTTAAAGATGGGGTTACATTTTACGGAACACCAATACTTTGTAGGACAGTTCCTAATACTGCTTCAATGCTTTATTCAAATAATGTTACTAATTTTGTTTCAGTTCTAGTTGATGAGGGAGCACTAAAAATCAATCAAGCCGAACAAGTTTTAACAGGTGACGAAGGTGGAATTGGAGCAGGATTTGGAGGAATCTTAATATCTGAAGATGGGAAAATTCATGCTAACCATTCAAGGTTACAAAATTTAATTTATGAGGGTGAAGAAGAATGAGTGATGTAATTGGAATATTTATGACTTTAGAAGGATTCATATTATCATTAACTGTATTTGCTTTGGCTATTTTTCTAGGTTTTGAATTAATTTCCAAAGTGCCTCCTACATTACACACACCTTTGATGTCAGGTGCAAATGCAATTTCTGGAATTAGTATTGTTGGTGCTCTACTGGCTGCAAATAGTGGGGAAGCGAATACTGCTACCATTTTAGCATTTTTAGCAATAGTTCTTGCCACAATAAATGTTGTGGGTGGATTTTTAGTTACAAATCGAATGTTACAAATGATTCGTGGTAAAAGAAGAGGTGGTAATTAATGGTTGAAGTTTCTTCCTTATTGGATATTGGTTATCTCATTTCTGCTACATTATTCATTTTTGGAATTAAGATGTTAGGTTCGCCAAAAACAGCCCCTAAAGGAAATATGTATGGTGCTTTAGGTATGTTTGTTGCTGTACTTGTTACGGTATTAAAAATGCAATTGTCAGAAAATGGGATCGAAGGATGGATGTGGATTTTACTCGGTCTAGGTCTTGGGGCAGCAATCGGTTATTGGATGGCTACAACAGTGGAAATGACTGGAATGCCTGAATTAGTGGCTTTATTCAACGGTTTTGGAGGTGCAGCATCAGCATTAGTTGCTCTGTCTGAAGCCTTAAAGGTCTATACTTCAGAAACTTACGTCATTGCAGACCCTATTTTTCAAGTTTATCATTTAATCCCGGTACTTGCAATCGGTGCTTCTGCACTTGTTGGTTGGATGACTTTGACTGGAAGTTTAGTTGCAATGTTTAAACTCAAAGGAGGGTTTACAATTCCATTTACTAAAAAATGGGTTAGATTTCCAACATGGGGGCCTGGTTGGTTAAATTATGTCAAATCTGGATTGTTTTTAGCAGGATTGGTCATGATTATTATGAGTTTGAATGATCCAGGGAATTTAGGATTAATTTATGGTATTGTTGGAGTTTCATGTATACTTGGAATCTTATTCGTTTTACCAATTGGTGGTGCAGATATGCCTGT
>DAGQ01000078.1:0-717 GCA_002498205.1 Euryarchaeota archaeon UBA596
TGATTCCTGTTTCTGTCGTCATCTTGTGGCAACCTTTACTCATGAGGTCAGGAGATGTAAATGTGAATATATTCACTGCTATGATCGGCACGATTGTATTTGGCATTGGAGTTGATGATGCCATACATGTTATGCATAGAATTCAAGAAGAAAAAGAAACACCAGTAGGGATTTCAAAGGCAATCAGTGAAACAGGACAAACAATCTTTGAAACAACGATTACAACGGTTTCTGGGCTATGTGCTGGGCTTTTCCTCGCATTCCCTGGTCTGGAAAACTTTTTCTTGTTGATGATGGCATTGATTGCTTTTGCTTTCCTGACGAGTGTGTTTTTATTGCCTGCAACAATTACTGCAGAACATGTCATTCGACAAAAATTTCGTCGAAAGGATTCTTGGATTGATTTTGGTGATGATCCGGTGTTGTCATCCGAAGAAATGTCAAGCATTGACGCCGTTCTAGAATGAGAGGGGGGGAGCAGGGAGTAAGCCCCTTTCTGTTNNCGCATTCAACTATGCATCCTACCCTTCCCTAAGCGTGCAACCTCGAAGGGATTGTTTGGACTTGCTCCGATGAGGATATTCGTTTCAGCAATTGTTGAGCAACCTCCTCTTTTCAGATTCATCGTTAACACCCAATATTGTTCGTTTCTAATATATTGCCAGCCATTCCTGACTCCATCTCTGGTCATCTTGCACTATGGAGAGGGGACTTTCC
>DAGQ01000078.1:834-4783 GCA_002498205.1 Euryarchaeota archaeon UBA596
ATTCAACTTAGCATCCTACCTGTCTCTAACGTGCAACATCAATGAGACGATTTGGATTTGCTCCAGTGTGGTTGATCGTTCCATCAAAATTCAAGCAACCTCGTCGTTTCCGATTCATTGTACACACCTGATTTTGTTCGTTTCTTCTTCATTGACCTGGCCATTTCTGTCCACCGAATTCTTTCGGACACCTGCACTATGGAGAGGGGACTTTCCTCAGGGTCTAACCCTGTCAGCGGTCCTTCCACTCCCTCAAATTTCGAAAATAGTATTACTTTTTGAACTTCTCGGTAATTTGATATTTATTTGTTGATTAATCATTTAGTAAAACAGCATCTTTTACAAGATCTTCAGATGTGTCTATTACTGCATCACCTTCGAATTTAATCCAAGTTCCATTGCCAGATATTCTTGATTTAGTTTCATACCAAGCAGTTATTATTGCAGGTAATAAAAATACAGAAGTTAAGAATGCAAAACCAATTAATAGAAACATTAGCATAAAGAAATTTTCTAATCCTGGGAAAGCAACTAGGAATCCTGCAGCTATTCCAGCCATTGTAGTTGCACTAGTTTCAAAAATAGTTTGGCCTGTAGATTCTATAGAACGTGCTAAACCGACTGGTGTTTCGCCCTCTTCTCTAATCCTCTCAATCATATGAATACAATCATCAACACCAATTCCAAAAACAATACTTCCAACCATTGCTGTAAATACATTCACATTTACATCTCCTCCCCTCATTAGCAAAGGTTGCCATAAAATTACAATAGCCACAGGAATCATTGTAGTGACTCCGATTCTAAAATTTCTAAAAACAATAACTAAAAATCCAGTTAATACAAATAATGTGACAATAGTAGTAAGTGCTTGTGTATCGTGAATTCCTTTGTTTATGTCCAAAGAAACAGGTAATCCTCCCGTTAATTTACTTGTACTTGTATCAAGTAATATTGATTCTTCAGCCAAAATTAAATCAATTTGATCTCTCAATCCTCCTGCTTTAATGAGGTTCATATATGGTTGTTCAACATATACTAGTGTTTTAGTTTCATTTTCATTCATCAACATTGATCTAACTTCTTCGCTTAATGTATCTAATGAAACATCTACAAGGTCTCCTCTTAATTCTGCTCTTGAACCAGGATCTAGTTGCTCCATGGCAAATAATGAAGCGCATAATGGAATCTCTGAAAGTTCAATATTGCTGTCACCATCCCATTCCCAACATTCGCTGTGTAAAATTCCCCATAAACTATCTGTGTAGACATTATTTCCATCTAGGCCAATGGTTACATAAATGCTTTTTAGAAATGTGATTAAGCTTGTTGTGGTAGTATTATCAACATTGGAAACTCTATTTTCAACTAAATTAATCGTATCAAGTACGGGAAGATCTCTAATTTGTGTGGTTCCATTAAATGAACTTCTATCTTCAGCAGAAAAAATGAACATACTTGTTTGACCTGATTGAAACTCCACAGAATAGTTTGCTAATGTATCAAGAGATTCAATGCCCTCTGGTGCTTCCGAAGAACCAGCAATGGGCTTACCTAATTCTTCTTGCATATACATTAACCCCCATCCAGAAAATAAAGCCGTAATTATTAGGATTACGTAAAAATATTTTACTGGAATTTTACCAATATTCTTCCATGATGTCGGATTGGCTCTTTTATTGAATCTTAGTAACCAAGCAAGAACTGGCACTAAAATACCTGAAAATATAAGAGTGCACAGAATCCCTAATACCAGAGTAATTCCTACTGTCCTCATAGGTACAATTGGAACAATGCCGCTAATTGTAAGAACTCCAAAACCAATCATTGTAGTAATTGCAGATAAAAGAACGGCTTTGCCTGTTGTTCCCATTGTTTCCATTACAGCTTCTCTAAATAAGTCAGAATCCCAACTATCGGGAAGGAATTCTTCTGATTTTCCAATTTGTCTTGCTTTGTAATTTCTTTCTTGAATTTCGTCTAAAATTCTTCTTTTTGATTCCTCTATACGATTGATTATGTGTAGTGCATAATCAACACCTAATCCTACGAGGATTGGACCAGCAGAAATTATCATCGGGGTTAGCATCACATCAAATACTACTGTAGAACCTATCGTGACTGCTAGAGCCATTACTATTGGAATTCCAGAAATAAGTACAATTTTCCAACTTCTATGCAGTAAAGTAACAATTCCTACAACAAATACTAGACTCCAAGGCATAATTTTTGTCAAATCGTCATAAACTTCGTCTGAAATATCTTCTAATACTTTTGTAAGGCCTGTAAGTATCATAGTAGTTTGAGAAGAAAAACCAACTGAACTACGATTATCGAGAATGTTTTGTGTATGTATGTGTATCTCTGAGAAATCCTTATGATCGGCGTTTGCAAGATCATGCCTTAATCCAATTAAAATAAATGTTGTATCCCAAATTCCGTCATCATTTGAGTCGTATACCATCCCTGATAATGAACCTTCTAATCTAGAAACTAACTCATCGATACGATCTTGATCTGGAATACTATAACTTCCCCATGGAACTTGATCAGTTTGTGAACATGGTGTTGATAGTGGTACTCTTTCTTCTAATCCATGTTCACAAAGAGATTTGACAAATCTACCATCACTACTGTTTGCTTCTTTTATTATTTGTGAAATTGACAGAACCCATACTATACCATCTTCTTTCCCTCGATCATCTTTTTTGTAATCTAGGCCTCTTCTTGTAGAACTTTCTCCTATGTTTTCATCATCACCTTCAACCCAACTAATCTCTTTCAAAATACTTTCATCAGTTACATTTAAACCTTCATTTTCATATTTAGCGTTAGTTGTTTGAATATAAATTAGTGAAATATCTGTAGACCATTGCTCTCTGACTTCTAATAAAAGATCAGTTGATTCAGCACCTTCTGGGAGATATATTTCAACATCACCTACAATTTGCTCCTCAAAATCTTTTGCTGAATAAGCAAACCATCCTGTAATTAGTATCATAAATGCAAGTGTTACCACCGGAGCTGCAAGAACTGTTTTGTATGTATTATCGAGGTTATGAGTTACTTTTTCCCCTACTTTTCCAATTAACTGATCAATATTTTTATTCGCAGTATTGATTTTATCTGAACCATAGTTCATGGCTTTTTTATAAATGCTGTCAGAACTATCGTCACTTGTCACAGTCCCTCCGAGTAGGGTTAATACCATGAATTAAACCCTTGGAATTTTAAATTATTATTGAATTGAATCTTTGAGTACTTTACGCGCATATTGTAAAACAATCCCTGAAACTAGTAGGGGAATTCCAAGAGCTCCAATCCATACGAAAGTGACGCCAGGCCCTACTGTGACTCCAGTCCATTCAGAAACATGGTTTATGGTTCTTAAGCCAAATAATGCTCCTATAATTACCATGGTTAATCCTGGTAATCCAAATACCAGGAATGGTTTTTTTTGAGATAGTGTTGATAATGCATAACTAAAGACCGAAATTCCATGAGGTATTGGATGTAAACTAGATGTATTTTTCAAATCATATCTGATGGTTGTTGGGACTTCAAGAATTCTTAGTCCTTTATCTGAAATTGATTCTAAAATCTCTAGAGATGATTTCATCCCTTCATTTTCAAAACGTACGGCATTAATAGCAGTTTTATTGAAAGCCCTATAGCCTGATTGAGTATCTCTGATGTGTTGTTTTGAATGTAATTTACTTACCGAGTTGATTAATTTTAAGCCAAATTTCCTATATGTGGGCATATCCTTACTTTTCCCTCCACTAACAAATCTTGAGCCAATTACTAAATCGGCTTTATTTTCAGTTAGGGGTGCAATCATTCTGGGTAGGTCATTAGGATCGTGTTGTCCATCACTATCAATTAGAACTACAATTGAAGCATTTTTTTCTTTTGCATAACTAAAAAGTGTTTTAGCAACACCCCCTAC
>DAGQ01000020.1:0-2339 GCA_002498205.1 Euryarchaeota archaeon UBA596
ACAGATTTAGCTAAATTTCTTGGCCTATCGACATTACATCCACGTTCTTCAGCAATATTAAGTGAAAGTAATTGGCAGATAATATTGTAAAGTAATGGTTGTAATAAATCATGTGTCCTCGGAACTTTAATTACTAAATCTGCATGAGATTCTGCTAATTCATCTTCTTGGTGAGTAATAAAAATCACTTTAGCACCTCTAGATGCTACTTCTCTAGCATTCCCCAACAATTTTTTATGACTTGATCCTTCTGAGGCAATCACAACAATTGGTGTACCCTCTTCAACTAAGGCTAATGGCCCATGTTTTAATTCTCCACCAGCATATCCTTCAGCATGAATATAAGAAATCTCTTTCAATTTCAAAGCACCTTCCAAAGCAATTGGATATGATGTATTTCTTCCAAGGAAAAATGCATGATTTTTACCAACAAAGTATTGTTGTGCTTCCCATAATTTTGTTTTAATATTCTGATCATTTAACATTCTTTCCATAGATGTTGGCAACATTCTTGCATGCCTATCGAAATAACTTAAATCCTCTCGATGGAATGTTTTACTTAGCTGTCCTAATTTCATTGCCACCAATAATCCACCTAGAACTTGTCCTGTAAATGCCTTGGTTGAAGCTACTCCAATTTCAGGTCCTGCCCTAATTCCAAGTAATGAGTCTACATTTCTGGCTATTGTACTACTTTCCACATTTACAATTCCTAAAGTAGGGTATCCTCTCTCTTGGGCAGCCTCTATTGCGGCTAAAGTATCAGCTGTTTCTCCAGACTGACTTATTCCAATTACCAGTGATTTTGGTCCTGAAGGTGCACCATATCTAAATTCGTGAGCATGGTCTAAAATTACAGGTATTTTTGATAGTTGTTCAATATAATATCTTGCTAATAATCCCGCATTATATGCAGTTCCACATCCAACAATTCTCAGTAAACGTGGATTAAAAGGAATTGAAAAGCCTTTGATTTTATCTCTAGATAATCTCCCCCTTAAACAATCTCTAACAACCCGTGGTTGTTCATAAATTTCCTTCAACATAAATGTAGGGTAACCACCTAATTCTGCTTCACCTAATTCCCATTCTAATTTCTTGGGTTCTGCCTCAACTAAATCTCCATCTACATTAAAAATTTGAGCTTCTGAATTTGTTAACATCCCCCAATCTCCTTCATTAAGATAAAATACATTTTCTGTCAAACCTACTACACAGGATACATCGCTTGCTAATATTCCTCTTTCCCCATCGTGTGAAATAATTAGAGGTGCGAATTTTCTTGCAAATAAAATAAAATCTTTACGGCCATTAATTACTACTGCAAGTGCAAAAGACCCCTCTAATTTATCTAAAACAGACTTCCAACAAGAAAGTATGTCTTCTTCTTTTGCTATTTTAATATCTAGATCAGAATTTTTAAATTCAATTGACAATAAGTGGGCTACAAGTTCTGAATCAGTCTCAGACTCAAATTTAATTCCCTCATCAAGCGATTTTATTTTTTTCTTTAATTCAACTTCATTTTCAATAATTCCATTATGTACAACTGCAATTTTTGAATCTGTAGAAAAATGAGGGTGTGCATTTTCCTTAGTAGGTGCTCCATGTGTAGCCCATCTAGTATGGGCAATTCCACATTCAGACTCTGGTAAATCTTCAACAAGGGGTTCTAAATTAGATAAAGGCCCTACTGCTCTTTTACGTATTAATTCTTTACCATTTACTAAACAAATACCTGAGGAGTCATAACCCCTATATTCCATTCTTTTAAGTCCTCTTATGAGTAATTCTGTTGTACTAGAATCACCAGTAACTCCAAATATTCCGCACATAATTATGTCCCTCCAATTACTTTAGAACCTGTATCATGTTCTCCTTCTAAATTTATTCTTCTACTTACGTATACTTGAGATCCTAACATTGTTCCTGGTGCACAGACGACTCCTTGTTCGAGCATACAAGCCTCTCCTGTTACTAGCCCGAGGCGGCGAATATGGTAATGTGTGTTTCTAACAATTTTATCTACAGTAGATGCATCTATCTCTACATTTGATTTTAACGAAGTTGCAGGTCCGATAATTGAATGATGAATTGAACAATTTGAATCAATTTGAACATCTCGCATTATCAATGAGGATCTAATTCTTGTATATGGGCCAATCCTACAGCCAGAAGAAATTGAAGTTGAACCAGTTATTACTGCTAGTGGACCAATCTCACAATCATCTCCGATATGAACGGGTCCTTGGATTACACAACCTGTATGTATTATTGTTCCTTTTCCGATATGTACATCTCCTTCAATTGTTGAAAAATCTGCTATTTCGGCATCTTTT
>DAGQ01000020.1:2704-3543 GCA_002498205.1 Euryarchaeota archaeon UBA596
AAATAACGATTTAATGTATTTAAGTCCCAAGGATGGTCAACATCATGCCAATTATTTGTTCTAACGGTTTCTATTTTCAAACCTTCTTTGATTTGTTTAGAAATTGAGGTTGATAATTCGGTTTGTCCTTCTTCGAAATCTAATTTGATTTTTTCAAATACATCTTTATTTAATAGCCAAACACCTGTTGAAACAATCCTACTTCTTATCTGATTTTTATCAGGTTTTTCTGTAATACTCTTTACAACACTACCTCTTAATTCTACAACACCAAAATTATGAGGTGTATTATGCTCACTAACAATTAAACCATTTCCTTTGACCTTCAATAAAGAATTAATAGATTTTGAATCTACGATATTATCTCCATTCAATACCAATACTCTATCATCATTTTCGATACATGAATGTCCTGAGATTAATGAACCCACTGTCCCCCTATCACTTTCCTGTTTAGAAAATGTGAGGTTTAAATCGAATTTTCTACCTGAACCAAAATGTGTTAATATTCTCTCTCCTGCATAATAATATACAATTACTACATCTTTTATTTTTGTCTGTTCTAGTTGATTTAATAACCATTCAAGCATAGGTTTTCCTGCCACTGGAAGCATAACCTTGCTTCTAGAATCGGTTAAGCCACCTAACCTTTTACCTCTGCCTCCTGCCAATATAATTGCTTGCATATTAATCAAATCAAATAAATCTTATGAGAACAAATCGGACAAACTACAACTTTTTTATTTAAGTCTCTAGACATGAATTTTGCTTCACATTCAGTACAAGAAATCTCAGTCTCTAAAGGAGGTAATTCAGGTAAATCTCCCAATGGCGGTAAA
>DAGQ01000030.1:0-8455 GCA_002498205.1 Euryarchaeota archaeon UBA596
GAGGAAATCATGAAGTAATGATGAGAGGAACTTTTGCAAATGTAAGAATAAGAAATCATTTAGCGCCAAGTACGGAAGGAGGATATACAACTTATTTACCAACGAATGAAGTTATGGATATTTATGATGCATCTATGAAGTATCAATCTGAAGAAATCCCTTTAATTGTGATAGCAGGAAGTCAATATGGTACTGGAAGTAGTAGAGATTGGGCCGCAAAGGGTACGTTATTACTCGGAGTAAAGGCTGTAATTTCCACGTCATTTGAGAGAATCCATCGTTCTAATTTGGTTGGAATGGGGGTATTACCTTTATGTTTTAAATCTGGGGAAGATGCAGAATCTTTAGGGTTAGATGGAACAGAATATTTTTCCATTCCAATCAATGAAGATGTTAAACCCTTGCAGATGATTGATGTTGTTGCAACAAATGAAGATGGGAATAATATAAACTTTCAAGCACAAGTTAGGTTAGATACTCCAGTGGAAGTTGAATATTATATGAATGGTGGAATTTTACATACTGTTTTAAGAAATTTAGCAAAATAATTAGTATGCTAAATATAAATAATGGATTAAAAATCCGTGTATATGCAGCCAGAGATATACGGACCTGTAAGATATGTATATCAAGAGACTGAAGATGATATTGAGATTGTTATTGAAGGAGATTCAGTTTGGGTTAAGGACCTAGTATCTGAACTTAGTTTAACCGAGAAAGGTTGGTTACAACCATTAAAATTTGGAGTTAATTCAGAAGTACCTGAAGAGGTAAACGAATCTTTGATATCGGAGGATGAAAATGTTAGTAATATGGGCCCAACTCCAGACCCTTCAAGGATTCCAATTATTTTACGACCTATTGGAAGTTTAGACATTGATTCAAAATTAGAAAGTTATGGTGCTGCTGCTCAAGAACCTCCCACAATTGAAGAATTAGCAGAAGAATTCGACCAGTTAGAAGCGCCAGAGCCTAAATCAGGTCCGTTAGTCTTAGATCCTATGTCTGAAGCTTGGTTAGCAGAGTTATTCAAAATCTCTTTAAGTCGATTTGGAGTTACTACTTTACCTTTTGATACTATTGAAGCTGTAGCATCAGAAAAAATGTCAGATATGGAAGGAATGGAATTAGAATTATGGCTAGAAAAATTGTACAGGATGGGAAAATTAATGAAAAAGACCGCAGGTAGTAAAATTTCTTTTGGTCCAATTCCTTCTTGGATGAATTCTTGATTTTTTACACATTTTTTACTAAAATCTCACCCACGTAGTGGGTGGAATTATCCTAGAACACAAAACCAAAGGGATAATAACGATTTGCGAGTCGCATGCATTAGTGATTAGACATGATTAGAGAGCAACATCTTGGTAGCAAACGTTTCAGAAGCATATCTTTAGTTTTGATAATGTTATTATCTAGCCTCGCAGCAATTGATTTTGCTGGAGCTGCAATTACAAGACAATATACGACCCATTACAACCCTACTGATATTGCAATTGCAGATTTTGATTGTGATGGCCATAAAGATCTTGCAATAGCTACAGACTACTCACATAGAATTACAGTACTTTGGAATGACGGGTTTGGAGATTTCACAGAAAGAACTGATGTTTGGGTATCTAATTCACCACGTAGAGAAGCAGATTGGACAGATATAGCATTTGCAGATAAAGTTGAAATTAAAAATAATGCTAATGGCCCCGCAGACATTGTTATTTGGCAAGCGAATTTACCATTTAATCAACCACCACAGCCAGGTAATGTTACAATTATTAGTAATGATGGTTGTGATTCAAGAACTTTCTCAATAGGTGAACGTTTCACTCACTTTTATGTTTGGGATGTTAAAGTAGGAGATTTTGAAGGAGATGGTAATGATGATATTGCTGTATTGGAATTAGCAACAGATTTAACTACCCAAAATTTAGTTATTTATCCAGGACCTAATCCTACAGTACCTTCTTCAGAATTAACTTCTTTAGGCCAATCTACTACTTTTTCATTTAGAGAGTTTAATATTGGAAATAAGGGTGAAGATTTAGCTACTTTACCGAGCGGACAAGTGAACCCCGCAGATTGCGAAGATAATGACATCTGGCTTCTAAGAAGTTATGGGATAGATTATACAACTGGTCAATTAACTAACCCAGGTACAGGAGATAATGTAACGGTAGTTGAATTTGACTGTACTTTAGCAGGAGGTAGATTCCCAATAGATGCAACATCTCAAACGAGCGGCTCTTCAACAAATAATCCTGTTGAAGTCAACTTGAATACGGATTATGGAAGCTTTGCGATTAAGGATATTGATGAAGATGGATTTATTGATACAGTTGCAATGACAGATGAAAACTCTCAAAACATTACATTTGTATCTCGTACAGGAACAGGACCATGGTCAGCAGTTCAGGAGGAATATTTTGGACCTTATGTTGCTTTTTCAGTTTCAATTTCAGAACTTAATAACGACGGTAAACCCGATTTTATAGTTCCAACATTATTAGAAGGATTTGAATATACTTCTTCCTCGGGACAACAAGGAACAGAATATTATTTTGATACTATTTCCAGTGTACAAGTTGTACTTTCAAAAACTAATGGATACAAAGCACCTTTATCTTATGATGTAGGGACAAGAGCCTCATTTGCTACTGTAGATCAATTTGTAGGATCTCCAAATAGCGCCCCTGATATTGTGGTTGGTTATACAGATTATTCTTGGGGTAATCCATATTACTGGGCAGAAAGTAGGGGTTGGAATGGCCAATATGATCACATAACTATAATTGAAATGGATTACAAAGATTTGGCTTTAGAGGATATAGAAATAGGCCCCACAGATAAGTATTATGGAATTGTCGGAGAAGGTACTAGGGATGTTAATTTAACATTAGTAAACGGAGGAATGGAGGAATTAACTGGAACTTTTGATTTAGGATTAACTATTGATGAAATTAATCAGGCTTCTAGTGCAAATACAACAGTTTATGCTAACACATTTGATGACTCTGAAGAGTCTGGAGGATGTTCTGGAGGATGTACTTGGACTACACATGAATATTTACCAGATGAAGATATTCATTGGCATATTGAAGACCAAACCATTACAGGTTCTTCAGATGAAGGAGATGAACCAAACAATAATTCATATCAGGCTAATTGGGAAGGTAATAATCCCACAGATTTTTATTGGGCAGGAACATATTTACAAAACTCTTCGGGTACAGTTTGGTCTGGTTATGAGAAAAATTGGGATGAAGCATTAATTTTGAATGATGTGGATTTGACAGGGGCAGATCGTGCTTGGTTAAGTTTAGATTTATTCGGCTCATATGATTATACAGGATTAGGTAACGCTGGTAATGGTTTCTTTGCAATGTATTGGGTTTATGATGATACAGGTTTTATTGAGATCAATACAGAAGATGGAGGATGGCAACCTATTTCATGCCCATTCTTAGCTATCATTGACGGTTATTGTCCGGCAGGAGTTGCTCAATGGGGTGGTTTTGATAATGATCGAGTATTAAATCAAATTATTAATGATGACCCTGAAAGATTCTCTCCTGGAACGGCAAGTGGACTTTACAGTGGAACTCATTATGGTTGGCAACCGTATACTGCTGAAGGACTTGGACAATTTGACTTATCAAATTGGGCAGGTGAAGTTGTAGATTTAAGATTTAGATTCCGTAGTGGTTTCGAAGGCAGTATAGGATATGAAAACGAAACATATTGGTCAGGACTTGATGGGTTTGCTTTTGATAATATATCAATTTCAAAGCAACAAACATCATTTACAACAATTTATGATAGTAATCAACCCGTTACAGTAAATAATCTTGAACCAGGTGATGAAATAATAGAACAAGTTCCATTTAATTTTGAAAATGATAAAACATATCGAATTAGTGCACAAATTACTCCAGATGCTTCTTGGACCGATGAGCAAGAAATCAATAATGAATTGAAATATTTCGTAACAACTCAAAATTTATTTGATCCTGCAGTTGTAAGTGTAGATTTCTTTGATGATGGTGGATTATATGCTGAAGGTGAATTACCTATGAAAGCAACAGTTACAAATTATGGAAATACTGAGATGGACTTTAATGTCGAGGCCTCAATTTTATTTGCAGTTCCATCACAATTGTATTGTGGCCCTGTAGATTCAGATGGGGATCAAAAGTTGTGTAGTGAAACCTTTGAGAATGCTCAAAAGTATATTCATATTGATGATGATGGTGATGGACAGGGAGATATTATAGATGATTCGGATATTCCTGATTCAACAATTGGTAGTTCAGCATACTGGTTTGGCCATCCTGATGTTTTAGAAACTAGTCAGAAAGGTTATGGAGATAATTGGAATGAAAATTTGAGTATTACAAATATTGATTTATCTAATCTTGGAGGAAATTATGCGGCTTTAAGTTTTGAATATTTTGCAGATACACATTACTATATTAGTAATAATGGGTCATATTATAATTATGAAGATACAGTACAATTATTCGTAGAATGGTCTAAAGATGTAAATGGCGATGGAACAATAGGAGTAGATGAACAATTTGAAGGAATTATTTATGGTCAATATAACGATTATAATAATGATAATTATTGTTCATCTGATGAAATTGAATATGTTGGTGACGTTGTAGACCCAAACAATGGTAGAGAATCACAATTTATTTTCAACTCAGATGGAGAAGTTAAGTCAACTTCTATTGATTTCACTCATCTTTATTTGTTGAATACTTCAAGAGTAATTGGTGGTTATTATTATACTGAGTGTACTTCATTAGACGGTTCAGAAGATGTAGACATTACATTTCATTTTGAATCAAACTCCGATGGATATAACGGCCAAAATAATGGATATCTTGGTGTTGCAATTGATAATGTATCTGTAAAACAATATACTTTTGCAGTTGATACAACATATACTGAAACAGTTACTGGTGTTGATGCACAAGAAGAAGTAGAAGTTGATTTTGGAATGCATGATTTCGGACCAGGAGTTTACCGGTTCGAAGTAACTACATCTTTTGATAATCAAACATCCGGAACAACTTGGTTTGGTGAAGAAGAAATTGTAGTAGAGAATAATAAAACAAGATCAACATTCAATGTAGATAGTGTAAACCTAAAAATTTATCCTAGCACAATAAATTATCTAAAGTGTGTTGATGACAATACACATCAGTGCGTTTATCCTATTGATGAAGTTGCAAATCATGAATTTAGTGCACAAGTAGGTAATGGTGTATTAGCTGGAAATTATGTTTTTAATTTAGAGGTAATAGAAACATCTACAGGAAATATGGTATTTAATGAATCTACTACTAAAGTGTATGAACTTCAACCATCAGAATCAGAAGTTGTAGATTTCCCAATCTTTATCAATTGGGAGAATAATAAAGAGTATAGAGTTGGATTCAAAGCATATCTTGTAGGTGGAGGATTAAGTGGTAATGATCCTAATTTTACTGCAACATTCTCTGAACAAATTGATGTATTGATATTATCTGATTTCGCAAATGGTGCAGATGGTGCCAAAGTTAAAAATAATCTGGCAGATCTTGGGATGACCCATACTCAACTTAATATGGCAGAAGATTGGGACACTTATCTTTCAAATAATTGGCTTGGAACCTCTGTTAAGGGAGCCAATGGATTTGAGAAAATTTTAATGCCTATGCAAAATGATGCAACCGCTCAACAATTTGCAGAAGGAATCAGTACTGAGAAGATTACATTTGAAGGATTTATGAATGCTGGAGGTACAATTGAAATGCATCTTGGACCTTATCAGTCATATTATCAATCAACTACAGGAGGAAGATTACCTTTAGGAATTACAGTTTCAAATACAGGTACAGCTAATGAAGATAAAGTACAATATAATGACTTAGTTATTGGAGAACAATTCCACCCACTTCTTGATGGTATTGATACAACGATTATGGAAAAGTGGCATATATATAAAGATGCCAATGATAAAAACCAATCCTGGGTCGCAGATTCAGTATTGAATACTCAATCATTAAATGATCAAGATAAAACAGTTAGAGGAGCATTAACTACAGTACCTTTAGGAAATTGTAGAGATTCTATGATTGGTGATGGTACTTTCCAAAATATAATTAGACACAAAACAGAAAATAGATTGAATAGTCTATTAAGTACATGTAATATTGGAGATGGTGGATTAATTGCAACTACACTAAATGTAGAGCAAAATTCTACTACTAATTTCCCACTTCTAAAAAATATGTTAAAATATATGGTTACTGAATATTCAGACTTTGGCTCTTTTGGCACAGAATTAGGACTTGAAGTAGACGGTAGTGAACCATGTGGAAGATTGAATATACAAGTCTGTCCTGATCAAGGATATGATTTCACAGAGATATCACAAGACAGAGATTATGAAATATTCTACATTAAGAGTAACCAAGAAGTAGATCTCTCTTTCTTTTCCAATTTAGAAGGATTAGAAGCTAATTGGGTTGTACAGGGTCCAACAGATTGGAACAATGAAAAAATTGATGAAGCAAATACTAATCCACTTTTAGTACAGAATACAGATTCAGTAACTGCGACATTCTGCCAGGAAACACCATCGGTCGTCTTTGATTGTAACCAAGGAGCTACTTGGAATATCACATTGTATCTCTATAATGATCAGGGACATGGAAGGTCATTATTCCTTCAAGTTGTAACTGATGATGTTGGTGCAGATTCAGACGCGCCTGATGCTGAATTTGAGATTGAGTGGGGATCTGATAAAACAGATGATGAAAAGGTAAAACCACATCCAGAAAACCCTACAAAGGAATATGGTGGAGAGGCTAGAGATGTTTATCAAATAATTTTACCAGATGATATAGATTCAGATTATACTTCAGATACCGGAGTATGGGTTTACTTCGATGCTAGTGAAAGCAAAGATCTTGATTGGGTTGGAGAAGGAACTGGAATCAAATGGTATGAATGGAGAGTAACTAATGATTATCCAATCAAATATACTCAATTTAAGGATATTAAAATATTTGGAGATGTTGATGATGATGATGACCCCAATAAAGCGGCTCCATATTTCCAATTCCAGTTTACTCATGTAACCGCAGATAGAGATACAACATTTGAAGACTCACTAATTTGGTTTGATTTAATAGTATATGATAATGCAATGAACCCAAGTGCAACAACTAGAATTTATTTCCAGGTTGTTTCTCCAGATTTAGTAGATGAACCACCAGTATGGGAATTTGAAGATACAATCTCTTGTGGAATTGATAAAAATGATCCATGTACATTAGATGATTCAGAAGATTCAGATTATGAAGTCTCTTTTTCAGTAACACTTACTTCTGGTGTAGAAGCTGGTGGAGTGGTAATTGAAGCTTCTACAGTAGATCCTAGAACATTAGAATTTGTTGATAAAGCAAATATGCAGACTGATGGGACTTATGATTCTGGAGCAAATAAGAATCAGGGAGACGTAGTTGATTTAAGTATAAATATTTCAAAATCTTATGGTGATGTTGGAACAAGTAATTCAATTATAATTTATCTTCGAATAATTGAAGGGTCTAGTTATGATTTATCAGAGAATTTTACAATTACGTTAACAAATAATATGGATTCATCACTTACAGATAATGAAGGTCAAAATGATAATACTAATACCAATGCAGATACTGAATCAGGTGCTGCTGGAAATACCTTAATTTTAGTTGGAGGTGTAATTGTGTTTGTAGTGATTGCTTTAATTTTAACATTATTATTTGTCAGAGGACGAGGAGAATCCGAAATGGATGATAGTTTTGGTGGAGATGTTGGTGAAATGGATGCAGTTGAAGCATATGTTCAACAATTAGTTGCTCAAGGATATCCAGAAGAAACAGCAAGGACTTACGCTCAAGCATATATTGCACAACAACAGGCAGCATCTGGAGGAGTAGCTAATGTTGGGGCAGGAGGGGTAGGTACTGCAACAGCAACAACTCCTATGCCAGCAGCTCAACCTTCAGCTCAAGCAACAAACCCGAAGATGGAAGCATATGTTCAACAATTGATTGCTCAAGGGTATCCTGAGGCTCAAGCGAGAGCTTATGCTATGCAATTTGCTGATAGGTTTAAATGACACCTTTAATCGAATTTGCTTGTAGGATGGGTTAGTTATGGATGAAACAGAAAACTACAAAGTTGCAGATATTTCTTTAGATGATTTTGGTCGTAAAGAGATTGATATCGCAGAGCATGAAATGCCAGGTTTAATGTCAGTTAGAGAAAAATACAAATCAGAAAAACCACTTACTGGTGTTCGAATTACAGGTTCATTACACATGACTATACAAACAGCAGTTTTAATTGAAACACTTGTTGATTTAGGTGCATCAGTTAGATGGGCTAGTTGTAATATCTTTTCAACACAAGATCATGCAGC
>DAGQ01000030.1:8773-9537 GCA_002498205.1 Euryarchaeota archaeon UBA596
ATCATGCAGCTGCAGCAATTGCAACTTCTGGAGTTCCCGTATTTGCATGGAAAGGAATGAATTTAGAAGAGTATTGGGATTGTACATTCAAAGCAATAAATCATGGTTCAAATCTTGGACCTAATTTAATCGTAGATGATGGTGGTGATGCTACATTACTAATCCATAAGGGGTATGAATTAGAACAAGGAAGTGATTGGGTTAATGAACCTACAGATAATCAAGAAGAACAGTGTATTAAAAATCTTTTAAAGAAAGTACATGTTGAACATCCTAATTATTGGACAAATGTTGTAGCAGAATGTAAGGGGGTTTCAGAAGAGACTACTACTGGTGTTCATCGACTTTATCAGTGGGTTAAATCAAATTCATTATTATTCCCAGCAATAAATGTAAATGACTCTGTTACAAAATCCAAATTTGATAATTTATATGGTTGTAGAGAATCATTAGTCGATGCTTTAAAACGAGCGACAGATGTAATGATAGCAGGTAAAACTGCAGTCGTATGCGGTTATGGAGATGTGGGCAAAGGATCTGCTCAGGCTTTGAAATTAATGGGTGCAAAAGTAATCGTTACAGAAGTAGATCCAATATGTGCTTTGCAAGCAGCCATGGAAGGGTTTAGTGTTTTAACCGTTGAAGACACACTTGGTAGTGCGGATATTTATGTCACCGCTACAGGGAATAAAGATATTATTACTACAGAACATATGAGAAAAATGAAAGATCAAGCAATAGTTTGTAACATTGGTCATTTTGAT
>DAGQ01000030.1:9876-10049 GCA_002498205.1 Euryarchaeota archaeon UBA596
CATTTTGATAATGAAATTCAAGTAGATGCATTAGAGAGCCTTACAGATGTAGAGAAAATTAATATTAAACCCCAAGTAGACAAGTTCACATTTTCTTCTGGAAATAGTATATTTTTATTAGCATCGGGTCGTCTAGTTAATCTTGGTTGTGCTACTGGCCATCCTAGTTTTGT
>DAGQ01000042.1:0-5501 GCA_002498205.1 Euryarchaeota archaeon UBA596
AGCATTTCTCTGTTCGCTAGCATTCAACTCTATTATGTCCCACTTATTTTCTAATGCGATTGCTCTAGCAATAGATGTTTTACCGACACCTGGTGGCCCGACTAATAAAATAGCCCTTTTTTTTGGTATTCCGCCATCCCAACTTTTTATCCATGATTTTATTTTCCCTCTTGCTTCGTTATTTCCAACTAAGTCTTCTTCTTTACTCGGTCTGTATCTTTCAGACCAATCAGGGTGAGTAGAAGAATTCGTCATTAACCTCTGCTATACTCGATACTCTTTCAATATAGTGTGGTTTCTTTAGTACTGCGATATGAATTTTAATAAATCTTCAATATGCATTCTTTTTTGTTCCTGAGAATCTCTTTCTCTTAGTGTTACTGTATTGTCTTCTAATGTTTGATGATCAACAGTGATTGCGTATGGGACTCCAATTTCATCACCTCTAGCGTATCTTCTTCCAATTGATTTAGTTCCATCATAGTTTACATTAATTCCTTTAATATCCCGAATTGAAAATATAATTTTTTTAGCCATTTCATCTAAACCGTCTTTTTCGAATAATGGGTAAACAGAAAAATCAATAGGACAAATCTTGTTTTTAAGGGCCAAAATTGTATAATAATCATCATTTTCTTTTGATATTTCGGTATATGAATGCTCTAGGATGTGCCAAATAATCCGATCAATTCCAAATGCTGGCTCGACAACATGAGGTGTAAACCATTCACCACGTTCTATAGATTTAACTTCCTTTATTTCAACCATATTCTCTTCTATGGTTATTTCCTCACCATCAATTGTGGTAGAGTATGGAAATTTAATTTCTAAGGCATCTAATGTTTCCAAATGATTGGAAATCAATTTACTTTTTCCTTTGAAATGTGGTCCAATGATTGATTGTACTGGTGAACAAATGATTTTATCGATTTCTAATTCATTTTCATAATCTCTCCATGCCTTCAAATCATTTGTTTTTGAGACTTTTTGATGTGCTTCTAAATCATAACATCCGCGATTTGCAATTCCGACACATTCAATCCATCCATAACTGCCAAAAATTTCTAAATCCCAACAATCAGTTGCATAATGAGCCATTTCATCTGTTTCATGTTGTCTAAACCTTATTAAGTCGCTGTTGATACCCAATTCGATCATTAGTTCGAATGTTTTAATCATAAACCAACCAACAGTTTTATCTCTTATGATTTTATTTTCTACAGCATCATATATTGTACATTTTAATTCTTTAATTTCCCCATTAATTGGGTCGGGAACTAATTTCAATTCAATATGATCCCATGAATTTAAATTGTAATCTATATCTTTTTGGGGGTCTATAAAATATTCAAGTTCAGCCATATTAAATTCTCTTAGCCTTATCATCCCTTGTCTTGGGCTTATTTCGTTTCTGTATCCTTTACCCACTTGTACAGCACCAAATGGTAATTTCCCTCTAAAATGCCTGTATATTGAAGGGTATTGAAGAAACATTCCTTGGGCCGTTTCAGGCCTCATGTACGCTCTTCTACCGCCTTTACTCGCTCCTATTGTAGTAGAAAACATCAAATTTAAAGGTTCAGAAGGTAACCAACCTGATTTTTTACAAGAAGGGCAGGGGATTTTGTGTTTTGATAATTCTTCATCTAGCGATAAATTATCTAGTGAATCGGGATTATTATGTACCTCTTCTAATAAATGATCAGATCTATAAATAGAGCTACAGAATTTACATTCAGAAGCATAATCATTGAAGGCTCCAATATGTCCACTAGCTTTTAGTACGGGTTCAGGAGTAATTGTAGGTGAATCAATTTCAACAATATTTCCTAATGAAATCCAATGGTTAATCCATTTACTAATTACATTCCTCCTTAGCCTTCCACCTAAGGGGCCATAATCGTATAATCCTGCGACTCCTCCATACAATTCAAAAGCAGGTTGAATAAAGCCTCTTTTTTTCATCAGAGAGACTAATCTCTTACTTTTGTTTTCATCCGCGTTCATTAGTTTCAACATGTCCAATAGATTAGGGGTTATGAATAAACCCATTTGGATAGCATATTAGTTCTTAATTCGTACATAAATTATAATTTTCAATCCGCTGGTTTTATAACTACACATCATGGCTGGCTACGCATCGGTATTGATGAAAAAATGGCAGTAATTACATATCTAGATAAATTCGCTGATACCGAAGAAATTAATTTGAAATTATGCGAGCCCGTGAAGGAGTGGTTTCATTGGAAATTTCCCGATTTTACACTACCTCAGAAAATGGCAATTCCAGCGATAATGGATGGAGAACATTTGTTACTCTGCAGCCCCACGGGAAGTGGTAAAACTATGACTGCATTCTTAACGGTAATAGACCGTTTAGTTAGGGCATCACTAGAAAACAAATTAGAAAAGAGAATTTATTGTATATATATTTCTCCAATTAAAGCATTAGCTAACGATATACAAAAAAATTTAATTGGGCCACTAAATGAAATTAAATCTAAATTCATTAAAGGAAAGTCCTCTGAAATAAAAGTTGGCCTTAGGACGGGCGATACACCACAATCCGAAAGGCAAAAAATGCTAAAGCACCCTCCACATATCCTTATTACTACTCCTGAAAGTATGGCAATCGCCATTAGTTCGAAAAAGTTTCAACCAATCGTACAGGATGTTGAATATATCATATTAGACGAATTACACAGCTTAGTTCCTACAAAAAGAGGTACGCATTTAGCATTAACAATTTCAATGCTAGATACTCTTTTGAAAAGGCCGGTTCAAAGAATTGGTGTTAGTGCAACTATGGAGCCATTAGAAAATGTGGCCCAATATTTAGTTGCATCAGATGATAGGGAATCAAGAGGGCAATCACTAAACGTTTGTATTGCAAAAATTTCTGGGTCTAGAGAATTAGATCTAGATATTGTGATTCCGGCAGAAAGAGATATTGATGGACACGTTAAATTAGATGCTGAGGGAAAACCAATACCTGTAAGGTTTCATAATTTATCCGATAAAGATATCTTCGAATATGAAATCTTAGAGATTTTAGACTTGATTTTAGCACATAACACTACCATTGTATTTGCAAACACTCGTAAAATGACTGAATTGGTAGTAAATAAGATACAGAAAGAATTGAAAAGGATTGATGAAGATAAATTGGGTTTTGCAAATTTAATAGCAGGGCACCACGGATCAATGGATAAAAAAATAAGATTCGAAGTGGAGTCACGATTAAAAGAAGGTAAATTACGTGCTGTTGTTTCCTCCTCCTCCCTTGAAATGGGGATTGACATAGGAAGTGTCGATTTAGTGATACAAATTGGATCTCCTGGGAGTATAGCAACTGCTTTGCAAAGAATTGGTAGGGCTGGACACCACGTAGGTGGTGTTCCAAGAGCTAGATTTATGCCTATGAATATGGACGATTTAGTTGAATTGGCAGCATTGCAAGCTGCAATACAATGTGGAGACATGGATCGCTTGACCTTCCCACAAAATTGCCTTGATGTGATGGCACAATTCATGATTGGTTTATGCATTAATGAAAATATCGATATTGACGAATCATTTGAAATTATTAAATCTACGTGGTCTTATAGGAATTTAGAATATGATGATTTTATAGATACTCTAGATTTACTAGAGGATGAGAAAAGAATATGGATTGATTATGAAGAAAATATTTATGGCCGTTTAGGCTATTCTAGAATGATTTATTACACTAATGTTGGTACAATTGCTCCAGACAATAGTTACTTAGTTTTCAATATGGATGGAAGTATTTTAGGTAATCTTTCAGCTTCTTTTGTTGCTAAATTAAGAAATGGAGATATCATCCTACTTGGCGGTCAAACATACAGGATAAATTCTATAGATGGCACCAGGGTTAATGTGAGTCAAGTTACAGGTCATAGACCTAACGTTCCTTCCTGGAGCGGTGAATCTAGGTCTAGAGCAAGAGAATTATCTTCCCAATTAACAAAATTACAAGATGCATGCTTATCCGTAATAAGGAATGGATTTGATTCGAGGAAGATGTTGAGGGAAGTCTATGGACTTTCATATCCAGTATCAATTGCAATTTCTACACATTTAGAACAGCATGCTTACGATTGTTTAGAGGCGCCAAATGATGATGGTATCTTGATTGAAAAGGTTGATGCACCATATCCTACCTATGTAATTACAACTTGTAGAGGTAGGGCATTTAACGTCGCATTCGGATATTATCTTGCAGGTTTATCTGAGCAAGAGGAAAATCATGTACATGAATTGTCATTTGACGAGAATTGTTTACTAATCAAACTAACAAACGAATTTGATTTTGGGGGATTACACGAATATCCTGCCGATAATTTTCAAAATGTACTAGAGAAATATGTTATGAATACAGAATTATTTTCAAAACGATTCCGTGAAGTTTCAGGTAGATCGATGATTATCCCTAGAAGAATCGGTTCAGAAGAAATCACACCACAACAATTCCAACAAAAAGCAGATGCATTATTAGCAAAACATAGGGGCGAGACATCAAGCCTTTTGATGAGGGAAGCAATGAATGAAATTTTTGAACAAGATATAGATACATGGGCTTTGAGCGGATTTTTAGCTAGATTAGAAGCGGGTTCAATGGAAATTTCAATGATCAGAACAAAGTTGCCATCACAATTGGGAATGGGCCTCTATAAATCTGCATTTGAAGATTTACTCTCTATGGGTACTCGCGCATATCTTATCAAGGATATTGATCCAGAAGTTCTAAGGAGATTACTTGGTAGAAGGGCATTAGCAACAGAATTAGATATTGAGCAAATTAAAAAATTCTTTGATGAAAAAGTACCAATCCCCTCAAACTCAGAAGAATTATTAATTTTAATGGAGATGGGAGGGGGGCTAAATAGCGATTTAAAGAATCCCTTGTATGATTCTAAGTTAAAAGAGTTGAGTTCGGAAGAAATTTCTAATTGGGTTCTAGAATTAGTTGAATCTGGTAAAATCACAAAAATTAGAAATACAGGTAGTGACTTGTTGGATGAGAAATGGTTTGGAACTTGGATGGCGGAAGTGCATGGGACCTTAGGTAAAATAATGTTACAATCTTCGGAAATTGAAAATTTAAGAGATGCTAGTGTGCAAGGACTTACTTACGAATGGGCCGTTGAATTTGATGGGTTTAAAGTTAAGAAATGGGAGAATAAATCAATTACAGACCCATATGAGGCAATGAGATTCAAAATTTGTGAACTTTTGGGTAGTGAAGGGCCGAAAACATTAGAACAATTGGGTGAACGTTTACCCTTCCCAAACGCCCAAATAGAATCTATTTTGCATGAATTAGAGGTTAGAAATATAATTTCTGTTGGCTTTTACCTACAAACAAATGAAGCCGAGTTTATTCTTAGAGTTGATGAACATAAAATAACAGGGGGAGAAGGAGATATAGTATCTTATAGATCATTACAAAATTTAATTTTGGAAAAATCATTTAAAAC
>DAGQ01000042.1:5877-13734 GCA_002498205.1 Euryarchaeota archaeon UBA596
ATGTTAGAGAGAGTTGCAGATTTCAGATTTGCTGATTGGAAGGATTTACAAATTGATTCAGATGTAATAAGGGGGAGATTACTACACAATAGAGTTGGATTTACAACCTTGAATAATTTACCAATGTTACTTGGATTACGTCCTGAACCATTTATGAATGAATTAGAACAAGAAATTTTTGACAAATTCCAAGGAGATGAATTATTAACACGAATAGAGTTATTTGCTGAATATCCTAAACAGTCTGAAGACAAGGCATTCCACAGACAATTACGTAATGCACTGCATAATTTAGAAAGAAATCTATTGCTTGTAAATCAATTTGAAGAGGTTCCTGGAAGGAAAAGAAGAGTTACTCTTTACCGTACCACGGCAAATATTGAACCACATTCCTTTAAAGATTCATTATTGGAATTAATACGTAGAATCGGTCCAATTAAACCCAATACTTTGAGGCTTTACATTACAAGGAGTGTTGAAGAACTCGTAGATACTTTGAGAGAACTTGAACGTTCAGGACAAATAACGAAAGTTATCGCATTACAGCCAGAACCCACTGAATTTTATTGTTTGCCTAAAGATAGCAAATCCTTGAGTGCTCATACTAGAGAAGACAGAAGGATAAGAATATTAACGCAATCAGATCCATTCTGTTCTAGGTTTATTTGGGAAATAAGAAATATCTTAAAATCGGGGTGGTATCTTCCCGTTTTCAAAGGAACTGATGCAATTGGTAAGATTTTAATGTTTAAAATCAATGATTATCTGGAAATTAAAGATATGCAAATTCCGTATTCTTATTTAGAAGAATTTATGGATGCATTTGAAATATATCTAGAAAATTACAAAGATCAACTTGTTGATATAGCATTGATTAGCAATTTTAATGGTGAACCCATAATAGATTGTGATGAAATCGTAAGAAAACAATTCGAAAGAATCGGATTTAGTGTGTCTGGAAATAGAATGATACGTGGAGGAGTTATATCTCCAATGTCTAGAGAAAAGGCTGAGAGAGTATTATTTTATAATCATAATTTACACCAAGATTCTCGAATGCCAAATGAGACTTCAGCTATAACTTCAATTTCTGAAATTCGAGATGATTTTGCATTGAGGGGTAGGTGCGAAATGTATAGAGTAGATTTGAAATCTATGGCAGCATCAGAAAGACTCCATACAGGAATTAATTTAAGAAATCACAATACATATGCGCCATTAAGGTATTTCCAAAAACTACTATCAATACGAGACTTGCCAGTCGAAGGTTTACAGGGGGTTGATGAAGAGAATATCGACTCATTAATTGAAGCATTGGAATATTTCGATAGCAATTCTGATCCTAAATTATTCATGGACCGTAATGATATGAAAAGAGCCCAATTTAGGAAATTAATCAGACCGCTTATTCGAAATGGATATATCATTCAAGATTACAGAGAAGGTTTCAAAACCGTAAATAAAATGAAAAACATAGAACTTTGGGAACTAAAAAAGCGTTTTTTGACGGATCTATTATCTCAGTTCCCTACAATTACGTTGAAACAATTTTCTAAATTAGCAGGACCAACGTTTAAGCCCGAGGAATTAAAAAGTGTGTTATTTGATTTAGAATCTGAAGGTTCATTGATTAAAGGATTCTTAATAGATGACTTAAACGAAGTATGCTGGGGGCGAAAAGAAGATTTAGAAAAATCAGATACTATTTCACCTATGCGTGATTTTGTACTGCCTCCTTCTGACCCATTAAATCCCTATTTTTCAGATATATGCAGGCAGCGTTTTGGATTTGGTACTGCATATTTGGTATTCCATAATGGCGAACCTGTTGCTGCATTTAAAGCAAATACTAGAAATGCAACAATAGATGTTACTGATTGGGAGGCAGGAAAAGATGAGAATATGGCATGGAGAATTGTTAAAGAATTTGCATGGGAGCACCAAATGCCTTTAACTAGCCAGGTTAGAATTGCAGGAAGGATTATTAAAAGATAATCAATTCTTAGAATTTAGGATTTTTAAGAAAGGATCAATTACTTTTAACACATTTGAATGTAATTTTGGCATAATTTCGAAAATAACTATCGCCATTAAAAACATTGCAAATAGCGAAAGTACTTTCGAAGCATATGAATGGCCGAAATCAAAAATACTAATTCCAAACCATTCCCATTCGGGATAATTAGTATGGAGCCAAATTAAACCTGCATTTCTAAATAAATTTAGTATGTGTATTAATGGGACTACAATCATTAAAGTTCTAATCTTCAAGTTAAATTTAGATTTGACAGCTAGTATTGCACCTACAAAAACTATAATCGATTGTAATGCGGTAAAAGCCAATACAAAATTAATTCCAATACTACTCCCATCGGTATTAATCAATTGAACGAACATCCCATTTTCCGGCAGTTGCTCGAATAACCACCATTTGTTCCCCGTCCATTCATCCCACAAAACTTCATTACCAGGTACTTCACTCGTATTTACTACAAACTCTCCCAATGTGATGTCTCCTGATCCAGTCCATCGCATAAATAATACAACTTGCCATGCAACAAAAAGTATGGCTAATTTGTTAAGGTAGGGTATTTGCGATACAAGTAAATATGGCGTACCAGCCAAGAAAATCATTCCTCTTAACCAAATTAAATGTTCAGGCACACCGCCCAACTCGTCATTTGAATTCAGATTGAGTATTTTTTTAATTTCGTAATAAGCCAAATAGATGCCTGCTAAGGGTGCAAATCCAGTCATCAATACCAGTACTGGATCATTTATTTCAATATAATAAGGGCAGGAAAGTCCGAAATAAAGACCAACTAATAACCATCCAATAGGTGCTGAAAATTTTAAAAATTTCATTTTGGAATTAAATGCTAGACCAAGAAAAATCATGCCGCATAGACCAATTAAGGGGCGGATTGCGGCTTCATTAAACTCCATTTTTTGAATCCATATGGTGGTAATATGTAAATATATTACCAGCACACGAAACACTAAGGGGATATCTTGAATTTTGAATTAAACGGATTCATCAAGGATTATTTGTTTGATTTAGAAGCAGCTATTTCTGAGTTAGATAAAAATACGATATCAGAGATTATAGAATGTATTGAAAGGGTTATGGACTCAGAAAATACCATACATTTTATTGGAAATGGAGGTTCTGCAGGCACACCGAGCCATAGTGCAGGGGATTGGTCTAAAGAGTTGAGTGTTGCAACTATATGCCATACAGATAACGCCTCGAGTTTAACCGCTTGGGCTAATGATACAAGTTATGAGGATGTTTTTGCAAATCAGTTAAAAGTTTATTTAAAAAAGGGCGATATCGTATTGGCATATAGCGGTTCTGGTAATTCTGAAAATGTTTTACGTGGTGTGGAAATAGCACAAAAAAAATCATGCGAAACTATTGCTTTTACTGGTAATTATAAGGGAGGTAATGGGGGAAAATTAGCAAAAATAAGCGATTATGTTTTAATTTTTGATACCAAGTCAATGGAAAGAATTGAAGATTTACAGTTGATAGTTAACCACATTATTAAAGAAGCAATAAAATCTAAAAGAAATATTTCATCTAGTTGTTGAGTTGTACGAAATGAATCAATTACTACCTCATAGACATAAAGCAAATCTTTTTGATAATATTGATTTATCGCCATTTCCAAATAATATCTCTTGGAATGGCTCAATAATATATTTAGATAGGGATGGTGTATTGAATAGAGGTAGTGAAAATTACATCAATAACCCCGAAGAGTTAGAAATTCTGCCAGGAGTTGCTAAATCAATTGCAAAACTCAAAAAATCAGGATTTAGATTATGTTTAGTCACGAATCAATCTCCAATAAATCGGGGTTTGTGGGATCATCAAATGCTAGAAAGAATCCATGAAAAAATGATTTATGAACTTAAAGAAAAAGATGAGCATGCAGAATTAGACTTGATTTTATATTCTCCATATGCTCCTTTTGAAAACTCCATTTCAAGGAAGCCAAATTCAGGGATGTTGATGGCTGGAAACATAATAATTAACTCTTCTGAGAATAGCAAAAAAGTAACACCTTACGATGATTTAAAAAAATCCTATTTATTTGTGGAAGGTAAAATGAGCGCGATGGTTGGCGATAGAATAGTAGACATTGAAGCCGGAAAATCCCATTCAGTGCGTACCTTTTTGGTTAATCCAAATATTGGCTTACCGCATGTAATTGACCGAATTTTAGATAAAACCGATAAGGGTGACGTTCTACAGTAATCATGCCCTGGATAGGTTTAGATGATACAGACACATTGTCTGGAGGTTGTACGACCTATGAATTTCATTTGCTGATTACAGAGTTATCGAGATTAAGCGATTTGGGTAGACCGTGGGGGCTGCCGCAAGATACGCGACTTGTCCGTTTATGGCCATTTGCATCAAAAAGAACCAGAGGAAATGCAGCATTAGCATTAAAAATTGATGTTTTAGAGGGGCATGAAAATTCTTTATTAGATTTTTTAGAAGGCTGGTATGCTTCACTAAAAAAAAGAATTAGTGAATTAGAAGTCGTTCAAAGTAACCATTCCGAGAGATTACAACATTCACCTGAGCCTTGTTTGTTGTACTTAAATAAGCAATTCCCTGATTTTTATTGGAAGGCCGTAAGAGGGCATGTTACATTAGAAGATGCAAAAAAAACAGTTTTAGAAGATCCTTTATCAAAAATTTGGAGTGATGAAAAAAAGATGTCTGGATTGATTGGTAGTTTGGCAGCAATTTCTTGGAAGGGTGATGGCGACTGTACTTGGGAATTGACAGCATATAGAAGGATTGAAAATTATTTAACAAAAAGAAGAATTAGTAATGAGTCCGTAAAAATGATGTCTAACAAATACAATAAAACATTACTAAATCGTGATCCGAATTCTAAAAAACCACTAATCTCCCCCAATACTCCTTGCCCTGTATTGTACGGGATTCGTGCTGAAAACGACATAGATGCCTTGAATGCGCATGATTACTTACAATCTTTTGATGAAAATGAAATTTGTAACTCTCATCAAATTTGGAGGACTAATCAAGCTACTGGAGACCATATAGAAAAAAGATACATGGGAGTATTAAATTCGAACCCAATTATTTTGAAAGGTGGACATATTTATTTAGAAATTAGTGGCATTTCAGATGATGTTAATGAGGAGAGGTTAATGGCATTTGAAGAATCAGGAAATATTAAGCAATTAGCAAATGATTTGAAGAAAGGAGATACAATAGAATGGATGGGTTTGAGATGCCCTACAGGAGAAATCCATTTAGAACGTTTAAAATTAGTTAAAGCCACTATTGGAAATAGAAAGAGGCCGATGTGTGTTTGCGGCGTACGTTTTGAATCATCGGGTAAAAACCAACCTCTAAGGTGTAAATGTGGAAAAACATTTCCAAGATTGTGGGTGGGTGAAAAAAGAGACTCCTCTGAGTGGAAGGAACCAAGTTCAGGAAATAGAAGACACTTGTCAAAGCCATTGAATAGAATATAAACTCAGATAATATTTTCATCTAAAGAGTTGAGGGTTGTTCATGGGAGTGCCAATATACGTATATGTTATATTCATCTTGATTTTTGCAGGGATGGCTGCTTGGATGGTCAGGAGAGTTAAAGCGAATAGAGAGAAATTAATTTCCGAAAATAAACCTGCAGTAGCAGGTGAAGACATAATTCAAGGTTCTAACCAAGATGATGGAAGGTATGATGAACCTAACGAGGATGATTTAGATCAAATGGAAAAATTACTCGAAGAAGCTGCAGAATCACAAGGAATTGAATATTAATAAAATTATAAAAATTCAATTCCGTCAGATTTCATTAGATAGTTTAATTTTTCATTGGGTTTTTCGATTGTCCGAACTCCTTCATCTTTCAAATGAGGAATAATGAGCCAACTTTCAAAACCCAATTTTTCAATTTCATTAGAGGCCCTAATTCTATATTTTTCATCACCCTTGCCTGCATTTTCATATGAAAGTGAAGTTATGTGTATCTCAAATAAATTATTTGATTTTTGAATTAACGACGATAGGCTAGATATTCTGTTTTTTTTATCATAAGATTGCATGTTAGAATCCCATCCATCAATAACTACTAGTTTGGTAGATTCCAGAGAAGCACACATCCTAATAAGTTGATTAATAATATCTTCAAATCCATTGTTTGGGAGGGATTCATCTCCAAAATTTAATAAGTGGAATTTTGATGCTTTTGATAGTGGTACACTACTCATTATTTGTGAAAAACGTTCGTGATTTAATTTGTCGCCTGAAACCCAAAAGACTCTTCCATCTTCATTCAGAACCTTTCTTGAATTGACTAAACATAAACTAGTTTTTCCTAGACCCGGTGGCGCAGAAATATGTATGTTAGGCATCTTAATAGAACAAGGGTGATGCCAATAGTGTAAAGTGGTTTTGAAGCATAATCGCTATACGCCAATTAATAGTGCGAATAGTATGGGAGACGCAACATTACCTCTTAGAAAAGGTGAAAGGATACCAAGAAAACCACTACCTAAATTTGAAGAGGTTGAGGTTGGATTAGCGAAAGGGATTTTTGCAAAAGGGTTGATTCCCTGGAAAGTAGCTTTGGATGATGAAAATCAATATGGCCCTCACGCAATGGTTGTACTGTTATTGATGATGGCGACCGTTACAGGTTTTACTTTGGGCCTAATGTGGTATTTATTGGGCTAAATTATGGCATTTTTTGCCTTTTCAACACATTCGTCAACTAAATCTAGGCTGACACCTAAGTGGTTGTGAGGCTCAAAAGCCTCTTCTAATTCAGCAGCCGTTAATTTTGTAGCAATCAAAGGGTCTTTCGCACAAATGTCAATTAACTCTTCATTGTTAGAAATCGACTCCATAGAAGCCGCCCTAAGTACCTCATGCGATTCTTCTCGAGAAACTCCTTTTTCTACTAATGCAAGCATGATTTTTTCGGCCATTACTAATCCTTTTTGATTTCTAATATTTTGCATCATTTTTTCCTTGTCCACCCATAAATTAGTCAATACTTTTGTTGTCTTAAATAAGACATCATCTAAAAGTGCAGATGCATGCGATAATGTGAACCGTTCACTAGAAGAATTTGCCAAATCTCTTTCATGCCATAATAATGCATTTTCCCAAGTTGGCATCATGAAGGATCTGATGATTCTAGCCAAACCACAAGCATTTTCGCTCATAATGGGGTTTCTTTTGTGAGCCATTGTAGAAGACCCAACTTGTTTTTTAACATCAAAACCCTCTCCGACTTCGGCGATTTCAGTTCTCTGTAAATTTCTAATCTCTTGCAATATTTTCTCACACGATGTAGATACATTACACATCCAAGACATAAATTCTGTATATCTATCTCGCCCTACCACTTGAGTAGTGACTAATGGAACACCTAATTCAAGATGTGTCAAAATCAACTCTTGCAATTCTCTTGCATGCTCTCCTTGTGCTGCACCTGTTCCGACAGCACCCAGAAATTTACCTACGCATATGCGATTTTTAGACTCGTCTATGCGGTTTAATTGTCTTACTAATTCATCAGTCCAAACAGCGACTTTTAATCCAAATGTTATGGGGACCGCAGCCTGTCCATGGGTTCTACCCAGCATCACGGTATCTCTGTGCTTATGGGCTAAATCTGCACTAACCAGAATTAAATCACACAATCTTTTCCTGAGCATCATAATACTGTCTTTTATTTGTAGAGCAACGGCAGTATCTACAATGTCATTACTAGTTGCCCCCAAATGAATACACCAACCCGAAGCACCTGCTTTTTCTGCCATTGCTTTGGTTAATGCCATGATATCATGTTT
>DAGQ01000048.1:0-3446 GCA_002498205.1 Euryarchaeota archaeon UBA596
CATAGAAAAAGTAGAAAAAGATGGGGCTAAAAAATTATTTGGTAAGGGGAGAATAACAAATGATTCTTGTCCGGGAGGATTTCAGGGAGAGGCATCTAAAGGAATTTATATGTGGCCACATGTTTATGTTGATGTTACAGAAGAAATGGACTGTTTCTATGAGGAGATTTTTGGACCTGCAGTTACAATAGTTAAAGCAAAGGATTTTGATCATGCTTTACATTTGGCTAATGCATCTCCTTACGGGCTTTCAAGTGCAGTTTATACTAATGATAGACTTGAAGCTTACAGATTCAAAAATGAAATTAAGGCTGGGATGACTAGTATAAATAATTCAACAACTGGTGCAGAAGCACACTTGCCATTTGGAGGAGTGAAAAACTCAGGGAATGGCACTAGAGAGTCGGGGATATGGGTTATTGAAGCATATTCATATTGGCATGCTGTTAATGATGAATTAAGTGGCAAATTACAATTAGCTCAAATGGATGTTGAAGAAGTCGAGATGTCTGAAAAAGAAGTTAATTGGAAAGAGTTAGCATGATATTCAAAAACATGTATTAAATAACTACGGCTTAATCGGTAGTGTATCTGCCCTTGATAGGTAGGTGGCGCATTTTCATGGGTGAGGGAATCAAACTTCCGGTTTTGAATGGATTAGGGCGTACAAATAGAATAGATAATTGGTGGAGTCAACCACTGATTATGGGCATAGGACTTACATTAACTTTAGTGTATACATTTTGGAGATTATTTATTTATGATATTGAAATTTCATATCATCTTAATGGAAGTACTGTAGTATCTCCACTGTTTTCTCCAAATATTCTAGAATGGAATCTTTTTGGATTAAATGAATGGGCAAAAACTGCACCAAGTTGGATTAATGCGGCTATCTTAATTATTTGGATTCCATTTGGATTTAGAGGTACATGCTACTACATGCGTAGAGTTTACTACAGAACTTTTTTCGCAAGCCCTACTGCTTGTTGGGTTGATGAACCACAAATAAATAAATCACTAGGATATAAAGGAGAAAAGATGGTTTTTATTATTAATAACCTACATCGTTATTTTCTTTATGCTGCAATGATCATTCTTCTAATTAAATGGTGGGACGTAACCCATACTATGACATTTAATGACGGTTTAGGAATATCTATTGGAACATTAGTAATGGGAATTGAAGCTTTTCTTCTAACTATGTATGTAACTTCTTGTCATGCATTAAGGCATCTGGCTGGTGGTGTGTTAGATAGATGGACCACGGGAATTAGTCGTTTAAGAGGTAAACTTTTCAAAAGAATCAGTATCTTTAATAAATCTCATGGTTTTTGGTTTTGGACCTCTTTGATTTTTGTATTTCTCGGGGATTTATGGGTTCTAGCAGTAAACAAAGGGCTATTTTCAGACATAGCAATTTTCGTAATATGAGGTATTATAATGACTGTAAATTATCAAGAACATGAATTTGATGTAATTGTCATAGGTGCTGGCGGTGCTGGATTAAGAGCGGCAATTGAATCCGCAAGATCTGGAGCAAAAACTGCAATTATTACTAAATCATTACTTGGAAAGGCACATACAGTAATGGCCGAAGGTGGATGTGCAGCATCATTACAAAATGCAGATCCAAGAGATAGTTGGAAAGTTCATTTTCATGATACTATGAAAGGAAGTAAATGGCTAGCAAATTGGAGAATGGCTGAATTACATGCAAAAGAAGCCCCAGATCGAGTTAGAGAACTTGAACAATGGGGTGCAGTATTTGATAGGACCCCTAAGAATTTAATTAATCAAAGAAATTTCGGAGGACATACATTTCCAAGATTAGCCCATGTAGGTGATGCAACGGGTTTAGAAATTATTAGAACACTACAAGAAAAAGGAATCCACTCAGGAATTGATGTTTTCATGGAATATACTGTATGCGAATTATTCAAAAATGAAGAAGGTAATTGTACAGGATGTATTGCATATAATCGTGTTGATGGAGAAATTCATTCTTTTTCAGCAAAATCGGTTGTTTTAGCTACTGGAGGAATTACTAGATGCTGGAGTGTTTGTTCAGGTTCATGGGAATATACAGGCGATGGTCATGCTCTAGCCTTAATGGCAGGTGCTGAATTAAGAGATATGGAATTTGTACAATTTCACCCAACTGGAATGATTTGGCCCCCTTCTGTAAAAGGTATTCTGGTTACTGAAGGGGTGAGAGGTGAAGGAGGCAGATTATTAAATTCGGAAAATGAACGATTTATGTTTAACTATGTTCCTGAAATGTTTGCTGGTGATCATGCTGAAACAATTGAAGAATCTGATCAATGGGTTGAAGAAGTAGTTTCTGGAAAATTAGCAACCGTAAGAAGGCCTCCTGAACTTTTAACTAGAGATGTTGTTGCAAAAGCAATTAATTCTGAAGTAAAAGCAGGAAGAGGTTCACCAAATGGAGGAGCATTTTTAGATATCTCACACAGGGGAGAAGAAGCAATTTTGAAAAAATTGCCCTCAATGCATCATCAATTCAAAGAACTAGCAGGTGTTGACATATCTAAGGAAGCTATGGAAGTTGGACCAACTGCTCATTATGTAATGGGAGGGGTCAGAGTGAATGCAGAAACACAAGAAACTTGTGTACCTGGTTTATTTGCATGTGGTGAAGTTGCATCAGGATTACATGGTGCAAATCGATTAGGTGGAAATTCTCTTTCTGATTTGATTGTTTTTGGAAAAAGAGCTGGAGAGTTTGCAGCAAAAAAATCAAAAGAATTAGAACAACCAGTAATAGATGAAAATAAAATCATTAAAGCAGCAAATAAAATGTTAGCACCAATCATGAATAAAAATGGAGAAAACCCAGGGAAAATTTATGATGAATTACGAGAAATGATGCAAAGTAATGTAGGGATTATTAGAACTGAAAAAGAAATGAAATTAGCATTAGAAAAATTAGATGAATATGAAGATAGGCAAAAAAATACTTTTTCTGGTACTTCAAGGATATATAATTCGGGTTGGCACCAAGCGCTTGATTTAATTAATATGATTCTTGTATCAAAAGCGGCAACTTTGGCCGCTTTAACTAGAACAGAAAGTCGAGGAGGACATACAAGAGATGACTTTCCAACTCCTGATGATGAATATTGGGGCCAAACATTGAACATTATTTCACTTGAAAATGACAAATTAATCATAAGACAAGAAGAAAAAGAAGAGATGAGAGATGATTTAAAATCAGTAATTAAAGAAATTAAAGAATTAATTAAAGAAAGAGCTGCAGAACAAGGTGGTGGTTAAATGTCATTAAAAGGTAAGAAGCAATCGTTCAAAATACAACGCGGTGATTTAGAAAATATATCAATGGTTGATTTTGAAATTGAATTAGATGAAGGGATGGTTGTTTTAGATTGTGTTCACAAGATTCAGCATGAAGAACAAGCAGATTT
>DAGQ01000048.1:3830-16660 GCA_002498205.1 Euryarchaeota archaeon UBA596
CCAAGACTAATGTGCATGACAAGAATGAGTGATGTTGTATCAGAAACACCAGAAGATGTTCCGATTGAAATTAGACCAATGAAAGCTTTTCCCTTGATTAAAGATTTAGTTACAGATGTTTCATGGAATTATGAAGTAGCAGAAAAAATTAAACCAATTAATGGCCCTGAAGAAAAGAATTGGGAATTTAATCAAATGGAAGCAGATAGAATCCAACATTTTAGAGAATGTATAGAATGTTTTCTATGTCAAAATACATGTCATGTATTACGTGATCATGAGTTATTTGATGATTTTGCTGGACCTAGAAACTTAGTTAGATTAGCACAATTTGAAATGCATCCCTTAGATACAGAAGATAGAATCCCCGAAATTAAAAAAGATTTTGGAGTAGAATATTGCAATATTACAAGATGTTGTACTGAGGTTTGTCCTGCTGGAATTAATATCACTGATGATGCTATAATTCCATTAAAAGAAAGAATCGTAGATAGATATTACGACCCTATTAAGATGGTATGGCGTAAAATTACTGGAAAGAAATTGAGAACTTAAAAAAAACCCATTTTGGCGCACCAAAAGGGGTTGGAGTGGTACGGATTTACCGTTCTAATACACTTATGAAAACTAAACTAACCTAGGTGTTCTATACCTTGTTTCTTAACATTAGCTTTCCAAACCATATCTGGTAACCAATCAGGTCCATTTTCTGGTTTAGGAACTTGTTTTCTTTCGCCTACAAAAACGTGTACACGATTTGTTCCACGTTCCCTTAAACGAATGTTAGTTTTCCCTCTAGATGCTGCTTTTAATGCTGCTCCTCTAGGTTGTGCACTCGCAAATACTTGACTAGTATCTGCTCCTCCTTCTCTTAGTACGAAGTACTTCTTGTCTTTTGCCATGAGATATTCCTCGCTGGCACTCGGAAAAGCAACTTTATAAAGTAATCTGTAAAAAAACGCTTACTGCGCCCTATTTTAAACCTATTTCAGATTTCTCAAAGTCTTTAGATTTTGATGTTTTTTACCGAAGTCAATATGTAGGACGGCCTCACCTCCGTGGATTGTGGCAGAATTACTAATGAAGCGGACCTGTAAAAATGGTATCCTCAAAGTCTTCTACGGAGATCTCTCAAAGCATGAAGCAGACCTAATTGCAACTCCTTCAGATAATAGATTATCTGGTAGGGAAGGCATTGATGCAAAAGTCTATGATGTGGCTGGTGAAGAATTAAGGGATGCATGTAAAGAAATTGCTGTAGAGCAAAGAAAATTAAATTTACCTCCTTGTCCAGTTTCTTCTGCAAAATTCAATAAAGCGTTCAATCTAAATTCTAAACATTTGTTACATGTGGTAAGTCCTGATTGCAGACGACCAGTACAAGATCAAAATCGAAGAGAATTGTTACCTAAAACGTATGAATCTATGTTCTCAGCAATCCAGACTAAAAAAGATGTAAAAGTAGTTGCTGCTGCTCCTTTCTCAATGGATATTTTCTCTTATCCCCACAGAGAAGGAGCGAAAATGACTTTTAGTTTAATTCTTGGATGGTTAAGTAGTGATGAATGTAATATTGAAGAATATCACATGATTGTACTCAATAAGAACTTTATTGATGCCATGCGTACTGTATATCGAGAAACAGAAGATCAGCTACCTGGAAGAGACACTACTGATGAATAATTAATTTTCACATTGTGATTTTATGGATATAGAAACTGCTGCTAACCTAGGAGAAATGTTAAGTGGGTTAGCGATTTTATTTACACTAATTTTTGGGGCTCGTCAAATAAAACAATGGAATGAAACTGTAAAGATTAACTCGGCTAGAGATGTTGCAAATCATATTTCATCACCCTCCATCCAATATGCAATTGTTATTTTAATCAATAAAATTACAGATGATATGTCTTTTGAGGAATATCACGATCTATCACGCCAAGACAAGGATGCAATTAACTCATTACTGTTCGGTCTTAATACTCACGGAATATTAGTTTCAAAGGATATTCTATCTTTGGAATTAGTTACATTATTTTATCAACAATTGGCTGTAGGTTTGTCTGGTCGTCTAAGAAGACTTCATGAAATAGTTTCTGCAAATGCGGAAAATAAAATAGGGGTAGAGGAAGTAAAGAAAATGGTTCCTTTACAGCATATGATTTGGCTTCTTGATGAAATGGAAAAAATGCCATTATTAACAGCCCCTAAATAGAATATGAATTTAGAAAAAACTACTGAAAATTATAATTAATTTAATTATATGATGATAAACCTCAAGTACGCTTGCCAAAATCAAGGTAAATATGTCTAGCTCATATGAAAGAGAATTAAGACGAGTTTTAAGCGGAGATGAGAAAACAATCAATTCAATTACAAGAAGTTGTAACCAGTTAGAGAAGTTGCAAATTTTATCTGTAATGGATAAACCATTTTTGGTAGTTAGAGCCGCAGGAAGCGGAATGGAGGGAAGTGGCGATTTAGTTGCTTTAAGAGGAGACATTTGTTTTCCAATAGAAGTAAAATCTACTAAATCAAAGAAGTTGTATCTTTCAGGAAGAACTAAAACACAGTATCTTTCAATGCTTAAAGAAGGTGAAAAAACGGGACTTATGCCATTATATGCTCATAGATTAAAAGGTGTAAGAGGAGATTCCTGGAGAATTTTTAGAGTTGAAACAAGCAACTTAAAGGGTAAATTGTCAATTCTAGCAAGAAGAATTCCAAAATTACCTATTTCAAATCAAGGAAATCCAATGATTGATTGGGAACAAGGATTACCACTCCATAAATTTATTTCATTTCTATGTAGAGAAAGAAAAGAGGATTTTAATTCTATAATCTCTATGATACCAAATATGGCAACAAAAACATGAGAAATAGAATCAAAAATAATCCTAATGAACTCCAACCTGAAATCTTGCTAACAAAGTTTTGCACACTTAATGGATGCCACTTTTTGAATCCAAGTAATTTTTTAATTCTATTAAGTTTTTCAATTGCTCCATGCATCATATCTTTGAATAAATGGCCTCCATCAAAAGGCAATATTGGAATTAAATTTGTCAAACCCAATAAAATATTAACCCAAATTAGCCAGAAACAGAGTTCTACAATAAATATCATATTTGAGGTACCAACAATACCCCCTAAACCATTTGACTCCGCAACCAACATGCTTTCTTCATAGGGGTTCATTGCTGTTCCTTTATTTTCAAATGGTTGGAATAGTAATTGAATTATGTGAAATGGCGTTACAATAGTTTTTTCTAATAATGTACCTGAAGAATCAGGAGCAAAGGGGCCTACTAAACCATCAATTCCATACGTACTACTTACAATTCCACTAACCCCTAAAAATGCATCTTCTGGTTCTATCATTCGATTAATTTGTTCTAAAAATTGGCGATTTTCTTCTAGATATAGTTGAAAGTCCTCTTTTCCTATTTCACCGTCATTATTCAGATCATCTCCGTTAGATTCATTCCATGTGAAATAATTATATTCGTAAGCATCACCAAGAGTAGTATTCAAAATTATAATTTTATTACTATTTATTGGTAAAACTGTTAATGAAACATTATCACCAGCAGAATAATTATCCATTACCCTATCAAAAGAATTCTTATCTGGAATTGGATTTTCGTCTATTTTAATAATAATATCATAGGCATTTAACCCTGCCGAAAATGCTGCCGATTCATCATGTTCAACTATTCCTTTCGCATGCATACCTTGATTAATAGCAGTAAATTGATGTGAAGCAAAAATCAAAATGAAAAAACAAATTAAAGCTAAAAATAAATTTGTTGAAGGTCCTGCCGCAAACATTCTTTGTCTTTCTTTTCTTGGAGCGCGGGTTAATTCATCATATTCTGGTTCGGCAAAAGCGCCTAAAGGTAGTGGGCCCAGTAGTAATAATCCAAAACTACGAAGGCGCATTCCATGGGCTCTAGCCTGCAAACCATGTCCAAATTCATGAATTACCAGAGAAATAATAAAAGCAAAAAGCCCCCAACCAAGAGGTATCACAGGATTTAATCCTGGAACTGCAATCATTGTACTAATAGGCATAGGATCTTTTGAAGGCCCTGTGATAATAAACATGATAATTGCAAGTAATAAAAAAAGTATAATGAAAATCATTGAAGCTCTACAAACCCATAATGAAACTTCTCCATATATCCTCCAAAACTTTCTAGGTTTTGAAACTCTATCTAATAACTTAAGTCCTTTTTGTGTTCTCAACATCAAAATAAAACCCAAAGCCTTGGTAGCATTAATTTTATCTAAATAACCATTTCTTTGAATCCTTGATAAAATAATTAACCAACAAATAATTGAAAATATAATTAATGGAAATAAATAATCAAACGCATTGATCTCCATCCACCCATTGGCCATGACCCCCCGTTACTGTTCTTACTCTTGAACTAAAGTATTACAACAATAAATAGCCGATGTTATTATTGAGTACTATAGTTAGCATTAATACGATGCATACTGAAATGTTGGAACAACTCTGTTTAGATGAAATTGGAGAAATCCCTAATGAAATAAAACTGTGGCATTTAGAAGATGGATTTGCAGAATATTTAGTTAAATTTGAGAATAATTTAGCATTAATTACAATGAGTATGTATGATGTAGAAGAAGATGGAATAGGATATTTATTAGAACAGAGACTGTATATTTCACCTCAAGATTATATTATAGGAAGTATAGAATCTCATTCAATTAATTCAGAACAATTATTATTAAAAATTAAAGAAAATCAAGAAATATATTTTACAGATAATGGGGGAGACATACATGATTTAATTGAAATCTTAGAATCATGGGTTATTGAAATTAATTCAAGACAATCTTCCGATAGTTTACGTTCACGATTTTCAAGTTTAAGAAGAGAAAAGCAAGCAATAATCTCAAAATTTGAACAATTAAATTTTGATTCAATTAAAAATGACATGGAGTATTTGGAACAAAAATTAAAAAATACACAAGAAAGATTAGCAGGGAATAACATCGAAGAGTAATTACTCTGATTCTCTGATTTCTTCATTATAATTTTTCATTGATTCATCTAAATGTGAGATCATTTCTGGAGATTTCTGTAAAAATGTATTAACTAAGGCTTCTAAAATAATAGGAATGATCAATAAAATAAAAATTGTTCCTGTCAATGAAAGCCAAGTTTTAGTAGGAATATATGTTGTTCCAGGGGATGAATCTGATGTAGCCCCCAATGTCATTAATTTTACAGAGCCAAACCAAGGAATCTCAGCTCCAGCAATCCCTTCAACCCATTCTTTTGAAACTGCTTGAACTCGCATACCTGAAGCGTCACTAAGCCCTCCACCAGTAGTATTATTTGTTGCAATGCCACCCTGATCAACATTACAATTATTATTATCTCCCAATGTTAGATATCCTTGATGATTGGGAACCCAGTCAATGATTCGAAGATATTGAGCATGCGCTCCATTATTAGATAAGTCACAATTAAATTGTTTAAAATCCCAACTAATTTTAGTAGAATTTCTAATACTTGTTCCAGCAACATCCCAAGTCAATACACAAGTTCCAAGTTCTGAATCCGAATTGTCGATTAAGAATTTATCATAACTTCCATTTTCACAACTATCATCAATCCGATCTGGTGTTTCAGTAAAATTTGCTCTTGCATAAAGAATTGCACGATGAATAATTGGTGTTCTATCTTCTCCATTTTTATCATAAACAATTACATCACCAGGTAAACCATGACTATGATATATTTTTGAGCCTGGTTCAACTTCTAATGCTTCTGCATATGTTACTATTTTTCTACTATCGGGTGCATGAACTACAATTAAATCTCCTGCATCAATTGCCCCTAATTGGCCATCAGGGTCATGCATCATTGAATCAGATTCTACAACTACTACTGGAGGAGAATTACCCGTTGATGAATACATCGCTAATAACAATAGTAAAATTATACTAGTTGCAAGAATTAATTCTTTTAACAACGGCCACGCCTTCAAGTAAATCCCTCACTTTCATCTACGCTTCATTTTGATTCCTTTTTCTAAAAGAAATTCCCTCAATTTATCCAAATAACGAGTACCTAGGATTTTTCCTGCTTCTTGAGCTTCAGCCATTTCTTTCCTTAATTCGGAAGGAGATGAAATTTGCATGTATTCTCTAAGGAAATTATATCTTCCTCTTAAGTAAAAAAATTCAGGCCATAAAAAGACTGCAACAATTACTCCCACAATACCAGTAACCCATGCTAAAGCATTTTGTTCTGGCCCCCATTCATTATAAGCCCCTGTAATAATAAATACAAGAGTAAATAACATCATTCCTAAAGAGATTACAAACACAGTTGTCATAATTGTCAAGTGATGATCTCTAAGGGATTCCCACTTTTTAGAAACGCTTTCTCGCAAACTTGATTTGGCATTTTTAGACATTCGACTCAACCTACTCAAGGAGCAATATGCCTTAACATAATCTGATGTTTTTTTCAAAACCTCTACCTTAAATAATTTTTAATTCTATTCCTGCTTCGCTTAACATCGATTTAGATAAATCAAACTCATCATTCCATCTTTCTGGAATTTCAACTTTGCTGGGAATTACTATTCTCTTTATGCCTGCCTGAATTAAAGATCTAGAACAACGATTACAAGGGGGCCAGGTAACATATGCTGTACATCCTTTCAATGAAACACCAATTCTTGCTGCATGCATAATGGCATTTTCTTCAGCGTGACAAATTAAAGGATATTTTTTTTCTCTTTCATTTAATCTTTCATCAGTATCTTCTATCCCTCTCGGAAATCCATTGAAACCTGTGGAACGTATCTCTCGGTCCTCACCAACAATAATGCAACCCACTTTAGTTGATGGATCTTTACTCCAATCAGAAATATGTTTGGCCAATTCTAAAAAGCGTAAATCCCATTTCATTGTTGCTTCACCAACACTCGCAGATAAACTGCCTAATTTTTACTTTCGGAATAATTTGAAAAATTATTTTGATAAAATCGACATAGATTCGCCACTATCTAATCCTAAAACAGATAAAATATTTCCAATTAAATAAAGACTACCGATGCAGAGCAAGGTCGCATTATTGGTTAATAATGTACCTTTATTTAATGCATCTAAAGGTAAAATTTCCAAATGGATTTTAGTTTCAATTATTCTAGATGAAAGCATGTCAAATAGTTTTTCGACTTTTACCGATTCCGTTCTTCCACCTTGAGGCTCTGTTAAAATAATATTTTCAATTTCATTTAAGTTAATATATTCTATAATAGGTTTTAAGAATTTTTCAAAATTATTTTGTTCGGTACAGCCTAAAATAATGTTTTTAATATTATCATTATTTGATGAAATTTCTTCAAAGGCTCTAAAAATACCGCTTGGATTATGTGCACAATCTAATAAAATTTCTAATCCGTTTGATTTTTCAATTCTTTGCATTCTTCCTGGCCAAATTGTAAGTTTTGCAGAATCGTCACATTTAAAATTTAAACCCATCTTTTCTAAAGCTAAATTAGCTAAACCTATTGCTTCATCTTTCATTTTTTCATTTGGTAATGGTTTATACCATTCAATTAATTTTGGAGAATTAACTGATTCTGAAATTTTATTTCTTACACTTTCATCTTCATTCCACGCCGAAATTAAGGGCATCCCCTCTCTGGCAATCGCAGATTTTTCGGTAGCTATCTCCAATAACGTGTTGCCAAGGATTTTGGTATGTTCCAAGGATATTGGCGTCAAGATACAACAATCAGCATTTACTAATATTGTAGCGTCTAACCTACCACCTAAACCTGTTTCAATTATTGCACGTTCTATTTCTGATGATGAAAAATAAATCATTGCAATAAGAAAAGTTGCCTCATAAAATGTTGGTTTGATTTTTGGTTTAATCTGGCAAACAGAATGTAATTTCTCTATATGAGATAAAAATTCAGAATTAGAGATTTGTATCCCATTAATCCTTATTCTTTCTTCCACCTTACATAAGTGAGGAGACGAAAAAAAACCTGTTTTAATTCCATTCATAGTGAATGTATTTGATAAAATAGAACAAATCGTTCCTTTACCATTACTACCAGCAACATGAATTGATGGAAAATCATTTTGGGGGTTACCTAATCTACGCAATAACTCTCTAGTATTATCTAATCCTAATTTCATACCTTGAATTCGCAAAGATTCTAACCACTCAATTGCATCCATTCTCTAACAAGTCATCCAATACAATTGAGATATTGAGGTTTCTGACTATATCGCATTATAACTTAGACAGACTGATAGAGGAGATTACTGAAGCAGGTTCATGGAGGGAGAATCATTGCGTCCTACTTCTCAAATTAAAGAAATGTTAGGTGCGATGAAAGAACAATGGCAATCAATGCTTGGAATGGCTGCAATGTTTGTTATTACAATATTAATTGGAATTGTCATTCAACCATTTTACAATAAACCTGAATTTCGAGCATTTGGTGAAGCAGGAGCAAGTCAAGCCAGAAATATTCTATATGAATTTCTAATGATCTTAATTTTTACGGCTTTAATTATTTTCTTGGCAAAAAAGAAAAAGGATTGGATAATAAAATATGGAATTCTAGGTATTTTATTTATTGCACTATGTTATGCTACAATCCCTTTAACTAATCTAGTTATTTCTGAAGCCCCTGAACCATTAGAATTTGATTCTACTATGACAGATTATGAAATTATTCACCAGCATAATGATGGTTTTTTCGCATCACATAAACTTGTGAATAAAACTACAGGAGATATTGGAGGATATGCATTTTATTCTTTTTCTAATGCTTACAGCGAATCAGAAATTGCTCCAATAAATATGTTATATCAAGGCATAGTTTTTGAATCAAATAAAGAATCATTAAAAATTTCAAAATTTTCAGAGGGGATTATTGTTTGTGATGGCGAGCAATTAATGAAGATTGACAATGATTTTGATGTTTCTACAAAATTAAATAAAAATATTGATTGTGTCTTCGGATTTAATTCAAATAATATTGATTGGTATATCAATACAAATAATGAATTAAAAAATATCGGAACTAATGAAAGTTATACCATTCCTGATTTCATAAATAATGAAACTGTAATTAATATATGGAGTTTAGAAAATGAACAATTAATTTGGGTAACTGAAAATCGAGTTGCAATTTTAAATCTACCAAATGAAAATCGTAATTTTTCTATTGCATTTGAAGAATTACACAATTCAAAAATCACAACTGCAACATATGGGAGTTCATTATGGCAAGATTCGGAAATTGAACAAAAATTATTGATTATAGGGGATGAAAATGGCAATCTTACGGCATGGAATATCGATGATAAGAGTTCTTCAATTCCACAAATAGAAACAAAAATGAATCTAAATAATGGATTTTTTAATGGAAGTATTAAATCAGTATTATTGGCTAATTATAATAATTTTGCGCAAGATGAATTATTTGTAGTTGATTCAAGTAATTTTAGAATGTTCAGAGCAAGTAACTTAGTTGAACAAATTAATATGTCATTTAACTTTGAAGCAGATGTAAATTTAGCATTATCAAACTCATCGATTGATTCAGTAAATTCTGTAGTGATTTTACAAATTAATAATGAATGGAAGCACGTAAAGATTAATGAAAATCAATTCCAACTTGTAAGTGAATGGGCTGCACTAATTGGTTTTTGTTTATCTATTCTGTTAATGATTATTCTTTATGTCAGGCCTGAGTGGTATGTAGTAAACCTAGTTGGGATCTTAGTTGGGGCAGGAGTAGTTGCAATGTTAGGTATTTCTTTTGTTCCATGGCTGATTATTATTTTTATGGTTGTTGCCGCAATTTATGACGCGTGGGCTGTTTACAAATCAAAACATATGCTTGATTTAGCTGATACAATGGTTAATCTAAAATTACCAATATTATTAGTTGCTCCACAAGAGAAGAATTATTCGTTTCTTGAAGACCAAGATTCTATGAGAGATCGTGAAACATTAGAAAGTAATTATGAAGCTCCTTCAGAAATCGAAATTCAGTCAAATGAAAATGTAATTAAACGACCAATTAAAAAGAAAAAAGTAGGAAAAGAAGCCATGTTTATGGGCTTAGGAGATGTGATTTTCCCTGGAATTTTAGTTATTTCAGCTATTTCATGGTTACCAGAAGGTACTATGTTCCTTGGAGCAGATGCAACACTTTGGATTGGAATAATGACAATGATAGGAGGTTTATGCGGTTATTTCATCCTAATGGGATATGTAGCATTAGGAAAACCCCAAGCAGGATTACCGCTACTAAATAGTGGAGCAATCCTTGGATATCTAATCTCTACAATTCTCCTACTTGGCATAAGTGCATTAGAATTCAATATTTCATTTTAATTGAATAATCTTACGTAGGTTTGAAGCCAAAAGGCGGATTCGGATAGTTAGAGCATGTTGGATATTAGCGACTTCAGAGATAATGCAAATGTCATTAAAGCCGATCACGATAAACGTGGTTTACCTCATGACAATATTGATGAAGTCATTAGATTAGATGAAGAATGGAGAAAAGCCGTATATGAACAAAGTTTAGCTAGAAAGGAAAGAAATGATACAGCAAAATTAATCTCAGAAGCTAAAAAGTCCGGAAATAATGATGAGATGCAGAAACTTCTTTCAAATGTTAAAAGTTTAGGAAATAAAATTGATGAATTGGATAAATTTGCTAACGAATTAAAAGAAAGTCGTGATATGATTAGAATGTCAATTCCAAATGTATTACACGATGATGTACCTGTAGGAGATGACGATGAGGGGAATACATTACATTCTGAACACGGGAATAAACCAAGTTTCTCCTTTGAACCAAGAACACATAATGATCTTTTAGAAATGAATAATTGGGCTGATTTACCTCGTGCTGCAAAAATTACAGGGAGCAGATTTTATTTCCTTAAAGGCGATTTAGCAAGATTAGAAATGGCATTACAATCTTATTCTGTAGATTTCATGACAAAAAAGAATTTTACTTTAATGCACCCTCCAACAATGATGAATCGTAAAGCATACGAAGGAGTTACCGATTTAACTGATTTTGAAACAGTAATGTATGGAGTAGAACCTGATGGATACTATATGATTGCAACAAGTGAACATCCGTTAACTGCAATGTTTATGGATGAAATAATTGAGCCAAGTTTACTACCAATTAAATTGGTTGGAGTTTCTCCTTGTTTTCGACGTGAAGTAGGAGCACATGGACAATCAGACAAAGGGATTTGGAGAGTCCATCAATTTACAAAAATTGAACAAATCATCATTAGTCTTCCAGAAAAGTCTTGGGAACATCATGAAGATATGCTACAGAATTGTATAGATTTATGGAATTCACTAGATATCCATTACCGTGTTGTAAATATTTGTACTGGTGATATGGGTACAGTTGCTAGTAAAAAATATGATTTGGAAGCATGGTTACCTGGACCAAATGAATTCAAAGAAATTGTTTCTTGTTCAAATTGTACTGATTATCAGGCAAATCGATTGAAAATGAGATATAGGACTCCAGAAGGAAATTCAACAGTGCATACATTAAATTCAACTGCAGTAGCTACAAGTAGAGCACTTGTTGCAATTATGGAGCAAAACCAATTAGAAGATGGTAGAATAAAAATTCCAGATGTATTGCAGCCTTATATGAATGGTCAAAAAATACTAGAAGCAGCGCCATTCTGATGTGATAAAATGAAACTAAAAATTATTCATAATCCTCGTTGTTCAAAATCAAGACAAGCAAAAAATTTATTGGAAGAAAGAAATATTTCATTTGAAACCATTTTATATCTTAGTGAGTATCTGCCAAAAACAGAAATTAGAAGAATTGTTAATAATTTCTCAGACTCACCAATATTACTCGTAAGAATCAAAGAAAAATTATTCAAAGATTTAAAAATAAAAAAAGAAATGCTAAATGATAAAAAATATATTATTGAATTATTATCAAAATATCCAAAATTAATTGAAAGGCCATTACTTTTGTTGGAAAACAAGACAATTATAGGAAGGCCTCCAGAGAATTTTTTAGAATTTATTTAAATTCAATATTTAGTGAGACTCAAATAATGTAGCACATTCGCACTCTTTATGCAGGTATATGAAAAATTGTATATCGATGGAAAATGGGTAACACCAAATAGTACGGCAAGTATTGAAATTACAAACCCTACAAATGAACAAGTTATTGGAAAAGTTCCTGCAGGAGATACTTCAGATGTTGATTTGGCTGTTAGCGCTGCAAAGAAAGCATTCCCAATTTGGTCTAAAAGTAGTATTGATGAACGAATTGAAATACTAAATAAATTATCAAATGAAATAAAAGAGCGTACTGAAGAACTTGCACAAACAATTACTGCAGAAGTTGGAACCCCCATAGGGTATAGTAGAATGGCAATGGTTGGAACCCCAAGAGTTGTTACTAGATCTTATGCTAAAATTCTTGAGAATTTCGAATGGCAAGAAGAAGTTAGAAATTCATTAATTGTAAAAGAACCTGTAGGAGTTTGTGCATTCATCACTCCTTGGAATTTCCCATTACATCAAATCATTGGAAAAGTTGCTCCTGCATTAGCCGCTGGTTGTACGATGATTCTTAAACCAAGTAAAGAAGCACCATTAAATGCATTTTTATTAGCAGAAATTATGGATGAAATCGGACTTCCCAAAGGTGTTTTCAATTTAATTAGTGGACATGGTTCAGAAATAGGTGAATATATGTCAGAGCATTCTGATATTGATATGGTTTCATTTA
>DAGQ01000048.1:16972-19019 GCA_002498205.1 Euryarchaeota archaeon UBA596
GATATGGTTTCATTTACAGGCTCAACAAATGCAGGAATACGTGTTAGTCAAGCTGCTGCTCACACCGTAAAAAGAGTTACATTAGAATTGGGTGGAAAGAGTGCTAATGTTGCTCTGAAAGATGCTGATCCAACATTAGTTGCAAAAATGGCAATTAGTGGTTGTTATCAAAATTCGGGACAAACTTGTTCCGCATTAACAAGATTAATCATTCCTTCAGAAATGAAAGAAGAAGTTTGTGAAATACTAATAAACAGAATAGAAAGATATACTGCAGGAGATCCATTGGACGAAAATACAAGATGTGGTCCAATGGTTAGTTTGAAGCAACAAGAGAGTGTAACAAATTATATTCAAACCGGAATTAACGAAGGAGCAACATTAATTTCTGGTGGTTTAGGAATGCCAGAAAATTTAGATGCTGGATTTTTCATAAAGCCAACTGTTTTCGCAGATGTTTCCCCTGAAATGACTATTTGGAAAGAAGAAATTTTTGGCCCTGTGCTAGTAGTAGCAACATATGAATCTGAAGAAGAAGCTCTTTCACTTGCTAATGATTCAATCTATGGACTTTCTGGCGCTGTATGGTCCGCAAATCAAGAAAAGGCAATTGAGTTTGCAAAAGGTATGAGAACTGGACAAGTTAGCGTAAATGGAGGGCATTTCAATGTAAGTGCACCATTTGGAGGATACAAAATGTCAGGAAATGGAAGAGAACTTGGATTGCAAGGCTTAGAAGAATTTTTAGAAGTGAAGTCTATACAATTATAATAAAATTTTAGTCAATCAAATAATCGCAGGTTTATTGTGTAATGTATGTTTAGAGAGGTGTGATAGAATGAAGCAAAAGGCGGTTTCTGTGTTTATTATTTTTGCAATGTGCAGTATTGCTTTTTCTGGATGTACTGAAACTTTTGCTTCAAATCAACCACCTGAAATCTCATTAAAAGTAAGTCCTAGTGGAGTAATTAAAGCTGAGGAAACAATCACATTTGATGCAAGTGCAACAATAGATAGAGATGGAGATAATCTTATTTTTCTATGGGATTTTGATGATTCTGATGGAATTCAAAGAGAAGAATCCGGAAGTGAAGTTACATGGGAATATAATTTAGAAGGCACCTATATCGTAACCCTTACAGTTGAGGATGGTCAATTTAGCCAAACAAAAACCATAGAAATAGAAATTATACCAAAAGATTCAATTCGACCTGAAGCCGATGCAGGGTCAAGAATGGGAGTAGATGACTGTGATGGTGAAGAAACATCTGATTCCTCGAGAGAGTTCTATCTTTATTTTATTTGTGAAGAAAAAGAAAATAATGATCGTGAAATTGATGCAACTACTGACGTAGTGCTAGATGGTTCCGCTAGTACCCATGATGACCCTAGTCATTATTTATCGAAATATGAATGGGATTTAGATGTTAATATTGATGCTGATGGAGACGGCGATTCAAGTAATGATGTTGATGCAACTGGAGAAACATATACCTGGAAAGATTTACCCCCTGGAAAATGGGAAGTTCAATTAACAGTAACAGATGATAGAGGATTACAAGATTCAGATGAAGTTACAGTCTACATTAACTATGTGGGGGAATGGACCGATTTCACTGTAGGTAGAAACGCATCTGGTTCAGACAATATTCTTGAATTTGAATTTAATACCGTATATGAAGATTCACCATCAGTAAATAAGGTAAAAAGAATTGATTTCGAGCTTACATACCCACAAAAAGACCCTGATGGGTCGTTTTGGGGAGATGCTGCAGCAGGACAAACATTAGACATTTACGTCTACAATAATACAAAAGAGCCGAAAGATGTGACAAATACATCTAGTGTTACTAATGATCAACGCACTGGAAATAGTAATTTTGAATGTGATACTGATGATGATTATTGCATTTTTTCTCAGATTTCTGGAAGTTATCATGTTAAAAAATATTATTCAGGGCCTTGGAGTGTTGAAATAGTCAATACCGAACAAAATGAAGCAGATGCCAAGAAATTTACTATACGTATTACATTCAAATGATTAATA
>DAGQ01000116.1 GCA_002498205.1 Euryarchaeota archaeon UBA596
AACAGGAGCAGCACAAGGTGCTGATTGGCAAGGTGGAGATTTAGAAGGGGTAACTCAGATGATTGAATCAGGATATTTCTCAGAAATGGGAGTTAATGTTCTTTGGTTAACTCCTTTTAATACTGCAGCAAATGGCACGGGAAAGGCTAGTGATGGAGTTCATGATGTTTCATCATTTCACGGGTATTGGCCTGTAGAACCAAGACAAGTTGATCCAAGACTAGGAACTGAAGAACAACTGAAATCAATGGTAAATGCGGCTCATGATGCTGGAATTAGGGTTATGATGGATTATGTAGTAAATCATGTACATGAAGGTCATACATACTATCAAAATAATCCAGAATGGTTCAATCAAGGATGCATTTGTGGTACCTCAACTTGTGATTGGACTGAAAATAGATTAGATTGCCAATTTACATCATACATGCCAGATGTAAATTGGAAAAATAGGAATGCTTCTGAACAATTTATTGAAGATGCATTATGGTGGCTTGAAGAGTTTGATTTAGATGGTGCTCGTATAGATGCAGTGAAACATGTTGATGATTTAGCAATTACAAATTTAGTAGATAGAATAAGTCAAAGATTTGAAACGGCAGGAACTGATTATTATCTTAAGGGAGAAACTGCCATGGGCTGGGTAGGCCATGAATTAGCTGATAATCAAGAACAATATGAAACAATTAATCGATATATGGGTGAAAACGGTTTAGATGGTCAAGCAGATTTTGTATTATATCATGCGGTTGTAGATAACGTATTCACAACAGGAAACGAAAATTATCAACATTTGGATTATTGGACAAGTAGAAGTCAAGATCAATATGAACAAGGCTCAATCATGGTTCCTTTTGTTGGTAGTCATGATGTTCCTAGAATAATTAGTAGAGCAGATACTGGAACTGGAGATGCTTGGAATCAATGGAGTGAGGATGGGTTACCAGGTCAACCAGGTAATGATGAATCATATCAGGCAGCATTACAAGCATATGGATGGTTACTTACAACACCAGGTGCACCAATGATTTACTATGGCGATGAATATGGCGAATTTGGTGGCGCAGATCCAGATAATCGCCATTCATTCCGTGAATCAACAAATTGGAATGAAAGAGAACGTTCATTACAGGAGAATATTAGCAAACTTGGTCAACTTAGATTACAATCTGATGCTTTAAGAAGGGGTACGTATGAATCATTATACAATTCACCAGATGTTCTTGTTTTCGAAAGAGCGACTGAAAAATCATCTGCTTTAGTAGTCTTGAATCGTGGTGAATCCAACGATTCAATATCTCTTAATTTAGCTAATTACACTAATGCATTTGGTTCTGCTATTATTTTAGAAGGATTACTAACAGTTCCTTCGAATAGTGTATCAGTTTTAATTCGTGAAAATAATTCTTCAAACGAATCCGAAATAATAGAAGAACCTGAAATTATAATTGGTTGTACAGACATTAATGCAACAAACTATGATGTGAATGCCGAAGAAGATGATGGAAATTGTACTTATGAAGATGATACAATAAATGACAATGTCAATAATAATATTGAGAATAATACAACTAATTTGACAAATATAACTATAGATCAAAATAATACATTAGACAACTCTAATGATGATAATAGTAGTCAAGAAGAATGTGAAGAAGCTGGAGGTATATGGAATGGTGATTGGGAAGAGTGCAACGAAGAAGACAACCAGATTTGTATTATTGAAGATGAAAATGGATTAATCATTGATTGTGAAGACTATAATCAAAAACGCACGTTCATGCCAAAAGCAGTAATTGTAAAAAGTATTTTACTAATATCTGTAATATTAGCCTCAATAGTACTTTTTGTAATTTCACGTCAAAAGGATGGAGTTTAACGATGCCACAATTTGGAATTAGGACATGGACATATCTCTTTAATTGTTGATAAAAAGCAAGAAATTATTGAGGATTTGCTTAGTCATTTAAATTAAATGCTTCATAGAAGCGTTTGTACTCTGAAATCATTCTCGCTCCAGTAAATCTTGATGATGTAACTATACTTGAACGCATTATGTTTGCCCAAACTGAACCACCTTCTTCCCAAGCAGGAAGAACTTCCTTTTCTAAAACATCATAGACAAAATTTGAATCTCTTTCATCATTTCTATCATTTTCTGAATCTCCTATTTTCCAACCATTTACTCCATGTTGACAACCTTCTGGCCACCAACCATCAAGAATTGAACAGTTAGGTACTCCATTCATTGCGGCTTTCATTCCAGATGTTCCTGAAGCTTCAAATGGTCTAATAGGATTATTTAGCCAAATATCTACTCCACTAGTCATAGCAAGTCCAGTTGCCATATCGTAATTTTCAAGAAATACAACAGGGATTTCTTTTTCTAATTCTTTTGCACTTCCGTAGATATCACGAATTAATTGTTTTCCTCCTTCATCCCTTGGGTGCGCTTTTCCAGAAAATACAAACTGTATTTTTCCTGCTCCAAATGAACGTAATCTTTCTAAATCACTAAAAACTAAATTCGCTCTTTTGTATGTAGCAAAACGTCTTGCAAATCCAATTGTTAGACATTTTTCATCTAATTCAACTCCACTTGATGCTTTGACCAATTCTCTAAAAATTGACCTATTCTCTTTTCTTGAATTTAAAATATCTTCATTAGAAATATTTCCAGCATAACCTAATTGAGTTGGATCACTTCTCCACCCTGGTAATTGTTTGTCGAATAAATCTTTCATGGTTGGCGAAGTCCAAGTTTTATGATGTACACCATTTGTTATTGGATTAATGTGGTGTTCTCCAAACATTTCTGATGCGACCCATGCATTCAAATTTGAAACAGCATTTATTTTTCCTGATAATGCAACTGCAAGGTGTGACATTGAACATCTATTTCCATTTTCTGGATCCCCTGCCTGTATAACTAATTCTTTTGCATCATCGGGAAATAAATCGCCAAGGACTGATTTCACATCATCCCATTCAAATCTATCATGTCCTGCAGGAACCGGAGTATGGGTCGTGAATAGAGTTCTTTTTTGCAATTCATCACGGCTCCAACCCCTTTTTAGCATTTCTAAAAGAGCGAATGTGCAATGTCCTTCATTAAGATGTAACCCCTCGATATCTTTTTCTAAAAGATCTAATAGTTTTACACCACCTACTCCGAGCAAATATTCTTGACGAATCCTAACAGAATCATCACCCCCATAGAGACGAGCACCTAGTTTTTGATGAGATTCAGAATTTTCTTGGTGGTGAGTATCAAGAAAATAAACAGGAACACAGTGTCCCGTTTCACCAATAATATCTACTTTCCAAATTTTTGAAAAAAGGTTCCTACCATCAAGAGGTATAGATAATTCAAGTCCAGTGTCAATTAAATGTTCTGCGGGATCTATTGATCCAAAAGTTTCAGATTGGTTGCCATGTGCATCAATATGTTGTCTTCCATATCCCTCTCGATACAATAGAGTAATACCAACAAGATCAATTTCAGCATCGGCCGCAGATTTAACGTGGTCGCCTGCCAGTACCCCTAATCCACCTGAATATGTATGAAGTTCAGACCAAAGACCAATTTCTGCCGTCAAGTAACCAACTATTCCCATTCAAGTAGGGCTGAATGAAAGAAGGTTATCATAATGTCCCAAACCATTTCATTCGATTTATTAATGAATCACTCCATGAAAATTTCCATTTCCAGTTATTTTCGATAGTTCCAGGCATATTCATTCTCGATTTAGAATCTAATTTTAATATGTCTTGTAATGGAATAATCACTAATTCAGAATTAGAACTTAATGTTAATTTAATCATAGTATCAACATTAATTTCATTTGTTCCTGAAGCTTTTTTAATTATTGATAATGATTTTTCATCTAAATTATCCAACCAACCTACTGTAGTATCATTGTCATGAGTTCCTGTGTATGCCACTAAATTGTGTTTGATATTTTTTGGAAAATGAGGATTTTTTGTTAAATCACCATCAAACCCAAATTGTAAAATTGCCATACCTTTCAATTTATTCTTTACTCTAAGTTCAATAACTTCTTCAGGTATTATACCTAAATCTTCAGCAATAATTCTACTTGA
>DAGQ01000003.1 GCA_002498205.1 Euryarchaeota archaeon UBA596
ATTATGGGATACCGATAGAGATGGATTATCTGATGGTTGGGAAGTATTGAACGGATTAGATCCTAATGATCCTGGAGATGCAGGTGTAGATGATAATACAATACAAGAATCTGTAGATTCTGATTGTACTGATGAAGAAATTAGTTTTGAATCTCAAGAATCAGATGAACAAAAAACAGCATTAGTTGATGGTGTTGAATTGACCTATAATGTGACTTATTTGACTTATACCTTGCCAAATGGAATTACAAAAACTATTGAAGAACCAGAACCTTGGGTTCCAAAAAATGGTATTTATGAATTAGATGATGGTAAATTCATAGTAACAGTTTCAACAATTCTATATTGTGGTGGTACAGCATTGCCTGATGATGGAGGCAGCCCAGAAAATGGACCTACTGGTGATCCCGATAAGGATGGTTTGACAAATGCAGAAGAAGCAGAATTAGGAACAAACCCAAATTTGAGAGATACTGATGCTGATGGATTGGGAGATAAATGGGAAGCAGATCATAGAATTACAAAAGAGGTTCCAGGTGCTTCAGGATTAACTGTAGATTTATTTAATCCCTTAGATGGGAATTGGGGATGTGAATTATTAACAGAATCGAGGGAAGGTGAAGTTGATGAATTACTTTCTGAAACGGGGCCTTTGTATGAATTTGCAGATGAATTTGGTCGAGATTTCAATGATCGGTATAGTTGTGATTCTGTATTAGATGTTGATTTAGATGGCCCTGACGGATTAATAAATTTCCTTGAAGAAAAGTTAGGAACTAATCCATTGGATTCTGATAGTGATAATGATTTACTTTCAGATAGTGATGAAACAAAATATGGTGTTGTTAGCTGGACTAGGTGGTGCGGTAAATCTTCCGAAGTTAAAGATAGAGCTGCACCCTTTACTCATGTTTCTGAAAATAACATTGATTGGTTTTTAGAAGATATGGATGGTGATGGGAAATTGAATGGTCCTTCGGACTGGGATACAGACGGTGATGGAATGCCAGATGGTTTCGAACATTGTTTTGCTAGCGCATTAGATCATCCTTCAGATCCCGAAACGACAAATTTATTGGATCCTGCAGATGGATCAGATGCTTATTATGATTGGGATTCTGACGAATTAAGTAATTATGAGGAGTATGAAACAGCATTACTTCTTGGGGATGAAAACTTTACAAATCCTTGGTTAGTTGATACAGATGGTGATGAAATGCCAGATGGTTGGGAAAAAGAAAATGGATTACATCCCGCTTGGGCAGGTGACAAAAACCTAGATCCTGACTTTGATGGATGGGATCAAGATGGAGATGGTTCAGTCGTTTACTCAGATTTAGTATATACAACAACAGTTACAGAAATTGGTGTTGAGTTGGGACAACAGGTATCAAAAAATGAAGAGGTTGCAAGAGGGTTATACACTCTGCCAGGTGGAGTTCCAGGGACTGCTAAAGTATACTCTCCTGTAGATGGATATGTGTATCAGATATTAGTGACTACAGGAGACCCTAATGATGTAGATAAACCAGCATCTGTAATAGAATCAAGACAAGATGTCTGGATGGTAATAGTTGAAACACACGAGAGATTTACAAATATTGATGAATATAATGCTAAATTCATGGATGGTGATGGAGAAGTAGATACTAGGTCCACAAAACCAAATGATTGGGATACAGATGGTGATTTATTAGCTGATGGAATTGAAGTACTTGGTTGGTATATTGAGGTAGTAATTGCTTCAGAAAAAGATGGTACAAAAGAAAGATTAGTTACAAGTGATCCTGGGTTACAAGATACAGATAAAGATGGTCTTGATGATTTTGGAGAATTTAATTACATTAGTAATGGTTGTAAATCAGGTACTAATGCATCAAATTCAGATACTGATGGTGACGGTCTTGATGATTATTTCGAAGCAATAAATGGTCACCCTGATATTTTTGGTGGAGGAACTTATTTTACATCTCCTTGTATGTTTGATACAGATAATGATCAACTTAGAGACGGTGAAGAAGTTAGCCTAGGAGATGACGGTTTTGTTACAAATGCTAGTGACAGGGATACGGATAATGATGGTTTAAAAGATGGAGCCGAAACTCTCTACACTCCAAGGCCTTTCCATGGAGAACTAGAGTATACAGACCCGTTAAACAATGATACAGATGGAGATGGTATGCTTGACGGTTGGGAGATGCAAGTTTACTCTGCAGAAGAAAACACTAATTCACATAGTCTTTGGATTTCTAAAGACATTTGGGAGGATCCTCAGTGTTCAGTAGGAATCAATGAACCTCCAAATAAATGCTCAAGAGATCCTGGTGCATATTTGTGGGCGAATTTTGATGCAAAATCTGGTGATGAGAAAACAGGATTCCCTAGTTCTCCAACATATGAGTTGTGGGAGATAAATATTACAAATTTCAATGTTCCAGAAAATGATTTATGTGATTGTAGAGGTAGATGGGCATTAAATCCAATGTTTGGCTCCTTGCCTGACTCCTTGTATGATGTAGATAATGATACATTGATGAATTCAGTTGAAGGTCCAGATAGATGGGATACAAACCCTGTAGTGAAAGATACGGATGAAGATGGATTACCAGATGGATGGGAAGTAGAATATAGTTTACAGGCCATGGAATTAGGTTTAGCAGATAATGCTACTTTAGGTTCATTTGGTGCTAGAGGTGTTTTAGATCCTGCTTTAGATGATAGTAATAATAATGGAATAAAGGACGGGGATGAAGATCTTGATGATGATGGTTTGAATCGGACGAGTTTACTAAACAAATATTGTCCTGGGTGGGATAATAGCCAAAATAGTGAATGCCATATAGATCCGAATCAAGTAAGTGGAAATTATCCAGGAAAGAAATTCTATGATGACTTAGAGAATTATACAAATTATGAAGAATACGTAAATGGTACAAATCCAATATTAAATGATACAGATGGAGATGGATGGGAAGATGGGCCTGAAGTATTTTACCAAGATCATGACGATGATGGTATGGCTACAGGTTGGGAATACCATTTCGATTACAACCCTTTTAATGAAGCTGATAAAAATGGTGATGAAGATTTCGATGGCCATAGAAATTGGTGTGAATTCAAATGGAATACAAATCCTAGGGATTCTTTGAGCTTCCCTGGTCAAGGGCAATTATGTTAGTTTTCCCTAGTCCGCTAAAATTCATAAAGCGTCTATTCAAGCACGTGTTAGTATGGTGAGTATAACCGATGTAGAGAAAGCCCAACAAGCATGGGGTGATGGTATAGTTGCAATTGGTGATGCATTCAGAAAAAGTGGTGATTATGTCCAAATAGCCCATAACCATGTTGAAACATTGTATGCTTATGAATTTAGTAAAGTTCTATTCAAACCGACCATGGCCTCATTTGAGCAATTTCGTCCCACTTTCGAAAGTGCATTGTCGTATTTTGTTGCATCAAACAAAGCCTGTTCTGAAGACAAAGGATTTGCAATTAAGGAGAATGGTTGGACAAATGTGCGTTTTTATAATTCAGACATCATTATTAGTGAAAATACAGCTTTGGCAATGGGAAATTACTTTTTCACGAATCTTAAAGGTGACGAAATCAAGGTAGAGTTTACTTTCGGATATCTTGTTGATTCAATGGGGGATTTAAGAATTAATCTGCACCATTCTTCTATGCCAGCAAGTATTGAATAGGATTTGAGAACTTAATCCTTTACTCAAATCTATTTTTATTCTTCAGGAGTGATTGAATACATCAATAAAAGAAGAGACGCAGAAACAGGAAACATAGTGGCGAATAAGAATTTCAACTCAAATTCCATAAGACCTGATGTCCATCCATACATTTCTAATAATACGGTAGATCCAAGGCCTAATGCAAATAAACGTCCGAAAATATGTAGATTTTCCTTTACATAAATCGCTACGAACCATTGTGTTAATCCAATAAAAATTGCAAAAGTTCCCACATATTTACTCACAAAGATACCATACTCTGTAAGATTAGGCCCAACGGCTATAGCATCCCTTGGCGAAAAAAGAAATAGTGTCCCTAGCATAATTGGTAGGACGCCAGTCAATTTCATGATTCCAGATAAGCCGATAACTTGTACATTATTTTCTTCCATAATTGTTAAATTTAATTTTAATTATATTTACTTTTATTTAAATATCTCAATAAAACTCTATTTTAAAACATACACAATAACATCGAACATTCAATAAGCACTTCTAATACGATAACTTTGTGCAGGGAGTAATATTAAGACTATATTTTATTGTATTTATGTTAATTTGCTCACTTTTTACAATTAATTTTAATTCAGTTAATGCTGAACCAAACTCTAATGATGAGTTTTATTTATTAGATGAACAAGGTCAGATTTTAAACATAGATGAGTTTGAATATATTACTGGAGTTTCATCACATGAAGTGCCATTATTTTCATATAGAATTGAAGGTTATGATTCCTTAGGGCATTATTTTTTTGGAACTGCACAAACATCTATGTCTGAATCACTTATTCAAATAGGTCAAGAAGATTTGTGGCAATGGAAGATCCCAGTCACCTTTGGTGGAGATTGTAGTTGTAAAATTCATATTTTTCAATTAGATTATAATTCTGAAATTTTAGAAGAAGAAACTTTGATGATGTGGTTAAAATCAGACGATGATGTTGAAATTCAGTGGGCTTATCCAATAATACATCAGTCATTTTCAGAAAAAGGAACATGGACACCTGGAGGTTCCAGTTTACATTTTAGTTCCGAATTAGATCTTTATGCTGATGTCTATTATCTTTCTGAAAATCAAGCAATAAATGAAAGTATTGAAATGGATATTTCTGTAAATATTGCCGCGGTTGCCGAGGTGTCGGAGACAGGATTAACTGTCAATAGCCCATTTATTTTAGTAGAACATACAGAATTAGATACAAGACATTATAAATTACATTTTTCAATGAGTCTTGAAAATTATTCTGAAGGTGCATATTCGTTAGATTTTTATTCAGATAAATATTCTCGCTGGAATATTGGTTATTTTTTTGAAATAGACAAAACACTACCAATTCCTATTATTGAAGCTAAAGAATTTGTTTATGAAAGTTCAGAATGGGTATATGTAAATGCCACAAATTCCTTTGATCCACCCTCTTCTCTTGATATCTTTCATCAAAAATGGTGGGAAGACCTTCCTACCATTGAAAACGTTTCTTTTGAATGGATTATTGAAGAGCCTGATGGTACAATAAGTGTTCCTAGTGTAAATATGATTGTTAGTCCAACACAATTGAGGTTTTTACCAATAACTAATGGTGAGTATATTTTTACTTTAATAGTCACAGATAATGCGGGAAATACAAATCAAACCTCACAATTAATTAATGTTGAAAACGTAATACCCGTTAGTCTGATTTCTAATTCGAACAATGAATTAATAGACAATACAATATTTAATTACAATCGTAGTGATGTTGATAAATTGATATTTAGTGCTGATTTATCTACAGATTCCTCAAATGAAATTACCGATTTACAATTTGGATGGTATCTCGATGGAGTACTTTATTCAAGTAGTAATATTACTGAAATTAATGTTGCTGATTTAGGTCCAAGTATTGAATTAGAATTGATAGTAAAAGATTCAGATGGAGCCTCAGATAATATTACAATCACTCTTAATCAAATAGATTATTTAAATGAAAATTCTCAAAAACTTAAAAATACAAATATTAATTTTTTCAATGGATTAAATTTAGTGCTTTTAACCGCATTTATTTGTGTTCTTATTCTATTATTTGTGAAGAAGAAATCCACAGAAGAGAATCCTTTGCCAAAATGGTCAAAATATAATAAAAAGCAATAACTCTTTTTCTAAGTAATAACTCGGGGTAGCATGGCATTCGGTAATACCGCAGAACTGTTAGGCACCAAGCCCTCACCAATTAGTAAGTCTGAGTATCGTAATCGTCAAGAAAAATTATACTCTCAATTAACTGATGAATCTGCACTAATTATTTGCTCTTCATCTACAAAGGTTAGAAGTAATGATGTACATCACCCATATAGAACAAATAGTGATTTACTTTATTTGACAGGATGGAGTGAACCTGATTCAGTATTGCTTGCAATTAAAAAAGACGGCAAATGGAATAGTCATTTGTTTCTTCAACCAAGAAATACAGAATTAGAGATTTGGGAAGGTAGACGTCCAGGTGTTGAAGGTGCATTAGAGGGATGGGCTATTGATACTGCATCCTCGATTGAAGAGATTGAGGATGTATTGATCAAGGAATTAGAAAATACAGAAGTTGTATATCATTCAGTGGGATTAATTTCTAAAGTTGATCAAATAGTCGAAAATTCAATAAATTCGAAAACTAGGTCCAGACAACAAATAGGTGAAGGACCGACACAAAGAATTGACCCCTCGAAATTAATTGCCGAAATGAGATTAATAAAATCAGAAGCGGAAATAAAATTAATGCGCCATTCTGCAGAAATTTCTTCATTAGCTCATATTGAGGCTATGAAAAATGGGTATTCTGGAATCGGAGAATGGCAGATACAAGGACTGATAGAAGGTTGTTTTAGGTATCTAGGTGCCAGTGGTTGGGCTTATC
>DAGQ01000105.1:0-5565 GCA_002498205.1 Euryarchaeota archaeon UBA596
TTTTCATCAATTTCTTCATAATCTTCCGTCTTTTTTTGTAAAATTATTATTCCAATCAGTGTTAAAATAATTCCTGCAAAAGTAAGCATTAAACCTTTTAAAAGTCCGTTTTCTGAGAAAAATAATGCCATTGTAGATTGTTCTTCTTCGGAATTAACCGCTAGTTCTATTTTCCAAGAATAGATCTTATTTTCTTCAGAATCGATAATATTTAATTCAATTTCATTTAACCCCGAATTTGCCCCTATTTGTAAACTACAATCTAATCTTGACTTTCTACTAGTTCCTAAAATCGATTCAGGAATAACTACTCTAAATTCGCCATCGCCAGATGGGTCTTCACAAGATAAATACCAATCTTCAGGAATATCGCTCTCTAATCTCAAATCTTCTATAATTGATGATGAACTTGAAAAATTAATGCTAAAATATTCAAAAGAAGATGGCGAAACAATACCAGACTGGAGACCTAATTCTACATTTACATCCCTAAATATTGAAACATCAATAATAGAGACATTTGTTAAAGCTAGTGATTGCCCCAACTGATTACTACCGCCTTGGACAAACCAAGTTATTTTAATTTCAGAAGGTATAAGGATTTCAGGAGGAATCATTACCAATATTTCTATTCTTGCTAATTGATTTTTATCTAAGGGTATTGAGGCCCATTGCCCGCTAGAAAAATATTCATCTCCAAATGCAGGTATACTTAAAACAACACTAACTGCACTGTTAATTGGTTCGGTTTCCAATTCAAATTTAACCTTTAATTGGTTATCTATAGAATTTCCTGAATTGACAATTGTTGCATTCAATAAAAGATTTTGATCTGCTTCTGAATTAATAAAATTCAGTGGACTAATTACCCATTCTGGAATGAAAACCATTGCAGTCAATCCAGTATAAGTAAGATAGTTATCTGTTAAATCTATTTCAGAAGTAGTGATATTGGAACTTATTGATATCATAAAATTTATTGATAAATCTCCAGAAATATCTTTTGGAACCTCTATATGTAATCGAAGATTAATCATATTAAGACCTTCATATTCTGGCGATAATTCTATGAATTCTATTATTTCTCCATCATTTGTGAACCAATATTCCCATCCATATGCAAAGTTTTCTAATTCCAATAATACAGTATCTGCACCATTACCAAAATTACTAACATTAAAAGTAAGTATATTCTCACCACCAGGTGAGAAATAATCATTTGATCCTAAATCACTAATTTTTAAATCGCTTATCATCCTTACAGAGATTCCATTAAATGGTAAAGATTGTATGGATTCATCACTTCTAATACTACTTATTATTGGAGTCAATAAGGGCCCAGAATCTCCATTTTGAGCATTTTCAGGGATATTTATGATTACATTTACATTTAAGGAAGTTAAACTTGGCACCTCAAAAATATATGGATTCACACATTCATCTCCTTCATCAATAACCATTCCTGCATGTAATGAAGATACATCCCAACTTCTAGAACCACTCTTAATTATACAAACTTCAAAAACATCAAAAGATGAAGCATTATTCCATAATGTAAAGGGTAAATCTATTTCCGTACCGGGGATAGGGTAAATGACATCATTCGCTAATTCATTAATATCTACAGAAAATACCGCATTAGATATCATACTTGCTGTAGCGTTAATTCTAACTGCGGATGAAATATCATTCCTTGTATTGCTTGTTGCTGTTAATACCAAACTACTATACTGACCTGTAATTGTTTCAGCGGGAATATCCACAGTCATTCTAATTGGCACAGATTCACCTGATTCAAGATTAATTTCCATTGGTTGATTCCAAGAGAGATCAAAAGACCATCCATTTCTAAGAATTAATATATCTGATGAAATTTGAAAACTATCGGAAACATCGCCCGCATTCGTTAGAATTGCATATATTTCACAACTATTTCCTGGCCTACAATACCCATTTTCTTCATCAAATTCAATTTCAGGCATATAAGTCGGTAAAACATCTAGTTGAAATTCTTTTGAATCAAAAGAAATTACAGAATTTACAGAACTTAATTTAAAATTCAAATTTTCTATACCCAAAGTAGAATTAGCTGAAGGTTTAACTCTAACTATTATTTCACGAGTCTCTCCTTTTCCCACTTCAATGCCGCTTTGTGAGTCAATAGGCCCTCCATTTTTGTAATTGGCCGCCCAATCCCAACCAGAGGGTAAATTGGTAATATCCATTGACAATTTATCTTCTAAGTTTCCATCATTTAAAATTTCAATTTCGTGCTCAGACCATTCTTCTGCTGAAGTTTCACCTGTTGAAATACTTAGTATCCTAGGATTATATTCATCATCTTTTGCTGACTGATCATAAACCATTACAAAATCATCTATCCAATACCCAGAATCAGTATTTACTGCATTTGAAGCAAAATTAAATCTTAATTTGCTATTAGAATTCATGTCTATTGGGTTCACATTAAAATTAAATAAATTCCAATTTGCTGCTGAAGAATCAATTATTGTACTTATACTACCAAGATTCTTCCAATTTCCTGGTGAATTTTCAATTTTTAAATTTAAATTATCTCCTACCTTACTTGCTCCAGATACTAAAAAAGAAATTTGAAATGGTCTTGAAGGATTTGTAACCCTATCGCCAAAATTAATTATGGAAGTATCCATATTTTCGTTCCAATTATTCCCATATGTTGTTGATGAAGTATCCCCAACATAAAATGAATTTTTATAAAAAGAACTAGCATCATGTGGTGTAATTCCAGTATCTGTATCTATAGACCAATATGTAGACATTGAAGACCAAATTCCTGCAGAATTAGCATTTTCATAAATATTACCAATTGTATAATGTCTAGAGTTTTTATCGTTTGATGTATCGTCATCTTGAGGATGTTGTGTTATTGCATGAATGGTATGATTGCCAGAATAATCAGGAATCCAAGTTAAATAAACCATTTTTGAACTTGAACCAGAAATACTCGAAACCTGTAAGATTTGATCAAGTATGATAAAATCGTCATATTCATTATGCTCAATATAAACTCTTAAATCAAATTGCCCACTTGAGGTTGAACCAATATTTTGAATTCTAATTCCAATTTGCTGTTCTTTGTTTAGCATTCCATCTATAATCCAAAGATCAGATGGACGATTTACTGTATCACAACAAGTATAACTAGAGAGTAACCCATAGCTTAGAAAATCAGCACTATTTGAATATTGAAATTCAAAATCTGAAGGTAAAAGATTAATCCCACTTGACTTACTAGATGAATAACTTTCATCTGAATTAAGAAGATAGATACAATCACTAAAACCCATTGAAATTAAAGCCGCCAAACTTAGAACGGCTAGAATAACTCGAGAAGACACATCGTAGAGAAAACAAGATTGGTATTTCAATCCATTGACTGAAATTAAGTAATTTTATCCTGCTCAAGTGCTAATTCTAATTCTTTTCTCTCGTTTTTTGTAGTATTTTGAGATATGAAATATACCAAAAATGCAGGTACTAACAAAATCATAAAACAACCGATTAAAGCCGCCATAGACCATAACATTTCAGTCACTGCATCAATTTTAAACAATTCCACAGAAGATATTTGCTCATTAACATAAGAAACTTCAACTAATGGACTAACCCCTGAATGATTACCATCTACCATGATTGATATTTGCCATAATTTAGATTCATGAGTTTTATTGAAGGTAGAATTCACTTCTAATAATGCTGATTCATAATCCTCAGCTCTTACAGTTCCACCATCTCTTATTGCAGGATCAGGATGGCTCAATGAAATGAAATTTCCATTACCATTATCTAATGACATTGTATGTGTTGAACCAACCTGACAATCTATAGTAACCCACACATATTCACCATCTTTTTTGATTCTATCCGCACAATTAGTTTCTGAATTTAATGCGTCACCTAATTCTGGATGAGACCAAATATTTCCATCTATATTAATTACTTTCAATATTGAATTGTCAACTGCACCTGAAACAGAAATATTAATCCATGTCAAATTATTTGTATTTGTTTCAAATTCCCATAACCATACGGTTTTTCCATTCTGATAGTCGGGATTATTTCCTATTGTAGATAACTCAGGAGAGGTATTATTTTTTTCAGATTCATAAACATAGTATCCAGAATTAGAAGATGCACCATAAACAGCATATGCCAGTAAAAATATTAGTGTAAAAGATAGCAATAACAGTGTACGAATCATGTTAGGATTCTGCCTCATTGCTGCTCGCATGCTTACCGGAAAAATTCAACCCGTTTCAAACTTCGTAGTAGAATTTCAAACAAGATTAACTCCATCGTAGTTTTATACGGGAAGTTTGTCGGCAGGACGCTCGGTGGCACTATGACAACGCACTATGACGTTCCAGCAGGATTATTATTGCCTGTAGTTGCAAGCAAATTAGAGCAATTTGACTCAATTAAGCGGCCTGAATGGTCAGATGACGTAAAAACAGGACCAAATAGAGAAAGACCACCAACACAAGATAACTGGTGGGAAATTAGATGTGCTGCGATATTAAGAAAAGTAGCAATGCTAGGACCTATTGGAGTTAAACATCTTGCTGATAAATTTGGAGGACCGAGAAACAGAGATGTTAGACCAAATAGAGTTAAAACAGGTTCAAGAAATATCATTAGAACTGCTCTTGGCCAATTAGAAGAAGTTGGATTAGTTGAAAAAGTAGTTACTAAAATGGTTGAAAATGAATATGGAGACTCAGTAGAAATTACGAAAGGTAGAAAATTAACTAGTTCCGGTCAGAAATTATTAGATGAATGCGCACATTCAGTCAGAGATGATGCTAATACAAGTGCACCAGGACTTTCAAAATATTAGGTGATTATATGGCAAGACACAAACCCTTAGCAAAGAAATTAAGGCTTCAAAAAGTTACTAAACAAAATAGAAGAGTTCCTGTTTGGGTCACATTGAAGACTGCAAGAAGGATGACAAGTCATCCAAAAAGGCATATGTGGAGAAGAAGTAAATTACAAAGGTGATTTTTTTGGCAAGAGGAGCAGTAAGTGAATTAATTGTACCATTAAGAGTAGCTTGGAAGGTTCCAAGAAATAGAAGAGCATCTAGAGCTGTAAGCGAAATAAGAAACCAAGTTCAAAGACACTTAAAAGTCACATTAGAAGAAACGGTATGGATTGATCCACAAGTTAATGAGTACATTTGGAAAAATGGTATAGAAAATCCACCAAGAAAAGTTAGATTACAAATCACAAGACATGAAGAAGAAGACATTCCAATTGAAGTAAAATTACTGGAGGATTAATATGGGTAGAATAAGACCGTCTTTTGTTAAAATTCGTGCAATTAAGTTAGTTAATGAGTATCCTGGAGAATTCACACCTGATTTTGAGAACAATAAAGTCCTAGTAGAAAAATATACAGAAGGGGCAAATAAACGTATGAGAAATTGGATTGCAGGTTACATAACAAGATACGTTCAAAGAAGAACGGATTGAGGGAAATGTCAATCTATATTGATTGGGCTAGAAACCCAATTATTGCTA
>DAGQ01000105.1:5954-7281 GCA_002498205.1 Euryarchaeota archaeon UBA596
AAAAAACATAGCATAGTAATGCCAGACAGAGAAACCGGTGGATTTATCTTATTCCTTTATCAAAAGATAGATGAAGAAATTATTGATAAATGGAATGAGGTGAATGAATAAATGGGCGATTATCAAAAATTACCATTACCAAATTTCCCCTACTCTCTAAAAATTATTTTAGTAAGGCCTTCAATAGAGGGAAATTTAGGTGCAATTGCCAGAAATATGCTAAATTTTGGCTTTAATGAACTACACCTTGTAACTCCAGAATTAACAATTGGTGAAGAAGCAAGAAAAAGAGCTAAGCATGCAAAATCAGTTCTTGAAAAAATTAAAGTTCACAAATCACTAGAGGATTCTATCAATGATTGCTCATTGGTAATTGGAACGAGCGGAAAAAGAGAATTTGGAGATAAAACGATTACAAGGCATTTTTTAGCACCTGATGAAATTTCAGAAAGAATTTACAACAATAATGGCAAAATTGCAATTGTTTTTGGACCAGAGGGTCAAGGATTAACTCAAAAAGAATTGATTAGTTGTGATCTTCTTACAAGTATTCCAACTTGGGAAGGATATCCAATAATGAATTTATCTCACTCTGTTTCAGTAATATTGTATGAATTATACAAATATCATTTATTCAATAAAAATTCTGATGACCCAAGCATTAGAACTAGTTCAATATCTATAGAAAGAACTCTTGACCCTAAAATCCGTCAATTATTAAGAATGCAACTTAAAGAATTAGAAGAGGCACTACCCTGGCCAGAATCTAGGAAACACTCTATTGCAAAAACATTTGTTAGAACTATCTTGAGAGGAAATCCAACGGATTTAGAAGTTCAACAAATGCTTGGAGCATTAATTGATTCAACAACCGCATTACAATACGTCAACAATAACGAAAATTGGAAAAGAAATCGAAAAAGAAGAGTAGAATGAATAATTAATTATTATTCACAAATGTACCATTTTGATAATCAATAAAAGCCTGTCGGATTTCTTCTCTTGTATTCATCACAAATGGCCCATGCCTTGCAATTGGCTCATTTAATTCCGGTCCAGCCAAGATTAAAAATTCTGATTTTTTATTTGAAGAGATTAATAGTTTTTCACCATATGACAAGAGGGCTAATTCACCATCTTTAACAACTTTATTGTGGACAACGATTTCGCCACCAAAAACATAAATCATCGTATTCAAAGATTGATCAATTTCTTTCTCCAAATTTGATTTTTCTTTCATTTTAACATGAATGAATTCTATAGGAACCATTGTATCTATAGAGGATTTTAAACCTAAACAGTCACCCGCAATTACACGGACCCAAAC
>DAGQ01000105.1:7665-7931 GCA_002498205.1 Euryarchaeota archaeon UBA596
ATCATTTTATATTTTGCAGGAAGATTTATCCAAATTTGAAAACCATGCATCAAACCACCATTTTTTTTAAAGTCAATATGGGGTTCTTCAGAGTGAATTATCCCCCTGCCTGCAGTCATCCATTGCACGTCACCAGGATTCAAATCTCCTTTATTTCCCGCACTATCTTCGTGTTGCATCTGCCCTGACAACATGTAGGTTACAGTTTCAAAACCACGATGAGGATGCCAAGGAGCACCTATTGCTTCACCAGGTCCATAATTCGC
>DAGQ01000105.1:8319-9784 GCA_002498205.1 Euryarchaeota archaeon UBA596
CTTCGAACTTTAAATCCTCCACCTTCTAAAACAGAATGAGTTGGTATGATATTTTTTACACTCCGCATACATATTCCTAAGAAACTATTCGGATAAAGTCTTGTATAATTTCAGTTCTAATTTTATAAATCATTACAAGAGGTTATATCCCACATTTCCTAGGATGTGATATGTCGCTTGCACCTACTAATTATGACTTCGGAAAACCCTCAAACTATTCATTTGTTGAAAATGTTACTTGTAATGATGAAAATACGCGTAAAAAGTTTATTGAAGCATTTGGACATATGTTGAATTATAATCACGAGCAGGCAATAGCTTGTTTCACAGAGTGTACCGAAATTGACCCTAATTGTGCTATGGCTTGGTGGGGAATTGCATATTGTGTTTCATCAAATTATAATTGGGCACCAGGATTAGGTTCTGGGCATGATGCAATTCAACAAGCAATCTCGGTAATGGAACATTGTTCTGAGTTAGAAAAAGACCTAATCAATGCATTATCAACTCGTCACTCTGCTGAAGCACGTGATGCAGCTGATCCATCTGTTCTAAACATGGGTAATAGTCCAGAGTTAAACATCGCATTTGCCGAAGCAATGAAGCCACTTTATGAAAAGTATAGTGGAAATTTAGATGTAACTGCAATATATGTTGAAGCATTGATGAATTTGAAAGCGTGGCAATTATGGGATAAAGACACTAAAACGGGAGAGATTACACCAGCAGATGACAATACACCATTATTAGTAAAAATCATGGAAGATGCTTTTGAAAGTAGTGATGAAGCAAGAGTACATCCTGCATTATGCCACCTATACTGTCATGCTTTAGAGTTATCACCATTCCCAGAAAAAGCTCTTTTTGCTGCAGATGTTCTAAGAACTAGAATGCCAGGATTAGGACATTTAGTCCATATGCCCTCACACATAGATGCATGGGTAGGTCAATGGAAAGAAGCCATAGAATGTAATATAGCAGCAGTAGAAGCAGACGATAAATATGTTGAATTAACAGGTAATGAATCACAATTCTACAAATTTTATAGAATGCATAATCACCATTTCATTGTTTGGTGTGCAATGTTCGATGGACAATATGAAACTGCACTAAAATATGCTAGAAAAGCTGTGGAAACATTACCTGCGGGTGATGAAAATTCAGGTGCACAATTCATGCTTGCGGGAATAATTCCAATGGGTGCGATATTCCTAGAGTCTTACGTAACAATGCCGTGGCATGTAATGATAAGATTTGGAAAGTGGGATGAAATTTTAGCAGAGCCCACATATACAGATAATGAAGTATTCCCAGCTACAATTGCCACTCAACACTATGCACGTGGTGTTGCTTATGCTTCTAAAGGAATGGTTCCTGAAGCGGAAGCAGAGCAAATCTTGTTCAAAGAAGCACTACAAAATCCTGCATTAGCTGGAAGAATGATGCATAACAATTTCATGTACCA
>DAGQ01000120.1 GCA_002498205.1 Euryarchaeota archaeon UBA596
TGATGAAACAGAAAGATGCAATTAAAATTAAACTCTGGTATATGTATATAGATTCCATAAGCCCTTTTTTATTCAATGGAATTGAAATTGCAACTAACATAAATAGAAAATACCATGTGCTATAAATATAAATTGAATCTTTAATGAATGGAATTTTATCATCAATTATTGTACTTGAATCAAAAAGGGTATAACCTCTCCATTCAGCAAAATTATTTGTTAGAAAATAAAATACAGAAATGTATGTTGACGAGATTAAAAAAAGACTAATTGGTAAAATTAGTGGTTTTGTTTTTATCTGTAAATTCCAAATAGGTTTCCAAATAGACCAAGGTTTGAAAAAAATGTTTTTCATTACGTTTTTAATCATTATATTATCACGCATCCAAAGCATCGATTAATTGGTGTGCTCTATCAACTAGTTCAATCGGATTTGAGCCTAAGACATATAGTGTTGGCACCCATCCAAAATCACCTTCATCAACTAATATGTGGGCATCTTTTGAAGATTTGTCTGGAATACTTTTTGGGGTATTTGCAATATTAAAACCTAATTTCTTACAGACAGATTTGATTTTCTTCACATATTTTTGTGGAAATGCAAGATTCAGAATTGCAGTTGCTTCTGAACCGAAACTTCTTGTTTTTAATAATACTCCAGCCAAGTGGAAACTAGCTCCAAATTCAGGCATTGATAAATATTTTATTTGATTATTAATAATCCATAATCTTCCAGGGAATGCTGCAACATCTTCAATATCTTGAGCTTCGGAAGTACATGCTGCTACATTCATTCCAATGGCAGGTTGCCATTTTTCTATTTTAGGGATTACGAATCGTTGAGTAATCCATTCTAATCTTCGTAGTAATCCGGCTCTAGATTGTCCACGATCTAAATCAGTCCCCGTTAAAATTTTATCAAAACGAATATTTCTTCCGTCATCAAAAAGAAATTCAATAACATATCGTTGTTGCTTTAATTTTGCATCAGGTCCCAAATTTGAGAGTAATTGTGTCATCTCTGTAGCCCATCCATCAATCACAGATTCATCAGCACTTCCTTTTAATTTAGGTAGTGGTCTTCCTCTTTGTCTACTGATGGTGCTTTGAGTCATACCGATCATAGACGAAATATTTTGTTGACTCCATCCTTGAGCTTGTAACGATCTTGCAACTTGCATTTGTAACCTGTCTAGCCATTTAGTTCCATCTTCACCTAGCATATTCTAATGTAAACCGAGGGGGTTATTCAATGTGACGCAAATCCTATGCATAGCGCATACTATTTTTTAAGTTCAACAATTACGGGTTCTAAGTCTTCTATTGAGGGATCTATATGTGCCCACGATAGAATAAATAATTCATCTCCAACTTGAGCATGCCTTGCAGCAGGACCATTTAATGCAAAAATTCCACTTCCTGCTTCACCTTTAATGACATAAGTTTCTAGTCTTGAACCGTTATTAATATTTACAACTTGAACTTTCTCATTTTCAGTTAATGCTGCTCTTTTCATTATGTTTTCATCAATGGTTATACTACCAACATAAAATAATTCAGTTTGAGTGACTTTAGCATATGCTATTTTTGATTTTAGTTTGGTTACTAACATCTTATACAAGCCTGCGATTAATAGGTTGTATAAATTGAAATCGGTTTAGGTATTATTGAATACCGTCCGCGTTTAGAACATACTGATGGATGATACAGCAGTCAAATTGTCGCGTACAGCATGTTATGAGCAACATGTACTTGCAGGAGCAAACCTAGTAGATTTTCATGGTTTTGAATTGCCAATGTGGTATACTAGCATAAGGGATGAACATATTGCAACTAGGAATACTGCTGGTTTATTTGATGTTTCTCATATGGGTTTTTTCTCTATAAGTGGAGTTGGAGTATCAAAATGGTTAGAATCGTTAGCGACTCAAAAAGTTTCATCGATTACTTCAGGTAGGTGTGCCTACACTCATTTTTTAGATATAGACGGATCAATAATTGATGATATGATATTTGCAGTAACGAATGATAATGAAATTTCTGAATTTAGGAATGGATGGGTCAATACAGAAAGTGAAACAATTTTAGGAGTTCCAAATGCAAGTATGATCGAAATAATATGGGATTGGTTTCAAGAACATTTACCCGCAGATGGAACAATAAAATTAGAAAATTTGTCTGAAGAGACAAGTATTCTTGCACTGCAAGGACCAAATTCTAAAGTTTGTTTAACTTCTGTTTTGGGAGAAAAAAATCATGTTGGAAGATTTAAATGTCAGGCTATCAAAGAAAATGAGTTGGGTATTTCAGGTTGGATTCAAGGTACAGGTTACACAGGCGAAACTGGATATGAGATTTTTATTCCAAATTCGCAGGCAGAATTGTTGTGGGCTAAATTATTGGAAGATACTGGCAAATCAGGAGTAGTTCCTGTGGGATTGGGTGCTAGAGATACCTTAAGATTAGAGATGGGGTATTTATTGTCAGGTCAAGACTTTTATTGGCCAGGTTTAGGTGATATTGATTCACATGAAAACTTAGTTAGAAATACTTTGGAAACACAGGTTCCATTTGGATTAGATTTAGATCATGAATTTATTGGTAAAAAAGCAATGCTTGAAAAGAATTCAAAAGAAAAATTATGGGGGATAAAATATGAAGGAAGAGGTCCTTCACCAAGATTAGGTCATATTATTTATCAAAATGATGATTTGAATTCAAATAAACTAGGAATAATAACTTCTGGCGCACCAAGTCCAAGTTTAGAAAATAAGGGAATTGCAATGGGTTATTTTTCAGATGTTGAATTAGGACAAATTGTATACGTAGCAGCTAGCAAAAGGAAACTAGTACCAGCAAAAGTGATAGTTCCACCGTTCATTTAGAAATACAAATATTGATACTTCGTTTTGAAATGGATAGTGCATGGACCAACTACCTAACATGGGTAGAGAAGATGAAATGTTGGAAATAATGGGCTTTAAGTCAATAGATGATTTATTTTCGGATATTCCAGAAAACGTTCGCTTTTCTGGCCAATTACCTCTCAGGGGACCTCAATCAGAAGAAGAAATATTAAGAGATGCAAGAACACTTTTGAATGCCAATATTACTTCTAAAAATAAAATCAGTTTTTTAGGCGCTGGATTATATCGAAATTTTGTTCCTTCTTTAGTTGGACAATTAATTGGTCGTGGAGAGTTTCTAACCTCTTACACACCATATCAACCAGAAGTAAGTCAGGGAATGTTACAAGCAATGTGGGAATTTCAAACAATGGTTAGCGAATTGACCGGATTACCAATTTCGAATGTAAGTGTATATGATAGTTCCACATCAGCCGCAGAAGCAATTACATGTGCTGTTAGAGTTCATAATAAGAAAGCGACTCAGAAAGATACTGTTTATGTTTCAGAATTAATACCACCTCATAGACTTTCAGTAATTGAAAATTATACTAAAGGCGGGGGTATTGTTCTTAAAAAATTGAAACATGACTCTAATGGTTTCATGAATCTTGATGATTTGTCAAATGCATCTGGTTCGTGTGCAGTTTATGTTGAACAGCCTAATCCTTTAGGAATCCTAGATGAAGGAATAACTAGCATTAAACAAATTATTGGAGAATCAACGGCACTAATTGTAGGTGTACAACCAACCTCATTAGGTGTTTTAGAAGCACCTGGAAATTATGGTGCAGATATTGTTGTTGGCGAAGGTCAACCTTTGGGTGTAGGAATTACTGCAGGGGGTCCTATTTACGGAATTTTTGCTTGCTCTAAAAAATACTTAAGACAAATGCCTGGTAGAATTGTTGGGAAAAGTGAAGATGATAGCGGTAGAACTGCTTTTTGTTTAACCTTGTCAACAAGAGAACAACATATTAGGAGACATAGAGCAACTTCAAATCTGTGTACTAATGAAACATTAATTGCATTGATGGGTGCAATGCACATGTCTTTATTAGGGCCTAAAGGAATTGAAACATTAGCACTTAGAAATTTTGCAGCAAGACAGGTTCTAGAGGAAAAATTATCAACTATTGAAGGTTTAGAATTTCCATATTTAAATTCAAGTCATTATAATGAATTTGTAGTCAGGTTCCCTTTCAATGCTCAAAAAGTATTAGATTGGTTAGATGAAAACGGAATAATTGGAGGTTTTGCTTTATCAAATTGGTATGAGGATTGTGAAAATGATTTATTAGTTTGTGCAACTGATCAAACAACTATGGAGGAGATTGAAATATTTAGGAATAAGTTGGAAAATTTGATGGAGGTGGAAAAATGAGTAATATTTTCGAATTTGAGGGCGTAGTAGGAATGGGGTATTCTCAGCCAGCTCCTCTTTTAGAGCAGTCAAAAATAAAAATCCCCTCAGGATTAAAACGTAAAGATCTTCCACGATTACCATTACTTTCTGAACCAGAAGTTGTTAGACATTATACTTGGCTTTCAACCAGAAATTTTGGAATTGACACTGGCTTCTATCCTTTAGGGTCATGTACTATGAAACATAATCCAAGAGTAAATGAAGTAATTGCAGCAATGCCAGGAATTACAGAATTACATCCTTTACAAAAAGAATCACATCAGCAAGGATTATTTTCAATAATGTATGAAATGCAAGAAATGTTAGGTATATGCGCAGGAATGGATTCGGTAACTCTTCAACCAGTGGCTGGTGCTCAAGGAGAATTTACAGCTATTAGATGTATTCAAGAGTATCACAAATCAATAGGCGAAAGTCATAGAAATAAGGTGATTGTTCCTGATTCTGCTCATGGGACTAATCCTGCAAGTGCTGCAATGTGTGGTTATGAAATCATTGAAATACCCTCCGGAGAAGACGGATTATTAGATTTAGAAGCTCTAAAAGCCGTTGTTGGTGATGATACAGCTGCAATGATGATTACAAATCCAAACACTCTTGGAATTTTTGAACATGAAATTTCGAAGGCAGCGGAACTTGTGCATTCTGCTGGAGGACAAATGTATTATGATGGGGCTAATTTTAATGCAATTTTAGGTAAAACAACACCAGGATTAATGGGTTTTGATGCAGTTCATTATAATCTACACAAAACATTCAGTCAACCACACGGAGGGGGAGGGCCTGGTTCAGGACCTATTGGTGTGAAAAATCATTTGTCTAAATTTTTACCTTCGCCAATGGTTACTCGCAGACCACGTGAAGATTCAGATGATGTGGGTGTTGATGGTGATTGGTGGTATACGTTATACAATCCAGTTGAATCTATTGGAAAGGTGCAACAATGGATGGGCAATCCAGGAGCAGTCGTTAGATCTTGGGCTTTTTACAGAAGATATGGATTCCAATTGGAAAAAATGAGCGAGCATGCTGTATTAAATGCAAATTATCTTAGACATAAAATTATGAATCCTTCTGAAGAACAGTTGGAAAAAATCCCAATGATGCCTGTAGATGGCTCAGATGTTAAGTTATGTAAACATGAATTTACACTAAGTGCAACTCCTTTGAAAGAGAAATATGGAATAACTGCAATGGATATTGCTAAAGGTCTTTTAGATAAAGGATATATGGCACCAACTGTTTATTTCCCCTTAGTTGTACCTGAATGTTTAATGATTGAGCCAACAGAAACAGAATCTAAGAAAACTTTAGATACATTTGCTTCAAAATTCCACGAAGTTTTAACAGAAGATTACGAAACATTACACAAAGCACCTGTAACAACTCATGTTGGAAGGGTAGACGAAGTTAAGGCGGCTAGAAATTTAATTTTGAGATTCGAATATACGGACTAATTAGATTATTTTTCTAAGAATCCTATCTTTCTTTTGAATAGCAGTTTGAGAGATATTTACACAATTTTTTAATTGTTTTAATACGTCTATTTCATCATCGTAGTATATAGTTGCCCAAGGTTTTTTCTTATCATAGAAATCACCTTTTTTTATATGCAATTCTACTCCTATATTATGATTTATTGATTGTTCCATAAATGTCCTCCCTCCTCCGTTATCTAGGATAAATTGAGCAATTTCCATTGCATCAATAGAAGAAATATATCCTGATTCCTCCAAAAATAATTGTGAGTTATATTTGCAGGATTTTATTAACACTCTTGGCTCATTACAAATTTTTTCAGCAAATTTTTCTTCAACCCCTTGTGCTACAATCATTTGCTTAAATTTTTTTAATGCAGAACCATTTTTTAATTTATTTTTAATTTCAGTTTTTGCTTTATCTTCAGAAGTTTCTAATCCTGAACTAAGTAATAATTGAACCCCCTGAGCAATAATTAATTCTCTACAATCATCTGGACCATCTCCCTTTAACAATTGTATTGATTCAATAATTTCAAGAGCATTTCCAGACATAAAACCTAATGGGTTATTCATTTCTGTAAGTAAAGCTGTAGTTTTAATTCCCATTTCATTTCCTGTTTTTACCATACTTTTTGCCAATTCACTTGCAGAATCAATATCTTTCATAAATGCTGCAGAACCTACTTTTACATCTAAAACTAGACTCGAGATTCCTTCTGCGGCTTTCTTTGAAAGAATTGAGGCAGTAATTAAGGGTAGAGATGCAACTGTAGATGTCAGATCTCTAATTGCGTATAGAATTCTATCAGCAGGAATCATTTCTTCAGTTTGTGTTGTTATTACACAACCAATTTTATTTACAATCTTTATTATTTCTTCAGGATTTAATTTTGTTTTGAACCCCTTAATAGATTCTAATTTATCAATAGTACCTCCTGTGTGTTCAAGCCCCCTTCCTGCAATCATTGGAACTTTAAGTCCTAATGAAGCAAGAACTGGTGCTAATGGAATGCTGATTTTATCACCAACACCTCCAGTAGAATGCTTATCAACGATATTTTGTTTATTTTTCCACTCAAATTTTATTCCAGAATCTCTCATTGATTCAGTTAATTTTGTGGTTTCTTTGGTAGACATTCCTTGAATGTAAGTGGCCATTAAGAACGCACCAATTTGTTCAGGTTGCATGTTATTGGTTGAGATTGAATCAATAAGAAATGATATTTGTTCATCAGTTAATTCTTTTCCATCTCTTTTTAGTGCAATTAGTTCTGGAATTCTCAACTTATATCCCTCATGAATCGGCTAGACCTATTTCTACTAATCTTTGATGTAAATATTCTCCTGCTGTAATATTTTCAAACTTTTGCTCTCCACCAGTCATTTCTATAAATTTAGGTAATGGAGACAGATCAATTTCATTACGAGGGTGAACAAACATTGGCATTGAAAATCGCCTTAAGTTAGAATTATCCGGATTAACAACTCTATGTGTTGTTGACTTAAACAATCCATTTGTAATATTTTGAATCATATCTCCAGTATCTACAACAATAAATTCGGGTCCTGTTTCTACTTTAAACCAACTTCCATCATGATCCATTACCTCTAAACCTCCTTCTGTTGAAGCACAGAGAAGTGTAATCAAATTGATGTCTTCATGTTGAGATGATCGAACACTATCTGGGTCTCTATTTTCTGGTAATGGAGGATAATGAATTACTCTTAAGATTGTATTTCCATCTTTAGCCATTGATGTTAACCACTCTTTTTCCATTCCAAGGTATATTGAACATGCTTCTAACAATTTGTTACTACATTCTTCTAATTTAGAATACAAATCTTCTAAATTATTTTTTAATTCTGGTACTTCTTTTGGCCATACATTATGTAAAAAATTATTATATTCTGGATGGTCTTTTTTTAATGATCTACCAACCTGGTAAAATTCTTTTAAATCTGGGGCAGGATTATCTTTTGAATGTTCTTTTCCAAATCGTGTATATCCTCTTTGACAATGAATCTCGTTTTTTTCATATTTAGATTTGATTTCATAGTCAAACTTAAAAAATTCTTCGGAGTTATTATAACATTCAGACAATAATTCAAGATCAATTCCATGACCCATTAATGCAAAAAAACCAATATCTTCTAATGCATTACCCATTTTTTTAACAAATTCTTCTTTATTATTCTCAAAATCACGAAGATTTAATTCAACTAATTCACGGGACATTAGCACCTGCTTTACTTTTTATTTCAATAACTTGTCGTGTAAAATGGGTCAACTATTTTCATTATACCATTCTTTTAGTTGCTCCATGCTCCATCCTTGAGCAATATAAGCTTCAACAACATCTCTAGTCCAACCGGGTAAATCTATCGATTCATCATTTTCATCGTATTTTAGTGATTCAGTTCCATCTAATACAGGTGCTGAAAATACTGCTTTTCTATGTTCATCTTCACTTGCAGTTGTTCCGGTTACTGCATCTAAAATAGGAGATGCAAAAGTTGGGTTTTCATCATCACCTAAATCGGGATCTTCAAGACCCATTGCAGCATCATCAATCACTTCATTAGTCAAATCAGCAAAAATTTCCTCTGTGGGATTATTTCTATTCGTGAAGAAAATCGCTATTGATCCTACAAATGCGATTGCTGCAAATCCCATCAAAATTAAAATGAACAACGATAATTTGTCATCTGCAGCAGCACCATTTCCTAGTCTATTTTCTTCATTTTCATCATCATTCGTCTTTTCTTGTGATGGAGTACACCCAGTGCTGCCAACTATTGTGCCAGGTAATGTCTCAGGACATTCATCAATAGTATCTATGATTCCATCATTGTCAGAATCACTACATCCATTTGAATCAACATCAAGACCTTCTGGTGTATCTAAACAAGAATCTTCTGAATCTATCACCCCGTCATTATCAATATCATTTTCTGAGATTATTTCACAACCATCAGAATCAACATTGGTGCCAGATGGTGTGTTTTCACATAAATCTAAAACTCCTCCTGAATTATCAAAATCGTTTACACCGTCTCCATCTGTATCAAGTGGGCAACCATCGATATTCACAGGGATATTTGCTTCAGTATTTTGACATAAATCATTAATGTCTACAACTCCATCGTTATCACTATCACTAGTCGTATCAACATCTATTTCTTCTAGATTTAATCCACAATCTGTTTCAATTCCATCATCAATGCCATTATCATTAGCATCGGCCTCTTTCATTGCTGCGCGTGCACTAATACCTTCAATTTGTGCAAATGAAATTTCTAATAAATCTGGAATGCAATCTCCATCTGTATCAGGAGATAATGGATCTCCAGCGTAATTATATTCCTCTAGGTTATTCAAACCATCTCCGTCAGGATCATAAGAATGTTCTGTGATGGCAGTTCCAGGAATAATTGATGTTGTTCGATTTAATCCAAAACTTACTTCCCAGTGATCAGGTAAACCATCACCGTCAGTATCTGTCCAAAGATCCAATCTTTCCCAATCAGAAGTCCAACTTTCAATGTAATATTGTGCTAATTCAGAACTATTCAATAATAGACCATATTCTCTATTTTGTAATAATGAATTTGAACCCCAATTCATTGATCCAATTAGGATTGTTTCAGAATCGATTATCATTCCTTTATTATGGAGTTTAAGAATTCTATCATCTCCTCCAGCAGACATCATTATTGCAGCGGTATCATATCCGTATGTGTGATTCCAAATTTCATTAAGTAAATTAGTAGCCTGTTGTACTTCTGGTGATTCGTCAGCATAATATTCGTTGATTATTAATCGTATTGATACACCTCTTTCTGCTGCTCTTTCTAATGCTCCAACAACTAGACTATCTCCCCAGGGGTTAGATTCTTCTGACCAACCATACCACCAATCTAAATCTAAATATTGTAAAGACAATAATATTGAAGATTCTGCATTATCAATACTTGAAATTATTGCGTTTGCACAATCATCTGGACAAGATAGTAGTTTTCCATCAAAATCACCTTCAAATTCTGGAATTGTATACAATGGCGGATCTAATGGTAGATTTGAAGTTGGTAATCCAGACCATGAATCGGGCTTATCGAATTGAGGTTCTCCTGGGTCATATGCTTCTATGTGTGGATGATCTGTATTTTCATCCCAAGACATTCTATCAAGTAATTTACTGGCTAGCGTAGATGAATTTACAAAAATACCCCATTCTCTATTTCCATCTGATCCAAATAATACTATTTCTCCATTGGCTTCATATTGCTGTCTATTTGGGAAACTACTGTCTTTGAAATTTCCACTTCCCAGCCAAATTTCTTGTTCGTCTAGGACAACAGCTTTTGCATGATTATACGCGTATGGTTGTGGGGCTTGAGCACTTCCTGTTGTAAACCAAAGAACTTCGACACCTGCTTGATTTAATTCGTAAACAATGCCTCTAGTTGTAGTTAAATCATAATTTGAATATGGATACTTTTCAATTAAAAC
>DAGQ01000074.1:0-9657 GCA_002498205.1 Euryarchaeota archaeon UBA596
GATTCTCGTTGTTGGCGATGTTGGCGATTCCGTAGGTAGTAGAATGATTGGTGGAAGAATCTTGGTTACTGGAAGATGCCCTAAACCAGGAGAAGGCGCTAAAATGACAAATATGTCGAAAAATGAAATTGATAAATTTAATGAGTCTCTAAATGATGACTTACTAAAGATTTCAGACGATGTAGTTTGCATTATTGCAGATAATTCTTTAGAAGTTATTTCTAAACAACCAAATGAAAAAATTCTAGGGGACTGGTCAGAATTAACGATTGTCCCAGAGGCTGGAAAAAATAGACTTGTTAAAGGCCAAGCATTAGATACAATCGTAGTACTTGGTGGTGATGAGATTCCTAGTTTAGAAAGCAACATAGAAAGCATGGGGTTAGATTTACCACTAATATTTGAATCTGAAAAATCAATGAAAGATTTCAGCACAATAGTTAATACTAAACCAAAAGATTCAGATTTTTTAATTATTAATGAAGATAATATTCAAAATGCACATAAAGAAATTAAAAATGCAGGAGGAGTAATAATTGATTTGTCTTCAATGCCAACAATGTCTCCACCCTCATTAGATGGATTATTAGTTGCGATTAGAGCAATTAGTACAAGATTAATTCCTATCTTGCTTAAAGATGGTTTGTCAAGAGTAAATAACTTGCATACAAGTGGAAAGAATCACCCAATACAAGGAGTAATTGTCAATTTATCTGATATTAGTGGCCTACATGCTGCTTCGTGCTTACCAAAAATTGGTCGTTCAATTATTGAAACTAAAATAGATAGTTCAACATGTCCAACATTCATTTCTGTTCCTTGGCAGGTTTCATCTAATGACATCATTATTGCTAGAGGTTGCGGCGCAGCAGGAATCATCTCTAAAGAACACCAAGAGACGGTAAAAAGTTCAAAAGATATTCATTACGAACTTCGAGGATGGCTAGAAGAACTTGGATTAGATAGTATTGAGAAAATAGAACGTAAACATCTTAGAGCTAATAGTCATGAAATTGCAGCGCTTAGTGGAATTCGTTTAACAGGGTATGAAAGAGCATTACCAATGTGGTTTAGTCAATGAGGAATTAAAATGCCAACTGTAAAATTTAATCATTCTGATCTTGCTAAAATCCAAACTCGATTTGGAGTAGAATATTCAAAAAAACTTCTAAATGATTTTGGAGACATTGGATGTTCTGTTGAAGAAAATGATGACAATGAAATTGAAATTGAAATTTTTCCAGATAGGGCAGATTTACTATCTCCTGGGACATTAGCACATGCATCTAGAACCTTTCTTCATGGACATAAATCAAATCCTCACCTTGAGATTAAATCTAGTGGAATTTCATTAGATGTTGATGCATCATTAAGAGATGTAAGGCCAGTAATCTATGCAGCAGTTGTTAGAAATGTAAATACGGGCGAAAACCCTGAAGAAATTAATGAGTTCATTCAAACAATTATGGACCATCAAGAAAAATTACATTTCTCATTAGGGAAGAGAAGATCAAAGGCATCAATAGGAGTACATGATTTTTCTGAATTAAAACCAAATTTTAAAGTGATTACTGTTGATGAAAATTTTGAATTCATTCCATTAGCGATGAATGAAAAAATGAAGATTAAAGAAATTCTTTCAGAACATCCAAAAGGTGTTGACTACGCACATTTACTTGAGAAGGTAGAAAAATATCCTGTAATAATTGATGGAAATGATGCCGTATTATCATTTCCTCCAATCATCAATGGAAATCACACCACAGTCAAAAATTCAACGAAGGATTTCTTTATTGATGTCACAGGATGGGATCCTCGGGCGTGTGAGTGCTGTCTTTTACTCGTATGTTTAGAATTAGCAGCCAGAGGAGGAGAAATCCAAAGTGTTGAAATTAATGATTGTGAAAAAAGAAATATAATAACTCCAAATGGTAAAGCCATAAAACACGAATTAACTGAGAGACTATTAAAATCAATGCTAGGTAAAGATTTCAGCGAAGAAGAATTGTCAAAAGCGATTAACAGGATGGGTGGAACATATCTAGGGAAACATGAAGCGCCATCTAATTCTCTAGAAAAATCTAACAAAATGAGTGATATCATATTAGGAGACAAAATAATTGAGATTGAAATGCCAAGATGGCGTTTTGACATATTACATCCTATTGATTTAGTTGAGGAAATAGCAATAGGACATGGCTATGAAGACCTTGGAAAGGATGTACCAAAAACACCATTATCAGGTTCCCAATTAAGTTCATCTAACTTTACTAGAAGACTTACAAATTGTTTGCAAGGACTAGGATTACAACAAATTACAAGTCTCACACTTTCTAATGAAAATGACCAATTTAATTATGTAAGGTGGAATGAAAAAGAAATCGCCACCATTCTTGCAAATCCAATTACAGTTGATCATACGTTACTAAGAACAAATTTACTGCCTGGTTTACTAAGATTACTAAATGCAAATAAACATAATGAATTACCTCAAAGGATATATGAATTAGGAGAAGTAGTAAGAAATCATTCTAATGAAACTCATGCTTCATGGTTAATTGCGTCTCCCTCTGGAGGATTTGCAGAGGGAAGAGGAATGTTACAAGCTATTATGAGAGATATGGCACTAGATAAATTCAATATTCACTATGAACTTAAAGAAACTGAAGAAAATCATGGACCTTGGTTAAAAGGAAGGGGAGCGGAAATTATTGTTTCAGGAGTGAAAGTCGGAGAAATTGGAGAAATTGATCCCCATATTTCTAAAAACTTTGAATTAAGTGTTCCGATTCATGGCGCAGAGTTATTTCTCGATAGGCTTAAAGAATTAGTACAAGACCCTGTTCATTAAACTTTGAGTGAAAAATAGTTTAGAGTAAATATGCTAGGAAGTATGTGAGCCGATTTTCTATCATCACAATTTTGATAGCTTGCCTAATGTTATTACCTACAGCTTCAAATGCTGAAGAACCATCAAAAGATTTAGAAATTGAGTGGGAAAATTCTGGTGAAATTACCTTTCTTGTTCCTAGTGAACAATGGATTCAATTTAGTATTGGCATTAACAGTACATCCTCCAATTCACAATCAATTGCTATAGAAATTATCGGAGAAACAAATTGGGGCATAAACCAAAGTAAATTTATAATTGAAGATACAGAAATATCTAATCAAGATTCTTTTGAATTAGATTCTAATGAATTTACAAACATCACTGTTAAAATCTATATTCCCGAGATTGAAAATGGCCTTCCACAAGCCAATATTGAATACCCATTCCAACTAAAATTATCTAATTCTACAGAATCATATGAAATATGGAATTATGCAATTTCAATTTTACCAAAATACTCTCTAACAATTGATGAGATAATTGAAGAAGATACTATTGAACCTCTAGGAAATAAAATTCATGAAATAAAAATAAGAAATTCGGGAAATATTCAAACAAGTTTTGTTACAGAAATTTCACCCATAGGAGATGACGGAAATATCATATTTAAAAATGAAAGTAATAGATTTGAAGAAGCAGGTTGGGATGCCACACTTTCTGGCTGGATTGAGGCAAGTTCATTAGAGCCTAATGAAAGTGCAACTCTGAAAATTACATTTAATTCTCCTTATACTCCAGAAGGTAATTTATCAATATCATTACAAATTAATTCCACCCTAGGAGGAATCAAAGAAAATATTATACTTAATACTTCAATTTCAACCATTAAAAGTTCAAAAATAGATATAGAGGATACAAATTGTAATGAATTGATTTTGAATAAAAATTGCAAATTAAATCTCAAAATTACCAATACAGGAAATTATAGAGAATATATTCAAAATACAAACTGTACTACAAACTCAGATTATATAATTTTTAATAATTCCCAAGAAGATGAATTAAATCAAATTACCTTTTCAGATGTAACATACAATACAGAGTTATTAGAACCACTTGAATTCAAATTAATAGAATTTGAAATTTCGTTAAATTCTGAAATTAAGATGATTAATGCTGGAACAATAATTTCAATTAATTGTAATTATTACAATAACGAGCTAGAAATTATAGATTCGGAAAATTTGAACTTGATTATAGGGACTTATTTAGAAATACAGATTATCAATGTAACATCTTGGGTTGAAGATGAGAGTCTGTATCTTTCAATAATTCTTGAGAATTCAGGAAATTTACCTGAAAGTTTTAGCATAGGAGTAAGTGTAAGTCATGAAGTGCCACATGGATTAATTCCTGTTGAAGATTCAATTTATGATGAAAATTCCTCAAGAATTAGAGGATTTGATTTATCCGAAATTCTACCTGAAGAAAATATAAACATCACAGGTTGGATGAACTTCCCAGAATCAAATATTGAAAATGAGCCGTTTTGGATTTCAATAGAAGTTACAACATATTCAGATTCATTCGAAAATAATTGGCAAGAAAATTGGTGGATTGAGGGAACTGGGTCTGAAAAAATTTCAAATAACCCCAACAATCAAAATTCAAATTTTATTTCCTTATTAAACAAATTTAATGAATATGGATTTTCGATTTTATCAGGTTTTATTGCGATTATAATGATTTTTCAAGCACTAAGAATTCGATCTAACAAAAAAACCCAAGAAGAAAGAACAAATGAAAATAAGAATGAAGATTGGATGTCTACATTTCACGAAAAAAAGGATGAAATAATTGATATTTCGTCACCTACGACTAGTAAAAATGACTTTGAAAAAATGTTTTCTGAAAAAGGCGGAAATAAAGTATTCAATGAAATAGACATACCAAACAAAGACATTTTAAATGATGCAAACGATAAAATAAATTTGAAAAATGAACATAATAGTATTCAATCATATGACAATAATTCTGACGATTCGGAATATGACTTTTAGGTGTAAATATGTATCATATTGGAGTTGATGAAGCAGGAAGAGGTCCAATGATAGGGCCATTAGTTGTGACTGCTATTGCAATTCCTAAAGATGATCTTCTAATACTCGATGAACACAATATCACTGATTCAAAAAAATTGAGTCCAAAAAATAGAGAAATTGCATTCAAATTGATTAATAAATATTCTAAAGAAAGAAATTGGAAAATCCATACTACGATTTGTAATGCGATTGATATTGATTTAGCCATGGAAACTACAAATTTGAATGTTCTTGAAACTGAACTTTTTGCAAACACAATAAATAATTTGGATTTAAACATAGAAATGAATGGGAAAATAATTTTAGATGCATGCGATGTAAATGAAGAACGATTTGGAAATAGAGTTTCGGAAAAAATAAGAAATTGGCCGTGGAATTCATGGGATTTAATTAGTATCCATAAAGCAGATACAATCCATAGAATTGTTGGAGCTGCAAGCATTATTGCTAAAGTTACTCGAGACAAAATCATCAAAGAAATTGAAAATGAGACGAATATTGAGATTGGTTCTGGATACCCATCAGACCCTAAAAGTAAACTAGCATTATTCGAATTATGCAAAGATGAGTTACCACACAGTTGTTTAAGATGGAATTGGTCAAGTATCCGTAAACACTGGATTACAACTAAAAATTCTAACCCACCTAAAAGAGATTATAAAAATTCTAATTGGGAACATGCGAATCAACATCGATTAAGTGAATTTTGAATATATCAAGCGCCCATTTGAATAATAAGTTCTTAGTGGAACGTACAATGTCTTGGGTGCCTGACTCAGAATTGGAAAAAAAAATTTATTATTTAGCAATTCAAAATTCACTACAATATGAGGGCCAAGGGCAATTATCTTCAGTAATGGGTAAAGTAATGGGGACTTATCCTGAAGCAAGGCCATATGCTAAAGATTTAACTTTAATAATTAAAAAATTTGTTGAAGAAGCAAATGATTTAGCAAATAAACAAGGGCTTGAACACTTAAAAAATATCCTTGAAGAAAATGCACCAAATCTACTAGAAAGAAAAATTAAAGAAAAAAGAATTGGGCTACCAGATTTAAAAAATGCCATTCAAGGTGACGTAGTATTAAGATTCGCACCTAATCCAAATGGCCCTTTGTCATTTGGACATTCACGCGGAATTATAATAAATAGTGAATACGCTAAAAGATACGAAGGAAAATGGATCTTAAGATTTGATGATACTGATACTGTAAGAAAACCACCCCTGCCTAGTGCTTACAAATCAATCCAAGAAGAAGTAGAATGGCTTACAGGAAAACCTGCTGATAAAATAGTAATTGCATCTGACAGAATTGAAACATATTACAAATATGCATCAGAATTAATCAGCAAAGGTGGTGCATATATTTGTACACTTAGTGCAGAGGATTTTAGAGAATTTAGGCAAACAAAATCTAATTCACCAGATAGAAATCGTTCTCCCGAAGAAAATTTAAAATTATGGGAGAAAATGCTAAATGGCGATTTTAAACCAGGAGAAGCAGTTGTCCGAATAAAAACCGACATGACATTACCGAACCCTGCATTAAGAGACTGGCCTGCTCTAAGAATACAAGATACTGAAAACAATCCACACCCAAGAGAAAATATAAAATCAAAATACAAAGTTTGGCCTTTACTTGATTTCCAAAGTGGTGTTGAGGATCATTTGCAAGGAGTTACACACATAATTAGAGGTAAAGATCTAATGGATTCAACAAGAAAGCAAACATTACTTTACGAGTATTTTGGTTGGAAATACCCAGAAACTGTTTACTGGGGGAGAGTAAAAATTCATGAATTTGGGGGTTTTTCAACATCTGGGATGCGTAATGATATTGAACAAGGAAAATATTCAGATTGGGATGACCCAAGACTACCTACACTCGCAAGTATGCAAAGGAGAGGTTTTTCATCAGAAGCATTACGTAATTTCTGGATTGAATTAGCATTAACACAAAAAGATATTTCGGCTTCAATGGCAACAATATATTCACATAATGTAAAAGTCATTGATGAAACATCACCAAGATTATTTTTTGTAAAAAACCCCCTCCGCTTCGAACTAAGAGAGGGAGAAGAAAAAATACCATCTGAATTCAAAACACAAATTCATCCCGAAGATGAAAGTTTAGGTTATAGAATATGGAAACTACCTATAAAAAATAATACTATTTACATTGAAAGTGATGATTTGGAACTTGCAAAGAAAAATAATAATAAAATTAGACTAAAAGATTTCGCAGACATCCAAATTAAAGATGATATTGCATCGATAATTAGTTTAAATCCAACTGAAAAATTACCAATAATCCATTGGCTTAATTCAGAAAATTCACACGATGCAACATTAGAAATTACTAATGATAATAAAATAGAATTAATTAAAGGAAAATTAGAAAATTTTTCAAATATAAAAATTAATGATACTGTTCAATTAGAACGCATAGGTTATGCTAAAATTGAAAATAAAAACGAACTTGTTTTCATTCACAATTAACTTGAAAGTGCTTCTCTGTAATCATTTGGGCTGAAATAACCTGCAAATCCACCATTTCCATCTACTGCAACAACTGCATGTGGTTTTCTAGCATTCATCTCAGAAACAATTTCAGAAACATCTGTATCAAGCCCCACAGCCATAATATCTGTATTCATGTGACTTCCACATGTTTCTTGATGGCAATCAAGCCCTTCTGAAACTGCACGTAAAATCTGTGCATCTGCCAATACTCCCTTTGGTGCTTTATCACTATCTAAAATGATTAAAACACCACGCGGAAGTGATAATAATTTCTTAGTCGCCTCAACCAAAGATGTTTCTGGTGAGGTTGTATCGTGTTCATCTGTTAGGACAAGTTCTGAAACCTTCATTTAAATCGCCTATGACACCCACAACAAGAATGGTATTATGAACCTTGTCAAAGACTTCATTTTCATTAGTAAGGTTGAAACGGAACGACATCTTGCGTCTACTTATGGCAATAGAGCGACTGTTAAGCGGGTCTATTCAAGATAGAATTGAAGAATTATTACGCCCTGAAGATTTAATTATGGAAGCGGCGAGAGATTTAGTAAAAGACGAAATCAAAGGATATATTCGTCAAAAAATTGATGAAAGTCCTGAATTAAAGACTGAATTAAAAGAAACTATTGAAAATTATTTTGAAGCAAAAGCCAGATCTGCTTTTGCAGAAGTTAAGGCTAGTAGGTCTGCATTAAAATTAGGAATGAACCTTCTTCCCGAAGAAATGCAACACGAATTTGCTGAACTCGTAATGAACATGTTCGAAAAAGAACTAGGTGAATTACTCGAAAGAGCTCTATAAATAGATTTTAATGTATTTTACTAGAATTAAAAGGGATTATTTCATATCCTGTTAACAACACCCACTCTTTATTGAGGTGAATTAATGAAACGTGTATCAACCATACTATTGATTTTGATGATTTCATCAATTACTCTACCCTCATCTAATTTAGGTTTAGCATCAAGTGAAGTTGTATGTTGTGATTCAATTCAATATAATTTAATGTTTACCGGAAGTGGCTCAAACGGGCAATTATCTCCATTTGAATCTAGTTTAGGTTCTGAACAAAAATCAGAGGTTGGTTCTGCAATCACTCAATCAACCGAAGTAGGAAGATGGACAGGACAAACAAATTATGGCGGAGAATATCCAAGTCATACAGCTACATTCATATTACCGTACAGAATTAATGATGGTGCAGGTGTAACAATTAATGCATCAGTCGAATTGAGATTGGGAAGCGAAGTAAATACGGGATCAACTGCATTACCACAAACATTTCTTCCTGGTGAATATGGAGTCTTAGAATTAGAAATTGATGTTTCAAGTGGAACCTTATTAGCTGAAGATTCAATTATCGTAATTTTTTCAGTTCAAGAACTATTACTCCCTACAGGAGCAAATCCCTCTATTGAATTTTTATGGGGTACAACAGAATATCTTGGTTCAATTAATTTAGAAGCACCACTCTTCGATATCGAAATAAATGAACCAATTATTGAGGGTAGATCTGCCCATATCCCAGTAAAGTTCAATTCTGGTTACGGTTCACAATTAATTTCAGAATCAACCTTTGAATTTTATGCAAATGGAAATTTAATAGAACAGCTTCCTGTTTCAACTCAAGGCAATCTACTCACCTGGACTTGGGAAGCAGACAATAGCATCAATGATGGTACATTCCCTTTTGAAATAAAAATTAATTTTCAAAATGGAACAACAGTCAATGCTGGAACTGAATTTGAAATTACTTTTGGAGATAGCGAGGGGACCAGTTATTTCTACCCATTAACGGAACCAATAAGAACAGGTGGTACTGATTTAGATGTTGAAATTGAGGTTGATATGTCTTCAGACATTGAAAAAACAATTAAACTTAATCTTGAAGAAAATGTTGCTTTTTGGATTAGATGGGGCTTAGATAATATGGGTAATCCAAGCTTAAATACCACTTCATGGCTTAGAAATTTAGCTCCTACAAATTCAGATTATTACCAAAATAGAGTTATTGATAACGCTGAGGTTAGTAGTTTTGAACAACAGATTAGACAAACAGAATTAAATAATTTTTTAGGACTAGGATTAGGGATTGATGCAAAAAGATTACTTGGACTAGATCGAGCAGAATTTGATTATGTAGGTGTAGAGATATTACTAAATGGTGATGACTCAGTAAGTAATAACCCTGTAA
>DAGQ01000074.1:9973-32213 GCA_002498205.1 Euryarchaeota archaeon UBA596
GTAATAACCCTGTAACACTTATTTTTAAAACTAGACAAACAAATACAGCAGGCCAGGAACACCTAATGCTAGATAACTTTATCAAACCATATTTTGATGAAGGGGATCGTATTTGGTCATCTATTAATTTTAATTTGATATTAAATACAGATTCAATAAATGGAGTTTTTCTAAGAGATTCTACTGAAATTGAAGTTACACAAACAAGATTAGTATTTACTGAAAAAATTACAGCCAGTATAACCTTCACTCAAGCTGACTCACCTCTATTATGGGTTCAACAAGGAGGAAGCCCCCTAGAATCACCATTAGCAATATTCCTGATTAGTTCAATTATTGCACTTGCAGGGTTAATAGTTTCCGGATTTTTATCTAGAGGGAAAAATAAACTAATGTTGATTAGTGAAATAATAATTTTAATTTCATTAGGTTTTATTCTATATTTCTTATCAATTGAATTCATTGTCGTATTAATTGCTGCCGCTTCTAGTTCGACACTTTGGGTTGTCACTGCGATTTTTGCGGGCTCGGGAGATGGTGATTATCTATCTAATAGTAATATTTTAACAGATACAGAGGGACTTAATTCTGAAGAATATACCTCCTTTAATTGCCCAAGTTGCTCTACTAAAATTAATATTACATCCAATGAAAGACCGTTAAGACTTTCTTGCTCTGGTTGCGGAAAAATTCTAAAAATTGTAGATTAGTTTAGTCTTCCATTAATGATGATTTTATCTATTAATCTGCTTGCAGAAACTAATCTATTTGAACTTGAATTTAACTCTCTTTGAACTCTACTACATTGACTTGCCAAGTCTGAATCCCAACCTTGCACCAGAATCCTATGCCAAATTAGTTCTTCTAATCTTGCAACACCAATAGAACTAGTCAATAGAGTCTTAACAAGTTCAGATAATCTCTTAGATTGCTCATCTAAATCTATTTTATTCCATTCATCCCTTAATAATTTCAATCCTACAGAATCTATTCCAGGTAACTCAATTAAATCAGGTTCTTGAACTTCAACTATAGGAACTATTGAGATATATCCATTTTCCTGCAATGAATCTCTAAGATACGTAAAAATGGGGTCATAGGTATAATCAAGATTTGAATTTAACCAATTGCCCGCCAGAATCAGCATTAATAATTTTTCAACTCTGTCATTACCAATCATTAATGCTAAACATCCAGATACACCAACAACATCTAATTTTCCAACCCTAGGAGTTTTGTGCTGGCCTAAATTAATTGTTACTTCTATCGAATTTATACAAATTCCATTATTTTTAAACTTATTTTCTTCTGAAAAAAAGATACATAAATTTTCCCCATCGTGTACAAATTCACTAATATCTTCAACTACTTTACGATGATACAAAATTCCGCTATCTAAAAATGATGCTTCTAAAAATGAAAGCGAAAGTAATTGCCCTAATTTTGGTTCAGAAACCAAAGTTACTGATTCAGATGAAAATATAGCTTTTTTTATTTCTTCCAACTCAGATTTTATTTCTGAAAGGAATGGAAATATAATCAATGGCTCCACAAATAGATTAGAAAAGACAAGGTTATTGAATTTTAACCAATCAAGCAACCATTAGCCTTACTTGTTTTCTTTCGTATTTCCAATCAGATGACAATATACCTTTATTTTTATAATATCTTACTAATCTTCTGATTTTGGCTTCAGTTAATTCTAATTGACGAGAATTATGAAGATCTTTTCGATTAGAATCTAAATGATCTACCAAAGATAGTACTTTTTGTAAAAGATTCATTAAATCTTCTGGAATCTCTGCTGCCTTACCTTTTTCAGAAAGTATTTGATTTATTCTCATACCACATGCTTTTCTTACATCTGGAACTGCATGTTGGTCTCTTAAAATTGTACCAATTACTGCAGTGCTGTGACCTTTTTCAGATAATTCTAATACCAGTGATTTGATTTTCTTTGTATCTTTTAATGACCATTCCGGTAAATCTTGATTATGTGGTTTTTTTGAACCACTTTTACCTTTTCTGCCGTTGTGTATACGTGCCATGAAAACCCCTTAGCGAGTCGGCGACAAACTTCCCCTTTATGAACGGTTGCCCTAAAATGGCATTGTTAAATTTCTAAAGTCTATGCCTTATCTTAGCCAACCTACCACATCCATTATTCCATTCCCATGCTGGTGCTTGAGCGATACAAGACCCTATTAAATCATCATCTTTTGTAAATAATAAGACCACATCTCCAACTCTAATGTGATCATCAAAAGAGAGTATCATTGGAGCGAATACATCACCATTCCAATTTTCGGATGGCTCGATTTTTGCTTTAGGCAAGGTATTTGTTTCTGCTAATACTGATAAGGATGCTTTAGAAAAAGAAAAACTAGAATTTATATGGTTCCAACGTGCAAAAGGCTTCCCAAATTTCTCTATCTTCCAATGAGGACCTTTGCCAATTAATTTTGTTCCCTCCAACCAATCTATATTACCGTAATTCCAATTTGAGATTGTCTGATATTCAATCTTTCTCTTTATTTTAGGTGTTTGTGTTTCTAAATTTAATTTTTCTTTAGCCTTCTGTATTTCCTCTGAGAAATTTTCATTTGTTGTTTCGATCACCTTAACGCCAGAAAACTCTGAACCCAAATTAAATCCAGAATGATTAATAATTAATTCAAAACTAACACGTCTTAAAATTCCTGAAAGGGTTTCTTTAACAATTGATTTTTCTTCTGCATCCCAATGACCAGTCACAGGAATATCATAATTAGATGCTGGCCATAATTCTTCTAATTCTCTAGGAACCAAACCCAATGGTGATGTAATACTAATTTCGGTCGCTAATAAATCTCCAATGCCTTGACTGAATCTCTTATGTGATTTAGAATATCTATAGGGTTTCTTCGCTGAACAAGGTAACAATATCAATAGTTTTTGCCTTGATTCGTGAGGCGTATATTGACGGGATATTTTCTTCGACCATTCTACGATAATCGGATCTGTTCTAATTAAAGGTGAATTACATTGTAAAGTAATTTCTTTTGAAACATGTCTAGCTGAAGATTTCATATTCCTTTCAAAAATAAGATAATCATGATGTCTTAATTGTTCTACTGATTTTGGATAATTTAAAACTCTTTTTTCAACTAATTCTCTTAAATTGAAATTAGTTATTGAATTTCTAATTGTAGAAATTTCATGTTTCCATTGATTTATTTGCAATTCAAATGTCAATTCTCCTTCCAATTCTAAATTAACTTTCCTTGGACCATTAGGAGTTAATAAAGCGCCTGCTGCATGAGCCTGCCTTGTTCTTGACAGATCATGTAAATCTACCCCAAGCCAAGTCAAAAATGCAATATTATCTGGACCTGACAATCCAGGACACCAAATTAATGAAGAGGGGAACGATTCCCTAACGGTAAGCATTGCTTCAACAAACTCTCTAGATCTAATTGACAATTGTATTGCATCAGTGATTACAATTAAAGAAGGATGTTCAATATCAACAAGACTCGAATCATGCATCATCCGTTGTAAAGACAGCGATAAGACTGGCGTTACAGAGCCTGTACTTTTACCATCAGTATCACTTAGTGAGGGAGGATAAACATGTCCTTGGGTAAACACCCATTCGGGCGAATTTTTTTCAAATGGTGGACTCAATGGGGCTCTACCTCTTATTGAAAATGAAGGAGGTAAACCATCATCAATTCTAGAGCAAACAAAAGGTGCTAAATGTTCGGGTAAATTTACATCTCCATCTAGCAAGATTATTGCAGGAGTCTTTGCACAAGGAGCCTTTCTGTTTCCTAAATTAAACACCCTAGCATGCCTATGTCTTCCGGAAATATCTAGCCCGAGACGAACCCCGTCCATAGACTCCCATCTGACTCATTACTTTGAATCATTTGAAAACATGAATCTCTTCGGAGGCATATGCACTGGAGAAATTCATGCTTAATTTTCATCATATTATGTTCTTCACTTCTACCAATTATTAGTGATTTTTCCAAGGCAGAACTAGTTGAAGAACCTGATGATGCTCCCGAAAATGTTCCTGACCCGTTTGAAACTCATGACATTGAGGCAATCACAGTAAATGCATGTGAACCTGTAAATTGTGTACTAAATCCATCATCCTCTGAAATTCTTGAAATAAAAGGTAAATTTAATGATTCGGAAGATAAAGACGTATATTGGATTAATTCAAATTCTTCAAATAAAAATATTACATACGAAGTTTGTATTAATTCCTCAACTGTGCCACTTTCAATATATCCTACATTTAGAAATCCAACAGCTAGCTTATTGAACAATGGAGAGACATTAACATCAGATACACCAGCAACAGAGTCAATTTGTAGAAAATATCCCATGATTAACGAAAATTATGAAGAATTTTGGATTAAAGCAAGTTCACTGTCAACATCTGGAAATTATTCTATAACAATAAATAGTCAACAAATTGGTATTGTTGGACAAGAATATAATGAAAATTCAACCCATATCATGTACCTGAATAAAGGAGTTGGTGCAAATTCAAGTCTTGGAGAAACTACTGTGCAGATTTTAAATCATTCAATAAATGAGGGAGAATTATGGAATTTAGAAATTTTATCAGACTCCCCGCACTCAATATATTCGATATGCCATATGGATACAGGACAAATTACCGAATGTTTTAGGAAAAATTCTTCAAACATTCAAAATATGCATAAAATTAAATTCGATTATTTTTCACCAGAAGGAATTGAAAATATTGAAATTTACATTGAAATGGAATTATGGTTAGGGAATTGGGACGTAAAGAATTCACTTAACAAAAAAGGTGATCCATTCATGGGCATTGCAGGAGATGCCCCTGGAAATACAACTCATTTACAATGTAATGAGGAAAATTGTAAAGAATTCATAGTAAATACGGGGTTAAGATATCTTGGAAACATGCCATTAGGTGTATTCGATGAAGCTGATGTATGGATTCTACAAATCAATGGAAATGAATTTGATACATTTTTAGTTGAAATCGAATTATTATGTGAAGCGGGTTCAATATTGCTAGAAATTCATTCACCAAATTCTGATGGTACGATGAACATCACATACTTTGTACCAGTTTCATCAACATATGAAAAATTACAAACAGAATTATACCCTGGAACTCATTATATCAAATTAATTAATATTCGAATGGGGCAATCGCAAGACTGGTCATATGGTGATTTAAATAAATCAATAACTAGTTACGAGATTCAAGTTAAATCAATTATTAATCAAACAAATGATAATCAAACATTCGAAGTTAGTGAGGAACTATTATTCTGGGACAATATTTTGGTATGGGCTATGGGTATCGGTTTTATTTTACCAATGATTTGGGTTTTATTTAATTTGAGAAAAGATAGACTAAGAATGGATTTATTACTACATGACAAAAAAAGATTAGCAAGATTGAGACATTTATCATCTATTTCTGAAATTGATGAAGTTAAATCAGACTTATCCTTATTTATTAAATCAATTACAAATGTCAATTGGGAAATCCTTTTAGAAACCTGGGGAAATCCAGATTTAAGCCATATAACGGAATCAATGAGTGTTAATTCATGGAAATTAGATCCAGCATTAAGTAATAAGGGCGGCATTCCAATTCTAGTAATTATTGAAACACAGCAGACAGATTGGGAAATTGCGGCAATAAAATTTGAATCAAAAAACAACATAGAATGGAACGTGTTATCATTACAACCAAATTTACTTTATCGAAATAATGAAATTTTTCTTGACACAATTAAAGTAGGCAATAGAGTATTTCTTGAAGTAGAATTAGAAGGGAATGCAACAAATTTACAAATTCACATTTCAGGTATGTCTGAAGGAAAACCTGTAGCTATAAAAACTCCTAATTCTATGTCATTACTTGAAGAGGAATAACCCTATTCTTCTTGAAATATTATTCTACTGTTTTTATAATAATTCCAACCTGCAAATGGAAAGCTCCAAATTGCTCCACCTAATGCTGCCATGGGAATCAAAACTAACCACTCAAAACCCATATCTGGCCCACCCAATACTGCTCCAAAAACGGGTAGAATGAATGTTAAGAAAGAAACTGGTATCAATTGAATTAAACTAATTTCATCAGACTTGAATTTCTTTAGTAAAAAAGGAGGGATTAGAATCACAACAAGGAATGAAAGCATTGTTACTTCAAAAGAAGCCCCATCTGTCACTCTACTAATCACATTTACAATCATAAGAACAGCCATCATTGCGCCGTTCAATGAACCAAATAGTAAACTATCTTTCCAATTCATCGTAATCAATTAGCACCAATACCCGCTACGAAATTAATAGCACTACCATCAAAGATCATATTTGAGAGTAAATACAAAGTACCAATCAACATTGTGATTCTTAAACTATTTGACATCTCTTTTGAATTATCATTTAGACAAAATACAAGTAATCCCAATATCATGAATCCTGGGCCTACTGCCGCCCAATATACTGCATTACCTGTGTCTTGATTTCTATCCTTCAAATGTTGTTCTTGTAACTCTTCATATGCCTCAAAAGCAACAGTAAAATTTTCTACTTCTCCGGGTTCCAATCCATTATCGTCTACATCAAAATCATCTTGATCAGGAATATCTGGTCCTTCTGTATAAGTTGCTGAATGAGCATAACCTGCAGACATAATCATCATAATAAATCCTATTAAAATGAAAAATTGGGTGACTCCTTGAGAAATCCACCAACCCATATCACTCATTCTTTCTCCGCTCATAGGAGGCTTGTTCATAGGCATTTTAGGCGCCCCACTTGGAGGCATACTTCCGCTACTAGGCACTCCTGATTTTGCAGGAACCCAATTACTTCCATCGTACATCCATTGTCCGTCTTCACTTAATGTCATAATTTCAGGGAAGTCAAGACATCATATCAACTTGTCTAAATCATATTATTTTATATTAACACCCCTTCGAATGTTATTATCGAAAGAAGGTGTTTACATCCTAGAAAATTTAGAAGGTGACCCAAAATGGTGGGGTGGAAGAATCCCAGACGCTCTTTTAATCAATGAAACACATCCAGAAAAATTAAAATTATGGAAAAGAAAAAGACTTTTGCCATTATTGAATAAACTTCTTTTTCCCGCATGTTGGAGCCTTCTTTTATTAGCATTAGGGATATTATTTACTTTACTTGATCATAGGACTAACTTCTCAGAACTTATTGGTGCGACTCTGTTATTGATGGCACCAATTTCATTAGGATTAAGTATCATCCACATAACTAATTCTCATGAAGATTCAAAACCAGTCTTAGTGTTAACTAGAATGTTAAGTAATACAAGAATTATGTGGTTTTTAATTTCCATAGGTCTATTTTTAATCGGTTTGATAATTAGGCCGGTAAATATTATGTTCTGGAATTTAATGATAATTCCAAGTTTTATTTTGTGGTTAGAATGGTTCGTATTTGGTTCATTTTATTTCAGTTCTCCGGGAGCAGTTTGGTTAATTAAATATAATCCGAAAAAAGATTTACCCATGGAAAAATTAATTGAAAATGGCTGGGAATGGGTGTCAGACAAACTTAACCCCGTAAATTCACCTATAGCAATAAAAAAATCAAAAAAATCTATTTTAGAACTTTCATCTCTTAAGTATAATGATGCATATTTTTTAATTTTATCTTGGTGGCAAAATGGGGGTGTCAGACATGACCCTTTTGTTTCTCAAAAATTAAGAGGTTTAGCAGTCCCATCATTGACAAAAAGATTTGGATACAATATTTCTGATTTTAATCTAAATATGCTAGATGGAATTGAATTTTTGGAAAAATATTATTCAAATCAAAGGTGAAATTTATTTCAACCTAACCACACTCGCATACAACATGGACGTAACAATACTACTTGGTTCCAAATCTGATATGCCTGTTGCTGAGAAATGCACAAAGATACTCGAACAATTCGATGTGTCTTACCAATTACGTGTGGCTAGTGCACACCGATCGCCTGCTTTTGTTGAACAAATTGTACATGATGCTGAAGCTGACGGCTGTACAGTATTCATAGCAATGGCAGGACTTGCTGCTGCTCTACCAGGTGCAGTTGCAGCGCTTACCACTAAGCCTGTAATTGGTGTTCCTTGTGGTGGTAGAGTACCTTATGACAGTCTACTGTCAATAGCTCAACTACCACCAGGTGTTCCAGCTGCAACAGTTGGTGTTGATCGTGGAGACAATGCAGGATATTTGGCAACACAAATCTTAGCACTAGGAAATGATAAATATGCTGCGGCACTAAAACAGAACAAACTTGATCAAATTGAAAGAGTAAAGAAAATGGACGCTGAGGTAAACGGTAGGGATGCTTGATGTTTGATTCGGCATCATTCATTGAAGAAGCCGCTCAAAAAATGAAGGATGAAATTGATGATATTGCAATCATTGCATGTAGTGGAGGAGTTGATTCGACAGTTGCTGCTATTATAGCTAACCAAGCAATTGGCGATAAATTACACTGTGTATATGTTGATACCGGTTTAATGAGGAAAAATGAAACCGAAGAAATACAAACTATGCTTTCTGCTCATGGACTAAATCTAACTACTGTATTTGCTGAAGAGCGTTATTTTGAAGCACTTGATGGGATCACAGAACCAGAACAAAAACGCAAAATAATTGGTGAATTATTCATCCGTATTTTCGAAGAAGAACAAGACAAAGTAAATGCAAAATATCTAGTTCAAGGAACTATTGCTCCAGATTGGATTGAATCAGGAGGGGGAGTAAGAGATACTATCAAAAGCCACCATAATGTTGGAGGATTACCCGAAGATATGAGTTTATTAGTCGTTGAACCTTTACGTGACTTGTATAAAGATGAAGTTCGTGATTTAGCTCGAAAACTTGAAATTAAAGTTGCAGAACGTCAACCATTCCCTGGCCCAGGATTAGCAATTCGTTGTTTAGGTGCATTAACAAAGGAAAGAGTTCATGCCGTAAGAGAGGCATGCGCTATAGTTGAAGAAGAATTTGAGACTGCTGCTTCTGAAGGTAAAATGGAGATTCCATGGCAATATTTTGCCGCATTATTACCTGTGAAATCTGTAGGTGTACATGGAGATGTCAGAGTGTACGGAGAAACTGTAGTTGTTAGAGCAGTACAAAGTTTAGATGGGATGAGTGCACGTTATTCTGAAATCCCACATAGCATACTTCAAAAAATTTCAACTAGAATAACAAATTCACTAAAAGAATCAGTAAATAGAGTTGTATACGATATTACTCATAAACCACCTGGCACAATCGAATGGGAATAATCAATAAAATAGTGTTGATTATAGTACATTTATCCGAGGCATTCAAACGTATTTGATATCTCGGTACATCATATGAATTGGAGGGGGTGCGTAGTATGTATTATCACAGTTGTACTATTTTTACCACTTTCATCACTTTCAATTAATACAGATACACAAATTTTTCTTGAAGATGAAAATATTAATGAAAATCTTTTAGTTTCTAATCAAGACAAGGTAATCGATAATGCCCTTTGGAAAAGAATTTCAATGGGATGGCATGATGAATTTATCGAAATTATTGTTCAATTCGACTCAGGGAGCAATGGAGAAATAGAAGAAAATATATTGATTGAAAATGGATTTAATCCAATATATAAAACTACAGTGATTCCCTCGATTTTCGCATTTGGGCCCGCTTCAAAAATTAGTACTCTAGCAAATATTGATGAAATAAAATGGGTTGAATGGAACTCTCCTATGAAATATTATATGGATCAAACCATTCATACAATTAAAGCAATTGATGCATGGGATCGTCAATTAATAGATCTTTATGGCTACCCCACATCAACCAAAATAAAAGGAGATGGAGTTACTGTTGTAGTTGTAGATAGCGGAATTGATGCATCACATCCTGATTTAGATTACAACCCTCAAAGCCCCAATAATCCAATTAAACCACAACCAGATGATAAAGTAATTTACAATGCGAAATTAAATCAGGGTTCTGGATCTAATACCCCCGAATTCTTATGGGTACCTGCATCTGATACAGATACATCAAGTGGACATGGGACTCATTGTGCAGGTACTGTGGCAGGCAATGGAGATGCATCTGCTAAAAACAAATTAGGAATTGCCCCAAATTCATGGCTCATTGGTCTTTCAATGGGCGAATTAGCATTCACAATTGATGAATATTCCGCACTAGAATATGTATACCAGCTTTCAAAACCTGGTTCTGCCACTCAACAAGCCTGGAACATAAAAGTAGTCACTAATTCATGGGGCCCAGGTTTTCCATTTGACTCAATAGATGCCAATGATTTGACAGTACAAATTATTGAAAAAATAAGTATTGAAAATAATGTAGCAGTTATTTTCGCTAATGGAAACGATGGTGGTGAAGGTGATGAAGATCAATCAAATATATTTGCAAAAGTTCCTGCAGCAATAGGAGTTGCAGCAGCGAATAGAAATGGCATTGGAATGTCAGATTTTTCTAGTAGAGGAGATATGTCAGATAGAGACACTTGGCCAGATGTATCTGCCCCTGGTGTAGACATTTGGTCTGCTGCAGCACGTGCTACCCTAATAGGTGCAGGCACTGGTGCAGGAGACGTAGGTTCTGGTGAATTAGACTATTACTATCTGGCAATTAGTGGCACCAGCATGGCCACACCACATGTAGCAGGTTTGGCAGCATTATTATGGCAAGCGGCACCATCATTAAAAATGAGTAATTATGATGAAGACTTAGATTCTTCTGGCAAACCTACTCTACATGATCCTAGCGGTATTTCTCCGCCTCAAGAAGCCGAAAGAGAGATTCATGAGATTGAAGTAATTTTGAAATTAACTTCAGACTATATTACCGAAGGAGAAAACCTAGCTGAAAATAATAGTTGGGGGTTAAATAATCATTCATTAGATTATGCTCAAGGTTATGGATTAGTAAATGCAGATAATGCGGTTGCATTAGCATTAACTTTACAACGCATGAGAGATGAAAATGGCGATGGATTAGTTGATAATGAAGATGTTGATGTATTAGATGCATTCAAAAATTATAAAGAAACAATGACAATTAATTCAGAAACATTTTCAACATCTGGATTAACAACTAATTGGGATGGTGATTTTGCAGTATTTACTAGCGAATCTGACTTGCCTCCTGCTTCATCCCATAGGAAAGAGTTTTTTGTGCCCAAAGGAACTACAATGGTATATGCTGATTTAGAATATAATCCCATCACCCCTTCAATTTTTTGTCCCACATCCAGTATTCTTAGACTTGCACTAGATGCTGATGGAGATCAAAATTATGAAGAAACTGATATTGATGAGCAAGAAATTACTATTGAAGGTGGTTCTGATGAAGGGGCTTGGTGGGCCGTAGATGTTCAAGGAACATCAATTGGTAGTTGTTTAACTGGTGGAGATCTAGGCCCTAGGGCAGCATATACTGTTGAAATAAATCTAAGATTTAGTCCCACTGAAATTAATCTTGATATTAATGAATCTAGAGGATGGAAATCACTAGGGGATGGTGTTGCAGAAATTACAATGCAAAGATTACAATATACACATCCAAGTTTTGAAGAGGAAGTTGAAAAATTGAGTGGTTTAGAAGGAATGATTAAATGGCTTCAAGAAAATTGGTGGATTCCATTAATAATAATTTCATTAATAATTATTGCTTCTGTAGTTCTAAATGAAAGAAATCAAAGCATAGTCAAGGAAATTCGTGAAAATTACAACAATAAAAAATTAAATAATCAGAATTTTAAAAATAATCAAACTAATGAAAATAGGATATTAGAAGCAGAGATTATAGAAGCAGAATTATTATAATTCAGACGAAGGCATGAAATATCAAAGTCAAGTGGGCCGATTGCTTGCCGTATTAGCTTAGTTGGTGGAGCGGCGGACTGTTAATCCGCAGGTCGCAGGTTCGAGTCCTGCATACGGCGCTTTTTTTTTGAGATTTAAGTATTAGAATTATTATCCATATTATTTTCTGAATTTCCTAATTAACCTTGAAAGTAACTAAATTTGATATTATTATCCCTCTCTCATTATATAGTATCTATTAGGATGAATAAATGATAGTCATGCAAATGTCACCCTTTGAGTTTGTTACTGTATTCCTCTCATTAATTATCGGTTTTGCTCTCGCACACATCCTACGTGCTACTTCTGATCTATACGAAATTCGTGAACGTGTTAAAACATACTGGCTCAATTCACTTTGGGTCATCACAGTCGCAATGTGGTCCATATTCACATGGTGGGGGCTCTGGATGCTTTCCATCGAGTTAACAGAATGGAGCTATGCCCAATACTGGATTCTTGTGATTAATATTTCATCAATATATTTCTTCACAACATTGGTTTTACCTAAAGCAACTGACGAGGGGATAATTAATCTGGAAAAGCACTACTATTCAGTACATAAGGCGTTCTTCTCAGTAATTGCATTCTCTTTATTTACTTCTGCAATTGTTAATTATTCACTATTCGGACAACCCTTAATCGGTCCAATGACAATAATGCCATGTATTGTTGGATTTGCAGCAATAGGAGGAGTATTTACAGATTCAAAATCATATCACAAAGGTATTGGAATTTTTATGTTCATTATGTTTATTGCATTCCAACTAACTGATGTTACACAAATTAATTACACACCGTGAATTAATTAATTATGAACGTCTATCTTTAGCCTCATCTAAGATTGAATTTTCTAAGTCGTCATCTGCAATACTTAAATCCGATTTAAGGCTTTCAAGCTGTGATTTTAAATTCCTACTAGGTTTTTTAGGTGTATGCAATTTTAATAATATAATTACATCTCCTCTCCTGCCTCTTCCATTAGGTAAACCTCTACCTGGAATATTTAATGTATGACCTGCTAATGAGTTTGCTGGAATCTTAATTGCTAGGGGCTTATCATCTAAATGAGGAATAGTTACAGTTCTTCCAAGCATTAAATCAGGGAAACCCACTGGAAGCGACATTAATAATTCAGCACCATCTCTTTCGAACCAAGGGTGATTTTCAAGGATTAACTCTATCTCTAAATCTCCTGCAATACCACCTTGTGGAGGAACATGCCCCTTCCCCCTCATTCTTAGTCGCATTCCAGTATCTACACCCTCAGGAACATTGAATCTTATTGTTTGCTTTTTCTTTTTCCTGCCTTCTCCCCTACAATCTTTACAAGGATTAATTATTATCTTACCACGGCCTTGACAAGTTGGACAAATTCCGCTTGTTTGTTGGACAAATGGTCCGACCTGACGTGTTTGTGTAACTTGTCCTTGACCCCTACATGTAGAACAAATCTCCACATCGTCACTAGTAGCTCCACCACTTCCAGAACATGAATCACAAGATAAAAAGGTATCAACAGATACTTCTTCTGAACCACCTTCAAAAGCCATTTGAAATGGAATCTTTTTACGAACTAAGATACTTTGACCTCTTGCTTGACGAGGCCTACTACTTCTTCTTCCGCCTCCACCAAATAAATTTGAAAATAAATCATCTAATCCAGAACCAAACAAATCCTCATACCTTATATCAAAGCCTGAAAAACCTCCACCCATTTGTGGTCCAGAATGTCCAAAACGATCATATTGTGCTCTCTTGTCTGAATCAGATAAAATTGCAAATGCCTCTTGAATTTCTTTAAATTTATCATCTGCTCCAGGGTCTGAATTTTTATCTGGATGATATTTTCTTGCTAATGAACGAAATGCTTTCTTAAGTTCCTTGTCTGTTGCACCCTTATTGACGCCAAGCACCTCATAGTAGTCCCGTTTATCAGACATTACACTCATTCATGCGGACTACACAACTACTATGAACAATTCGCTAAAATTCTCTTTATTTTGATGAACCACAGACATCACAATAGTTTGTATCAACAGAATTCATATGGCCACAACTTCTACAATGCCATGAATTAGAAACTAAATTATCATATTCTGAGGCCGCGCTAGAAATATTTTGATTTTGTATACCATCAAGAATGATATTTGATTCAGAAACAACATCATTTTTTACTTGTTTTCTTTTCTTTTTAGAAATTTTTGTAGCAACCCAATCTAATAAATTATCCATTACTGAACCTTCACGTTCTGCGACTGTAGTTTTTTTCACTTTTTCTTCAAGAGATTTGTCGCCCCTCATTCTAGCTGCTGCTAAATTTACATGATCTCTATCGGCTAACATATCTACTTCTGCTTTATTTTCAATTTCAGCTCTAGCATCCCGATTATCCATTAGTAGATCTCCTACTTTTCCTTGCATTCTTTCAAGAGCGTTTTGAGTTAGAGCACCAACTTCTACAGAACCTTGAGTTGTATGTAAAGTAATATTTTGATTATTCTCCCAAGCACCTGATTCTTCGTTTTTATAATGTTTTGATAATTTTTTTAATGCTTGAACTCTATGCCATTCATGGCCTCTGACTGTGACCACTCTTTTGTAAAGAATATATCCAGGAACTAAACCAACTATTGCTGCAGCCCATGGAGCCATAGGATCACCATTTGATAATATTTGAGCTGGTTGAAAGCCAACACTTGGATAAAATAAAAAAAACATAGCAATTGCAGGTGCAAGAAGATATATTCCTCCAATTAAGTTGCTTTTTTTCTCCTGCATTAACAATTCTAATCTGTTTTAACGATTGAACCTTTCCCGTTAATGAGCCTTATCATTCGAGTTAAACATCAACTCTATCCTTAGGGGCTTTCCCTTTAACTAAAAACCCATGTAAAAAACCAATACTAAATGTTGTGTGTAAACTAAAAAGCAATATTGGCACTCCAAAAAACATCAGAGGTTTCTTCCAACTAATTGATTCAAACGTTCCTGCTAAAAAGATTACAAAAAGATATAATGAGGGGGGAATCCACCACATTTTTATTCCCAAAAGAAACAAACTTAAGGTCAATAAAAACCCAAACCATGGAGCGATTTCACCCAGAGGCAATCTAGTAGGGTGTTTTCTGACTAATTTTACCCTCCAAAAACCATTCCTATGTCCGAACCTCAACCATTGCAAAAAGGTCTGCCTCTTGGTAACATGAATACAACTAATATCACTCCTCCAGATTTGCCAACCATTCTTAATTAAACGCATATTAAGATCTGAATCTTGTGCAGTAATCAACTCATCATCATAACCATCTACAGATTTCAAAGCATCAACTCGATAAATTGCCAAAGGAGGTATTCTTGTCCTTTGAAGCCCTTTAAATTGAGCATATGCACCTCGCCCACTTCCCAAGGGATTACCTAAACTTGCTTCAATTAATGTACTCATAAATGTCATTTTTTCTTCTGGTGGTTTGAGTATCGTCCCTATTGCAGCAATATTGCCCTCATTTTCTTCTTGCAAATCAATAAATTGATTGATTCTAATTTCCAAATGATTTTTCGGAAAAGTTGCATGTGCAACAGTTTCGAAAACATATTCAATATCTCCTGAAAGATGATCAAATGCAATATTTCTTGCTTGTGACACATACCTATTAGGATTATTAAGTAAAATAATTTCAGGCATTCCTTCTTTTAAATTTTTAATATATTCTGTTACAATTTCTGGAGTCCCATCAGTTGAATTTCCATCAACCACGATTATTTGATGCTTAGATGAAGGATAAGTTTGATCACAAAGACTGTTCAAACATGTTTCAATAAAGTCCTTTTCATGAAAAGTTGGAATTACTGTAGCTACTTGTGGTAATGAACTAATTTTAATCCCTCCTGTATCATAACCGAATTAATCAACAATGTAAAAATAACGGTATTATTTTTGATTAACCCGCAATTGCATTATATTATTTCTTTTTGCTAAGTATGAAGACGAGTATGGCAACGATGAACCTGGAAGCAAAATTGAGTCCTGTAGACTCTAAAGAAAAAGTACTCATGGCTATTAAAGAAATTTTTCCTAATGCAAAATTACCAGAGATAGAAAATAGTTCTTCTTTCCCAAGTTCAGATGAAACAGAATATATCAAAATAAATGAGATTGATTATGAATTATTTTTTGAAAAAATACATTCCTATAAAATTGCAGATACTGCTCTAGATTGCATGAGTCAAAACATTCAAGATGATATTTCTATTTTTAAAATATCACGTCAAGCTGCTTTAGCGGGTAAAATTGCTTTTGTTTTAGAACATGAATCACCATTAGGTGGTTGTTTCGAATTGACTATTGAGTCAACAAATGTAATTGCATGGATTGAAGAGATGACCTGGCATCAAGGGAGGGATGAGGTGCCAAGAACTGTAAATGACGAATTACAAATGAGGAGAGATGGTGCACCTCAAGACTGGTTTTGAATTAATTCAACTAATTTTAAATTTGCTTCTAACCAATCCAAGGAATTTAAATTTTCAAGTTTCACCCATAAAAATTCGTCATGTACAACTAATTCCAAAGGTGGTGATTTTTTATTTATTTTTGCATACATGGCTTTCAAAATTACATAGTATTCATCGTATAAATGTTGGACTTCGCCACAAAATGATGAAATATCAATATTAATTTTCATTTCTTCAAAAAGTTCTCTTTTCAAACCATCTATTTCTTTTTCGTTTTTTTCAAGTTTCCCACCTGGAAACTCCCATTTACCTGGATGGGGTTGATTAGAATCTCTTTTCGCTACTAAGATTTCTCCGTTTTCATTCGTAATTATTGCTGCTACAACCTCAATGATTTTTTTCCCTGAAACTAATCTTATTATTGATAAAATTAATTCAACTTGTTCTAAAATTGTTAAAAATTCTTCTGAAGGTAAATGCACAAATAAACAAGGTAGAAGTCTATTAAATCTATCTTCTATTTTATTTTCATAAATTGTTTTTAAAGTTCTAAAATATGTTTCATTACATACAAAAGTCCCCGCATCCGATGAAATTAAAAAAATTTCATTTTCACCAAAAGGAATCTTTACAAAATCAAAAGTCGAAATATATTCATTTATGTCCTCATTTACAACTTTACCATTTTTTATTACTCTTCCATAATTATCTTTAATGTTCATATTAATTTTATTAACCGCTCTGGATTCTAAATGAATTTTTTGAGCTTTGCTACTAAAACCCATATGTAATATAAAATCAAAATCCTCAAGTAGAATTAATTCACTTACATATTTAGAGCCTTGTTCATTTACCGTCAATATTTTAGTTTTAAGTTCTACATCTTTAATCTCTAATTTTTTAATTTCAGAAACTAATTTCTCTGATATATTAAATGAGGAATTATCAAATGGTTCAAAACCGGTTATGAGAACTTTTGCTTTCCTCATTGACTAGCCCTTGTGCATCTAGTGAATAGCGTTGCCTAATAGATTAAAACAGTAACATTATAGCCAAAACTTGACAATGTGTAATACATTAGGAGTTCTGAATAAGATGAGTGAATCTGAGATTGTTGTTCAAATTCCGAGGAACGAATCTAAAAATAAAAAAGGAAATATCTTAAGAATTATTTTCGCTCAAATTACATCAGGAGTCGGTTTTTGGGGTTCATTACAACCAATTGTTGCCATATTATTTTCATTAATTCCATTCTTATTTCTGGGACAACATTTCAATAGATCTCATCAAAAAGGTATCGATTTCGGACTGCTTCAAATTCCTTTAGCTTTAACTGGAATTCTTTGGATCTGTTTATACCTTTGGTCAATTTTTGACGCTTGGAATGAAGCACAAAAATATGTTCTAAATAAAATTAATAATAATCAATATGAATAATCTTCAGGATACCATAATTGATTATTTGCTTGAAGTTGCTGACTATTTAATTTAATCAAATCTCCTCTATCATCATTATCAAAATCATTTGGCAAAGTACCAAAAATAATATTTGAAATATCACTAGACTCTATAGCCCAATACATTACAGAATCCTCATTAGAACTGTGTCCTGGATGGTCTGGATCTTCATGATCCACATTTGAAGTATAAACTAAATTTACTAAGCCAACAAGATGCCCAAATTCATGAATTGTAACTGCTGCTTCAATATCTTCCCAACTCGGTCTTTGAATAATATTTTCAGCTTCCTTAATTGTATCTACAAAAATCATTACTGTTGAAGCATCTACAGCAACACCTAAAACTCCACTTTCTGAATGTGAACCACTAGGAAACATGAAATGAAACCTTAATTGATTCTCGTTCATTGCATTTGTTTCACGTGTTTCCCTACCTTTAAGCCTAATATCATCACTGGTCCAAGCTCCATCATGCTCAAAGTTAGTCAATGATAATTCATAAGACACTGATTGTTTCTCACATACACTATTTATTCTATCAATTAACAAATCAAGAGTTTCTGGTCTTGGTTTCTGATCAACTTCATAATCAATCTCAATTACAAGATCTGTATAGTGGCTTGAATTTAAACATGCTAAAACCAACCCACCAGGAACACCATAAGGCTCTGGAAGTATTTCTTGCTCTGAAAAGCATCCTGAAAAAGAACTCGAAAATAATACAATAAATAAAAAATAACAATAACATTTTGAATTTAATAGGAATTTATGGCTCATAATCTCTTCACCTCAAAAATCATCTGGTAGTTCGACTGTCGAAAATAACTGTCCTGGGCTGGTTGATTTCGCAAGTTGTGTCCTTACAAGTTTTTCCCAACTACGTAACACCAATAGTGAATCTGAAAGAGGGATTTCTTCTAGGTTAATCGATGTCCTAATTAAAGTATCTAAAATATCAATTCGATCATTATCTAAAACGTCAATTACTTTCTCTAAATTTAATTCAGATTCTGAGTTGTTTGTTTCATAAAAATCCAAGGGCCATGGAACTGTAAATAATTCGGGTAATTTTTCATTATTTTCAAGTGCTACTTGCTTTAATGTTTCACATAAAATATTAATGTACTTCGAAATCACCAAACTTACTTCAACCAAAGGCATACTCAATTGCTTAACCAAATTTACAATATTTTGATGCAAAACTAACATTTTTTCATTTGAATCGTAATTTGAAGGATTCATATCAACACATCATAATGTACGATCGTCATATCTAATTGCCGAAATATCTCCTCTAACTCCATCATTTTCATCGTTATGTACTTCGTACCAATCCACCATCCAATCTCCATCGGTATCCCAATTTGTTGGATCTGTTCCTTCTGCAGTGAAATCACCATCTATATCTAAAATCCACCATCCAAATGGATATTGTCCTCGACCAATATCTGGAAGAACTGTTGTACTTGAAACTAAACCGTAACTATCTGTCCAATCTCCTCTACAAATTGATTCATCATCAGCGGAATCCATCACAAAGAAATCATCATCATTATCCTGAATTATTTTTGCATACATTAAATCCTGACTATCTCTTTTATACATTTTTAGATAATTTGTTTCCATCTCATCAGCTTCCCCTAAATGTAATAGCCATTTTCTAAATTGCCACCACTCTGTTATTTGAACTCCATCCCATTGTAAATCTAATGATCTGACTAAAGTTGCTGAACGATAAGTATCATCTGTAATAGCATAAAATTCTTGGAAATTTGAATACTCATCATATTCACAAACGACACCACTACAATCCCAATCACCATCATTATCAGGATCTAACAAAGCATCTGTTGGGTCTCTAGGGTCCAGAGTAAACCAAGCCAATGACAAATCGGGTCTCATAATATTCATACCATCGATTTTCAATGGTTTTTTCTGAATACTTTCTTCTGCACCAACATCAACCCACTCAACCGAAATATATCTTTGACTAGAAAAATTATCTAATGATTCATTCCATGCTAATGCATATTCATACCAATCAGGCAACATATCCCAATCAGTATCATTATCAAGTGGATTTGTACCATATTTTAGAATTTCTCGACCGTCAGATAAACTAAAATCCTGATAATAATTAAGTGTGAAATCTTCTGTTCCTTCTCGAATTCTAGATTGACTATCATCATCTGTATCATTCAAATGTGGATATGTTCCATTATCAAATTCCATCGTATTTGTGAATGGAATTGCGATATTATCTAATCCATATTGTCCACCTGAAATTGTAAAAATGTGATTGTTCCAGTTACCTTGTTTAGCTGGAGTATCTACTACTGAACGGTCATACCAACCATCATTATCAATGTCATAGTCACCGTCTAATGGATTTAGTGGATTTAAACCCCATCTACTTTGAACAGTGAAAATATTGTCATCACGTGAGACTGGAATAGGTTCTGAAATATAGGTTGAATAACAATATTCCCAACCATCTGGCATCCCATCACTATCTGAGTCTGGATGAGTAGGATCGGAGATACCAATTAGACTATTATTGAAATTATCAGCATTTAATTCATTAATTTTATCTAATCTATTTTGAGTAACAGGAAAACCGTCATGTAATTTTTCTGAGAATAAATTATATAGCCTATTATTGGCTTGTTCGTTATTAAGTCCTTCTTCCTCAGAAATTGCATTTATTGCATCTGTAGCATAATCATAAAATCCTAATTCTAAAGGAACATTATACCTCTCTGCTTCCTTACCATATGTCCTTGCTTGCCATTCTCTCAAATTTGAATATACTTCGTAAACTGCAATTTCTCCATCACCATCGCAATCATAAGAATCATCATCTAAATCAAGATAAATGTCATTGCTAATCAAAGGATTCATAGACCAACGGTTTTCTTCTAAATCCCATTCAGTAAACCAATATTCATAACCATCTAACATTTCATCTCTATCAGTATCATTATGGGTCGGATCTGTAATTGACCGGAGTGTTTCTAAAATCAAAGTAGGTGGATTACCCGTTTGCCAATCAACTAAATCTAATTTAACTAAAGTAGCCCTATTTTCGGTATTATTTAGGATATTGCCCACTCTAGAAAACTCAGTCCCAGACATTTGTTCTTCTGCATCGAGATAGAATACAGGAGCATCAGGAGGATGAAAAACACCATTATCAGGTAAACCTTCAACCAAAGATAATTCTTGCCTATCTGTCAATCCATCATTATCAGCATCATAGTCTCCATCTCCTGCCACTAAAGGATTTAATGTCCAAAGGCCATCATTTGAATTCCAATCAGTTAAGAGCATTTCTAACCCATCAAGCATTCCATCACCATCAGTATCAGGATTATTTGGGTCACAGGTCATTCCTGAAGATTCTGTCAAATTAGAATCTATAAATGAACCAAAACTTAAATTTGTTGTAATCCTACCCCAAACTTGGGTATCAAATCCACTAATTGTATTAGATTGCTTAATGTAATATTTTGGAGAAAATTGTAAATGTATCTCATTTAATTCAGGGTCTATTGAATTATATTCTTCCCAATTCGAATATCCATCAGAATCTGCATCTCCAAACTTATCACCTTCGGAAAGCGGGTTTAAAGTCCAATCATTAGCAACAAGATTCCACCTTGCATACCAAATTTCCCAACCATCAGGCATCCCATCTCCATCAGAATCGGGAGAAATTGGATTTGCAGAACCTTTGTCTTGTTCATTTTGTGAATTTAATAATATTGGGCTTGCTAATTCTCCAAAGGTAAAAACTGGTTCAGCAACATCCTCTGTATTCTGCCATAATTGTGTGGTAATTCCGAATGGCAATGAACTACTTTCACTATTATTTTGTCCGAAAAAGGATGTGTCTCTAATATGGTATTCAAGATAGTTGTTAAATTCTTCATCAGGTTCTAAAACCCCATTATTATTTACATCAAATCCATCACCATCAGGGTTGCTAGTTGCATCACTACCATTTAATGGGTTTATTCCTCTTACATCGCTAGTCCAATAGCATGAATTCCCATCAGGGTCATACGGGTTATTTGCTAAAGCTTCCCAACCATCTGGTAATGTATCCCCATCGCTATCAACATTATTTGGATCTAAAGTATACCAATCAGATTCTACAGATTCAATCGATTCTCCTAATGTTTCAAATAAATTTCCTGCCAGAGCCTCTAGATAAATTTGGCCCCATGCAAATTCACAAATATTGCTTAACCCATCTCCATCTGCATCCCATAATGCATCATCAGCTCTTAATGGATCTAATGACCAATTATTTCCTCCAGTATAAGTTGTTCCAACCCATCTTCTGTTTTCAATTTCCCAACCATCTGGCATCCCATCTCCATCTGTATC
>DAGQ01000074.1:32522-56711 GCA_002498205.1 Euryarchaeota archaeon UBA596
CCCATCTCCATCTGTATCATTATTTGTTGCATCCAGAGGTGAATCAGAACCTCCACTCAACAAATATGTATCTGCAGCACCATTATTTTCATCACAAACATATTCGTGTTCAACGATATAATGACAATCAAATTCACTTAATCCATAATAAAATCCAAAAAATTCCATACCATCATTAATTCCATCTCCATCAGTATCAGGATCTCTTGGGTCAGTGCTTGGATATCCAGAATCTGTTGTTGGTTGATATCTAAATTCATCTAAATTATTCCAATCTTGTTCAAAGAATGAATTTTGCTCTCCATCAAGATTCAAACCATCAGCATCTGGATCTAATAAAGCATCAGTAGGATCTGTTGGATCTAATGCATAAGCATATTCCCAACCATCTGGAATTCCATCAAAATCTGAATCATTATTCCCTGGATCAATTAAAGCGATATTTGCAAATCTTCCAGGGTCTACAGCACCTAATAAATATCCAGTTCCATTCAAATCAATTTGAGCTAATGAAACAACCCTACCTGTAATTGATTCTTGAACACCTTGATTAAATGATGCCAATGCGCCTCCAACTAATTTCCATGAGCCTCCTTGTGAACCAACCATCACATAATTGTCTAAAGGTAGTATTGAGAAAACATCATTCATATCCTCATTAGTTGTATGTTCTAAAGAACCACTATGTGTAATTTGATTGCTACTTAGAGTTAATAGGTGTATTCCTGAACCAGTTCCAATCCATAAATGACTAGTTTCTGAAGTTATGGCTGCATCTGCAACAATTGTTCTGACCTCAAATAAATTTAATTCATGCTCATAAGTCAGATTTCTCAAACTATTTGTATTATATTGATCAAAAACCCATTCAAGGTTTAAAATTCCTTTTGCATCTGAGGTCTCAGATTTAATTAAACCCTTATCTGTACCCAAGAATAAAGTCGGTTCTCCATTGACTGAAACATGAACTGCGGATGTGGGCATCGCAGAAACAGAATTGAATTCTTCAAATAATCCGTCATCTAGTGCCTCTTCAGATGATTCTTTTAATTCTCCAGAATTCTTAATCTCAAAAACATAACCAGAATCTTGTCCAATAGTGATAACCCTCTGATTACCTCCTGTTTCAACCAAAGTAGCTACAACCTCCATTGGGCCTATATCTAAATAATCAACTTGTCCATTTAATACACCTCCCTTGTCAAGAAGCATGCTATAGACACCATCAGTAGTTGCCATAATTACAGCCCCTCTTCCAAATTCGTTTTGAATTAATACCATATCATTTAATTCAACTCCATTTGGTAATAATAAATCATCTACAAGCATTTCATCCATATTAAATACTGATAATCCCACTTTTGTTCCGACATATACAAGTGAGGAATCTCCATCTTCAAAAGTAGCTAATTCCCTTACATCATGACTTGAAATTTTAATATCTGTAGTTTTGTCATAAAGTGTCAATGTATCTTTTAATGAACCGTCTTCAACTGTTTTCAAACCACCACGTATAGAATCCCCACTATCTTCAGAAACTAAATATTCTTCAAGATTACTAAATGCTTCACCACCACACTCAATCAGACCACCTGCGAAACAAGAATTCACAATATCTGTAGTTAAATCCCTAGTTACTTCACCATTATTCGTCAGATCCCAACCATCGGAGTCTGTGTCTTCAAGATTGTCTTTCTTATTGTGTGGATCTAGTCCAAAATATACTTCCCAGCCATCAGGTATTTCGTCACCACCTGGTGAATATTCAAGACCTCCGAGTTCTGACCACCTAAAGAAATCACTATCGGCATTTAATGGGTCTGTTCCTCTCCACCGTGAAGTATATCTTTCATCCACATCATCTTCCATATAACCAAACCATAATCCATCAAGTTCAGTCATCCATTCCAAAGGAATCCCGAAATTATACTCTGCAGAATTATTGTAATATTCATTTGGTTCAATACTACCATCCCTATCAATATCAAATCCATCCTCATCATAATCTTCTCCGCCATCAGATCCGTTTAAGGGGTCAAAAAGTGGACAAGACCATCTGCCCTCTACCATTGCTCCGGCATTTGACATACACATTTCAATTTCATAGCCATCAGGCATTCCATCTCCATCAGTATCTGAATGAGTTGGGTCTAAATAAAGACGAAATCCACCTTCGGGATCCAAAGGATCTTCACCTGTTAATCCAGTTCTATTAGTAAAACAATCAACTACTGCATAAGGCCAACAATACTCCTCTACATTTTGTAAACCATCATTATCCATATCCAAACTTAACCCTGAAGATCCATCGGGATCATAAATTCCGTCAGAACCATTTGTATAATCCATTCCTTGAATGAATTTATTTCTTCCATCAATTGAAATCGCTTCCCATGAATCGCCAAATTGTTGTTCCCAAACATCTGGAATTCCATCCCTATCTGTATCTGTGACTGGAGGCGGTCCTTGATTCGCATCTTCGGGGTGTACATTCTCAACAGATTGAATTGCTGGTAATTGAGACATTGTGAGTAATGAAAAAATCATTAAAAAAGTGACAATAAGGGTTGTTTGTTTTCGACGCATTCTGCTTACCTCTCGCCCATCCGACAAGACTTGACCAACCGAAATACCTTATGAGACTGATGGAACAATGTTCGTACAAAAGATTTGCAATTTATTATTTACGCCTCAAAACGAGGATTTTGATTTGACATTTACGATTAGTTGAAAGTCTTGTCGCGTTCGCTATGAAAGTATGTCAGTGTCCATTACGCACTTAGGTACTGGAAGTCGTGGTAATTCAACACTAATTTCTAGTGAAAATGGTAATGTTCTAATTGATAATGGATTTTCAGGAAGACAATTAGAAAAAAGGCTGGCAAGCATGGAACTTAAGCCAACCGACATAGACTGTATGCTAATTTCTCATCACCATGGCGATCATGGAGGAGGAGTTGAAATCGCAATGAAAAAATGGAATATTCCCGTAAAATGCAATTATTTTACTGCTGAAAAATTAGGGATTTTAAACAAAGAGAATTTAGAAATTTTTGAAAACTTAGATCGGATTGAAGCTTTATCAGACGTTACATTCTTACCATTCCCTGTACCTCATTCGGGTGCTGAAAATGTAGGATTTTCAATTGTTACAAAAAGCGGGGACAAAACATGTGTAGTTACAGACTTAGGTAGTTATACAGATGAAGTAATTAAGCATATGAAAGGATGTTCACACATCTCTATCGAAGCAAATTATGATTTGAAAAGATTACTCTCAGGTCCATATCCCGATAATTTGAAAAATAGAATCATGAATAGAGGGGGGCATTTATCAAATAAACAGACGGGTAATTTATTATCAAAAGTGATTGGACCTAATACAAAAAGTATAGTACTCACACATCTTTCAGATTCTAACAATAGACCTCACCTTGCAGAGAGTACTGTTTTATACCATATTGACGACATTTTTACCGGTGACATCGCAATTTCCCTACAAGACGGCCCCGAATTTAGTCATTTTTTGGGGCAAGAAGATAAAGAAAAGATGTCTATTAAAATTTAATTAAATAAGGAGAAAATAAAGATGAAACGTGAATTGGAAAATGATGAATCAGCACTCAGTGATGTAATTGGAATGGTTATGTTATTGGCAATGATTGTAATTGTTCTCTCATCTACAATGATTATTTTACAACCTTATATTTCAGATTATGATGACAATAAAAATTGGTCTCAAGCAAAAGTTATCGCTGACCAAATAGATGAAAGAATAAGGTTGGTTGGTTTTTCACCGCAAGACACAGGTTCAATACAAACATTTGAATTAGTATCTACTTCAATTTCTAATTTAGATAGTGCAGAATATTGGACAATTTCTGGAGATGTATCGGGCACCGATATTATCGATGTATCTCTATCTTCATTTAATTCCGTGGATGTGACGGCAATGAATAATACTGCAACACATGCAATCGTAAATAATGGTGGAAATATAACTAATCATGTATTAAATTTCGAAAATGATACAGCCAACATAAATTTTGAAAATTTTATGAATAAATTGTTAATCGTTGAAATATATGACATAAATGATAACTTAATACATAAATTCGTTAGATTAGAACTTTCGGGTATTGGCATAGACACGGCATTATCAACTGGAAATTTTGATATTGATCTATTAAATGGTGCACGAATGGAAAAATTATCTGGCGAAGCATATAAAGTTACCAGATATCCATCACTAAGACATTTTTCTATGCCTGACGATTCACAACAACTGAGTTTTGTGTTGGTTGATGTTGATATGAGTTTGCTTTCTGGAACTACAAGTCCATTTAGTTTACAAATGGTTTCAGATGGACCGCTAACATTATTCGATGGAGAGGTACGTAACATTAGAATGAAAATGACAAATGAAATTGATGACTCAATGACTGATAGATACATGTCACACTGGATAGAAGACTATAATCTAAATTTAGCTTCTGGCACCTTAGATACTTTCGAAGGCATAGGGCCCTGGAAAAGAGTTTCTGGAATTGATGGAATTGGAATACATCCACTTGAAAAATCAATATTAACTGAAATCGTACTACATAGAGTGGTGATTAAATGAATCGAATTAATTCATTAATTTCAGATCAAAAAGCAGCAAATTCTGCAATCGCTACAGTTTTGATGTTTGCAGGTGTAATGAGTATAATTAGCATAATGCTTGTTTCTATTGTACCTGTGATAAATGAACTTCAAGGAGCCATTGAATCCAGTGATGCAGTATCTCAATTCGAAGATTTATCAGAATACGAATCTCAATTGGCTCAAAGAGGTTTACCGGGAAGTTCATCAGAAATGCAAATCGAACCTGTACTAGGAAAACTAGAATGGGATTTACAAGATACAGGCATTTGGTTTTCATCATCATGGAAAGAAGATTCCGAATTAAGATTAAGAAACGCAGGTAATTTTGATGATCAATTTGACATTAGATATCCATCGGGTAAATTAACTTCATATTGTATGGATGATTTACATTTACAATTTGAATCAAAATGGAGGTATGAGATCCCTGTAATTCAGACTCAAGCCAGTCTTATAATTACATCAAAATCTCAAATTACTTCAACGATCACATCATCTTCACTCAATTTATTTCAAGGAACAAATGAATTAACATATTCTCTAGAACAAAATAAAATTTTAGAAATTGATTTGCCAATTGAAAATTCAAATAATAAAACAACGATAATAAGTGATATAGAACTAACAATTATCCTAAAATTAAATGAGGGTGGAGCAACTTTCATTAAATCAAATAACCAAGACCATAATGGGCTGGGAACAAGTTGGAAAATACCATTACCAGCAGGAAATAATAAAATAAATTTAATATCTAATGATGCAAACCTTATCAATTTGATAGTAAATGGTGAAAAAACAACTCATAAGATAGATAAAATAGGAGATGGATCAATTTGGACAAAAAGTTTCAATTTTTCCGAACCAAAATTAATAATTTTAGAATCCTCAAAAAATTCGAAATTACTCTTACAAACAAATGATGACGGAAACAAAGGAAGCGTAAATTGGCAATCGAAAGATGGTTTGATGCTTGGAACCGAATACATAATTCCGCCAATTCCAGGAAGTTTAGCAATTTCCAATAATAAGGAAAGTTCTACTCAAATTGATATTCAAGGTGCTAGTTTTTCGATACCTGCTAATGGCATATACAAATTAGAATGGCCAATTCCGGGAACAAATGGAGTTGCCAAAATTTCAAGTCAATCGGATATCAGTGTAAAATGGACTGAAGATTCTATTCAGAATAATGGTTTCCTAACATCTGGAATCTCCTATCTCGTCCCAAAAAATACAGGACAATTATCTGGTCAAGAATTTTCTACTAGTTGGACTAGCGATTATATTAATGATAATCAAGCCCATGTTTATGTCACATTATCTGGCTCAAAGGCATCATTCAATTTTTCAGGAGTGTTTAACGCGTCGGGGAATTTAGAGAGTACATCTGGAAATTCATATTACCTTAATCCTGGAGACAATGGGGATTTGAATTCTACTGTAACATCAGGACAATCGATTAAAATTATGCAAATTATCGGTGAATCGGGAATTATCGAATTAATGGATAAAGGTGCTCAAAGATGTTTACCTTTGAAAATGATTGCTTCTGGTTGGATAAATATTGATTTACCATGGTATGATGTCAGTGAATTAACATTAGCAGGAATTAGGGATGCATGGGAAATTGGAGACCACCATTCAGGGCTAAGAATTCAATTAATTGGAGAAAGCGATTCTTCAGAATATTCAACTTTTGCAGATGCATGGGTAATTCAAGTTCCTGCATTAAAATATGTCTTTTCAAGCAGTATTAGAAATCTTGAAGTTGTTGATAAAGGTGGTTTTGTGACTACTAATCATCCAGAAGGAAACCCATCACTTTCACATGCATCATTAGCCGCTAAAGGAAATAAAAATTTACTTGGAATACATATTCCTGTAATGATGCCTACAACCTCAAGTATCACTAGTGGTTCATCAAATGTTAATGTTCAATTAAAAGTCATTCAAACCACATTCTGTACCAACGAAAATACAAAAGAAGTAAGGATGGGATGGAATGGTAAATATGGTAGCAGCATTACAAATTGGCTCTCTGAAGATATTAAATATTCTGATGATTGGATCTCTTATCCAAATCAATTTGAAATGCTTTCTGACTATACTGGATGGGTAGATAGAGGTAATGGTGAGGCAGTATACCATAGTCCTAATGAGAATATTGATTTCACATTAACATTTACAGCAATATCATTTGATGCAAGGGAGGAAGGAGGATGAAACACAATTCAAATTTAAAACGAGATGAATCAGGTGCTGCAACAGAATTAGGTTATGTATTTACATTCCTTCTTGGTTTGTTATTACTCTCATTATATTCTATTTGGGCATGGGATATTGAAAATTCAACTCGGGAAAGATGGTCAGAAGTAGCTCTTACAGAAAATATTGAACGTGTAGGTTCTGCTATTGAAAGAGCAGATGCAGTAGCAAGAATTAATCCCAATGCAACGTATTCAGAAAGTGTAGAATTATTAAATGTTGAACAAACATCGGTTAATGTAATTATGTTTTTAGATGATGAAACTCTAATAATCAATCATCCTAATTTTAAACAATCATTTGAGTATGAATTAACATCTGCTGCACCAACTACGCATATGGGTGAAATTAATATTAAAGGAGAATCTTCAATATGGGTTCATTTTTCAAATGGTGTTGTAGAAATATCGAATAAACCTATGAATTAATTTCCAGTTATCGCCTTATGGAACATCATTTGTACTTCTTGCATTTTTCTGGTAGCACCAACTTCCCTAAATACATTTAATGCTCTTTGCAAATATTCCATTCTTCTTTGTTTATCTAACCCTGTGGAACCCAATCTAGATAGTAATTCGCCTACTAAAAGTGGTTGATTACTAGACTCTGCAAGAGCTAAACCTTCAAGATATCTTTCTACCGCTTCATCTCTTTTTCCTGAATCTTCAAGAACTTCTCCAAGCAATAAAATCAATTCTACTTTAATCTCAAAATCATCTGCATTACCGAGTGTCTGTAAAGTTTCTAGATAATGATTTAATGCTAAATCACTATCCCCATTTAATGCATAATATCTACCTAATACGGCTCTAGCACGTGAATGCGTGATTTCATCACCTTTAGATTGAGTCTCATCATAGGCTATTAGTGCATGTTCTCTACCTAAATCTAGTTCCCCCATTTCCAAATATGAACGTGCTAAATTTATCCTTGCATGTACTAAACTAGGGTCTTTTTCATTTGAAAGAATATGTTCAACCTCTGAATGTGCATCCATCGCCAATTGTTTCTTACCTTGTGATCTGAAAATATAACTCATATTTGTATAGGATTTAGATGCACCGATTGAGTCTTTTATTGCAATAAATCTCTTTAGCGCTTGTCTATGTAAATCCAAAGCCAAAGTGCTATCTCCTCTTTTCCAAGCAAGTTCTGCTAAACAGGAAAGTAAAATACTTTCTAATTTTATATCTTTAGCCTTATTTGCATTATCCATAGCAACTGTAAATGATGCTTCTGCACCACCAAAATCACCAGCCAAGGATAATATTTCTCCTCTTAAATGCCAAAGTTTACCCCAAATTTTTGCAGGTCCTTTTGAATCAATTAAACGATTAATTAATCCTAAAAGCTCTAATTGCCCTGTATTAATTAATTCTCCACCCCTTAATGCTACTTCTTCAGCAGCATCTTCTGAATCAGCATAACTAATTTTATGATGTAAATATTCAATAATATCTTGTGGAGTATGTAATTTCTTTTTGTACCAGTCTGCAGCAGACATATGTAATGGAGTTGAAATTTGTTCATCTATTCCATTAAATATGAATTCTCTAATCAAATCATGAACATCATAATTTTCAGAGTCAACTCTTCTAGCCAAACCTTGTTCAACTAAATTATCTAAAGTATTAAGATCTAAATCTAAATTAGTTAATGCTTCGAGAGGAATAGGTTCACGGAAAATAGCTAATGATTGTAACAATCTTTTTTCCTCTGCAGATAATTTATTAAAAATTTCAAGCGATACATAATTTTCTAATGTTACATGATGTTCAATTGTTGAAGCACCTCTATTTATCAATTCTAATACTAATGGATGACCTTTAGACACACCATAAATTCGTTCAAAATCGTCATCTTTAATACTTTCAAATGAGTTTAATAAATTCTTTGATGCTTCAGGATCTAAACCATCAAGAGGTAAAATTGTACTTACTGCTTTTCCTTCATTATCTCTTAATGGCAGTACAGGACGATATGACCTTGAGAAAATTACTAATCCTAAACCATCATCCATTTCATTAATTCTTAATGTAAAATTGTAAATTATTTTGTAAAAGATATCCTCATCGTTTTTATGATAATCATCAATCACAATTAATGCAGGTACATTTTTCAAACTATTTATCAATAATTCTACTGTTTCATCAATTCTGGGTACTGAACTTGCTTCTAAATAGTCATTAAGTTCTTCAACTCCAATTGAACTAAGCCATGCACCAAGATCTTCTAAAAATGGGCGGCCACCAACTCCAAGTTGACATCTGTGATAAATTAGATTTCTTCTAAATGTATAATTCTCTAATAATTTAGCAGCTAAACTTGTTTTTCCAATTCCTGCGATTCCAGGTATTAAAATCGCAGAAGCCCCATCATCTAAATTTTCTGAAATGGCTTGTAATTCTGTAACTCTCCCATAAAAATGCCGTAATCGAGGTAAATCACCAAGGGATGAAGTAAGTTGTTTTTCAACTCTTTTGGTTAAATCTCTCTCAATTAATTCTGGGGATAGTTTTGTAATATCTAAAACACCATCATCTCTAAGATATCTTAGAATATCTACGGGCCTAATTTGAAAAGGTAAAACATCACTACAAGAACCCAAAGTAGTTTCTAATAATTCATCATCATTAGTGAGTACTGAAAAAGAATATTCACTTAATCTATTCCATGTTTCTTCTGCAATCTCTGCACCGATTGAAGTTAAAAAATAAGATTTTCTTTTACGCATTACTCCAGAAACATGAGCCTGTCTTTCAATTAAGAGTCCTTGTTCCTTTAATCCTGAAATTGCTCGCGGAACATTACTTCTTGCAATAGCAACTGCATTTGCAATCCCCATTTGAGATAACGCAAAAGGAACTTCAACTGATTCAATAAATGCCACATAGTCTCTAAGATGCAAAAGAATTCGTTCTTGCACGCCTGGCTTTGGATTATTCATGATTCTCCCGTTCCATGTTTATTGTAATAGGTTATGAATGCCTTGGTTAAATGCTCAGAACTCAAAAACGGTCTCTGTATTGTTCTGCATATGATCTTGCAGTATTTTCATCGTAACCTTGCGCAATTAATTGCTGTACATATGCTTCTAAATTTGGATTAGAATCAGTCATTGCAACTTGAACTGATGGTGTGGTTACTGTTTGTTGTTGTTGTTGTTGTTGTTGTTGTTGATTTCCCCACGAATATGTATCAGTAACTCCTTCTTGATCTTGTATTAAAAAGTCATCTTCATCATCATCCTCAAATTCAATGAATAAAAATGCTAATACTCCTAATAACCCAATAATTACAATGACAATTAATCCAATCATCATCAATGAAATTCCCTCATCTGGACTTTCTACTGATAGTCCTCCAGAAACAAGATATGAATCACTTGCATATTCAAATTCTACATCAATAAGTCCTCCATCATCAGGGAAGAAAGTTCTAGGGATTTCTAATCTCCATGTTCCTTCTTCATCTACAATTGCTTCTCCAAGAGGAATTTTTCCAGCTGTCATGTATGCTTTGACAGATTGACCTGGCCTTCCAGTTCCTATGTAAATTGCTGGATTTTCGGTATTAACCTCTTCACTGTTAAATTGTTCAAATGTGAACTCTACAGCTATGATGACTATATTAAATTCAGGAGACTCTATTGATTGACTATAAGAGTCAGTTGCCTTCAGTTTCACACCAATAAAACTCCATTGAGTTTCTTCTGAATAGTAGGTACTCATTGTGGATGTTGCAGGATTATATGTTAAAATTCCTGTTTGAGGGTTTATTTCTAATACCTTGAACATAAATTGATCATGTTCATTGAAATCTTCTTCGTCTCCTGCGATTGTATAACTTAATTGTTCACCACTAGAATGTACAAAAAATTGATTTAAATCCATTTCTAAACCTGAACCACATTTCTCTAAAGATTTAGAACCTTTATCACAAAAAATCTTGACGGTGGATCCGCCTCCTAAATATTCATCCCATGATGTTTGATTAAACTGAGGAGGATCTACTTCTTCATCGGGATTAAGAATGACAATACTAGTTGATTTCACAATACTGTAATCTTGAGCATCATACGCTCTAACATTAATTGAGTATTCACTTAGATGTTCAAGTTCTGAAGTATCCCAATAAGTCTCCCAATTAGTACCCTCAAATTGATAAATATTAGGTAAATTTGTCCAACTACCTGTTGAATCTGTAATATTAACCTCCACTCTACTAATATCTCCATCTAAATCATTAGCATATCCAAAAATTCTAGTTAATTCATTTCCTTGAACATCACCAGATGGACCATAAATTTCTACAATAGGTAATGCATTTTCATTATTTATTGTCATTGTTAATTCTACAGGGATACATTCACCGACATCATATCTACAGAATTTTGAATCACTAGCCCAAACCTGAACATTGTAAATTCCAGATGAATGAGGACTGAAATCCCACACATATTCCCAATTACTCCAATCTGTAGGTGTAAATTCCTCATTTGGCAAAGTAGAACCATCTTCTTTTATAAATTTAATATGAATCTTGTTTAAATCTGGTGAATTAACACCAGAATATGTATCTGTAGCTGACCCTCTAAATGTAACAGTATTTTGACTATGCTCCGAATTATCTTGAGGTGATGTCAATAAAACCGTTGGTGCTACTGTATTTAATTGAAATGAACGAGAAACAATGGGACTATATTCAACACCATCAAAGGCCCTAAATTCAAATTGATAATCGGCTTCTGGCTGAGTCGTCATATCTAAATTATATGACCAGGTTCTCCAAGGCCAATTCTGTTGAGTAACTGTATCTCCATCGAAACCGCTAGTATCTGTAGCGAGAATTCCATCATCCCAAGAACCTCCAGGTAATCGTATCTCAACTCTATCAACAGTTCCCATATGCCCTAGTAATGCTTCCCAATCAGAATTATAAGTTCCAGGATCTCTTTCTGTAGAACCATCAAATGAAGTCCCAGTAACGTTAATCCACCTCTTAAATGCTGAATTATCAGGATATTGAATGTCAATTCCAACTGTTGGTGCAAGGTTAACTAAATCAATAACACCTTCAATTTGTGAAGTTAAGGTGATTGATTCTGTGGCCGAACCTTTATCAAATTTCCATGCATCAATATAATATTTTGATAACTCTCTCCCACCATTAAAACAGTCAGGGTCATCATTATCATACAATAAATCTCCATCATTATCTAAATCATCATTGCATGAATTCTCTAAAGGATCATTTACTAATCCATCTGGATAAACGCCAAACCCTGTGAAATCAAGATGGAAGTCACTTGCTAAAACAATTTGTGGAGTCATCCCATATTCATCTGTAGTTAAATTATACAATTCATTCCCATGGCTATCTTTTACCGTGATATCAGTACCAGGGACAGTCTCTCCATTTGCTAAAACACGATATCTTACAAGTTCTCCTTGTTGAACAATATTTTGATGTTTCCCTGCACCACTATTTAATCTTCCAATATGAATATTATCTAAGCTAATATCTAAATCTGCGAACGCGAATACTGTTGCATTAGGATTCAATTCTATTGACATTGGAATCTCTTCGGGGTATACATTTTCAGAAAATAAATTACTATACATTGGTGGAACTTTCAAACAATCAGTATACATTGTAGTATCACAATTTATCGCAGATCCTTTCCACCTTAATCCGATAGAATATACTCCAGATGCAGATGGAACTGGAATTGTTTCTGACTGAACGGCAACCCTACTCTCAGTAATATTATACGTTTGAGCGTCAACATTCCATGTATTATTTGAAAAATATGCTATTGAGCCATATTTTCCTGTATATTCTCGACTACTGTCTGCGGAATATTTTGTATTGTAACTCGCAATTCTTGCTGCATACTCGCCTGCTGTAACTGTATTATTTCTAATATCTACAATTCCACCAGTTACTCGGATTCCATCACCTACAGTTTCATCTATTGTATTATTCCAAAGTGTTGCTGAACCCATGTAGACATGTACTGCAGGACATTCAAAGGTTCCTTCTGTATTTCCAGTCTCACCATAAACGGTTTTAGAATTACAAGCACCTCCAGCGTTAATAATTTCACTATTTGTTAATTTTAACCTAGCAGCATAGGGTTCAGAAACTCCTGTATTCCAATTCTCATCATCCCAATGATATTCTCCTAATAGGATAGGTTCTTTCGCAACAGTATCAATTTTCGTATTGTGGATAGAGATATCAGATTCTCCTTGAATATAAACACCATTATATCCCGTGATATTATGAATCTCTGAATTCATTACAGATAATTCTGAAGAACTTACGAAAATTCCTGAACCTTCTTGTGAACCACTTATCTCAACATCATCAAGGAATACAAATCCATTTTGTTTGATAGTAAGAGATGCGGCGCCAACTGAAGTAAATGTTGAAGAATTTATATAAATAGGATAATGAATTTCATTTCCTCCTGATTCAATAACTCTTCTTGAATCCACAAATACTCCATTACACTCAACAGTAAATTCTGAATTTAAAACCTCTCCAGCGGTATTTCTTAGATTCATACCATAATCTGTATTTGTTCCCTCCGCATTTGGAATCATTTTCACTCCGTCAAAATAAATATGGCTATTTTCAACCCAAAGGGAAGATAAACCACCAGAATTCTGCCCACATCCATTTGTCGTTCCTGTAATATCGGAATTTAGGATTGTAAAGCGTTCTTGTTGATTTTTTCCTGAAGTATATGCAGAAATTGCAGGTCCTCTGAATCCTTGTTCATCATTACCTGCTATAAATGCACTATTCGACAATACGGGTGCAGCTTGATTGGTAACTAAAACACTTGACGTGTTTATATTTGTAAATGTTAAATCATCAGCATTAATACTTGTACCATCAAAGATTAATGCCGCATACTCTTTACTTTGCCCAATTAGCATAGGATAGCCGTATGCACTATTAATTGATACTTTTTTAATACTAGAAATAGCTTCATCTATACCAGAATTCAAAACAATTCCTTCACCACAAGATGCATCCCAACTAAATTCAAGATCTTCACACCATGTACTTTGAGTTTCATCTGCAGGAGATTGCCAAGTCATACTAATTGTTCCTCCTGCTGTAGAACCACAACTTGTATCTCCTGCGCAAATAGCACCATCTACAATTAATGCAGAACCCGCTGCTAAAGTTATTGAAGCTCCTGCATTAATAATCAATTTTGCACCAGGAGGGACTGTCACATTTCCAACTAGATTATGTGTATTCCTCCAAACTTCAATTCCGTTAATTTCATTATTTCCTTCACTACCATCTGTTTGATTAATACTATTAGCAGAAACGATTGGAGAAAATGAAATTGCAACTGACATTGAACTTAAAATCATTAAAAGACATAAGAAAAAACTACGAGATGTTGATGAGGATACCACGTCTACCACTGTAAGCGACTACATAATCTATCTAAAATACATCCGCAAAAAGGTTCAGATTTTCTATTAAAAATCAACAATCAATTGTTCCGTTTAAAGCGCCTATCCAACCTACAGCATTTAGAGCACCATATCCATATCTATCATCATGTGGAATTGATTGTGCTTGGTAAGGGATTGCGCTATCCATCAATGCTTCTTTTACAACTGAAATACAACCGCTTCGATCAGTATTATCCCAAGTTGGCTTTAGTGAAGGATTGGCTTCTAGTAACAATGCTAATGCTCCAGTAACAAATACTGTTGAATCACTAGTCCCCGTACTAGAGGTATATGCTCCATCTACCCATGTAGATACTACATTTACCCCCGGAGCGGTGATTTCTGGTTTCTCGTTAGGTGAATTTCGGGGATTATCTCCATAACCTGCAAGATTATCTCCTCTGCTACTTTTTTCCCACAAGGTTCCATCTGAGTTTAATGCACCGACTGCAATAACTCCAGGAACATTAGCAGGTACAGAAACCCTACCATCATCATTTAAACCTCCATCATTTCCTGCAGCAGCTATTACAAAAATTCCAACATTAAGTGCCTGTTCAACAGCTTCAACTGCCAAATTATCTAGAGGATCTTCAATATCTTGTGCACCACCTAATGACATACTGATTATATCTGCATTTCTTGACTTACACCACAATATTGAATCTGATACTGCTTTATCACTACCCATTTCATCAGTTCCTAAAGCACTAACTACCATTAATTCTACACCGGGTGCTGAACCCTTCAATAATCCATTAGCAGCCAATAATCCAACAATTAAGGTTCCATGGCCGTCTTCTGCATAATCTACAGGTTCTATACTATCTGAAACAAAATCTTTGTAAAGTATATTTCCTTTTAGGTATTCCAAATCAGGATGATCTAAATCTACACCCGTATCAATAATACAAACTTTAACTCCATTTCCAGTCAGACCAAGTTCTTGTGCTTGTCTAATTCCTGCAAATTGGTAAGCCCATTCAGAATCAGGTGTCTGTACGTCATCAAGAATGGTGTATATTGGTTGTAATAAAATCCACACAACTATTGCCATCGTTAAAAATAAAAGAAGGCCTGAAGGCCTTACTCTTCTATTACTAACATGCAATAATGCAATTCTTTGTGTTGGCCATCCAGTGGTAATTGTACGAAATTCATCATCTTCGTCATATAATGTCTCAGGATCTACAGCAGTTAATATCCGTGGTTCATTAGGTTCAGGAATTAGTTCCAAATGATTTAATTCACGAGCCACTAATATCACCCAATGATATTATTCTAAATGACTTGACATTAAAACCCTGGTCCGGCTCCAGTCCTTCTACTTTTAATGAATGAATAAATTCCTAAAGCAAAGATCAAGACGATTATGATCGGTACAATATTTGGTTGTTTAGCTTCATTATCTGCAGTGAATTTTACTTGATTTAACTCAACAGGTTCAGGAGTACTTACAGTTGGTGTTGTACCTGCATCTATTGTGAAAGTAAATTTATATTCACCCGCTCCAATTTCATCTGTATCAAATAACACTGTGATTGTTTCATTACTTTCTTGTAAGATTGTAATTGGTAATGAAGTTGCGGTTAGATTTAATTCTTCAAGATAACCTGTCACAATAACACCTTCTGCTGGAATTAATCCGTCATTGTGTACTAGTATTGAGAAATCTACAGGTTGATGAATAATTCCTCCTCCTGGCCCCATACTTGGAGTATCCATTCTAAGGTCTGCTTCTGCAACCTGAACGAGGACTTCAACAGGAACTTTTAGACCAGATTCACTAGTTACATTCACAACAATTGTATATGATCCTTCGTATGTAAATTCAGGCATTGTCACAGTAAATCCTACAGCGGAGGTTCCATTAGCTGGAATTGTCCTAGACATTGGAGCTGAAACACTCCAAGTGTCAGGTAATTCAGAACTATCTATTTCAAAGAATACATTATCATCACCGTTCCCTAGATTATCAACATTTACGTTGAAAGCGGATGTTCCCCCACCTGAGGTCATTCCAACTGTTTCAGGTCCATTTGCTTGTAGAGAATACTCTTGAGGAATATGAACTTTAATATCAAAACTGCTAGATTCTCCAGTACTTGATGTTGCTAAAATTCTCACATTATGACCTGTGTCATAAGAAATACTATTTTCTCCATTTGGTAATTTAATTTTTACTAATATCTCTCCACTACTTGGAGACTCACTAATTCCAAAACTCATATTTTTAAATTCTTCAAATGTATCTCCAACCTCAAATGTAACTAACCAATCATCTTTATCAGCACCTGAAACAGATGCCATAAATGTGTAATTTTCTGTAGCAATATTTCCAAGATAATCTATATCCATCGTGATTTCAATATCATAATAATCATCAGTAATTCCATCTCCATCTAAATCTCTTATAGTTGCATTAATCATTTCATCTTCAACATAATCAACTGTTTCACCATTTGAAATAATTTGAGAGATTGAAAATTCAACATCATGGATTAATACTCGATTGAATTCAACTACTGCCTCAGCAGAAGTAACTATTGAAAGTGAACCATCATCTCCAAATCCAGGTGGGAAAGCACCTGTTAAAGTATCACCAACATATTCCATCTCCATATTCATCTCCAATACATTAAACTCGCCTGAAATTTGTAATGACCCTGCAGGCAATAACCAAATTTCAGCGGTCTCAGATACTGTAATATTCCATTTTGCTTCATTCAAAGTTAACGTTAAAGGAACTAAATCAGTGATTGTAGAATTTGTAGACTCTAAACTGAGGATATCCCTTTCATCTCCAGAGAAATCTGTCCATCTTGTACTGATTGGTAAATATCCACCAGCCTTAATTGTAGTATTATGTTCACCACCATCAATTATTTCGGCTTCAAATGCATCATATACGACCATATGATAATTTGGTGATTCTGCGTGGAATACCCATTTTCCTGGTGCTACTGTTGCATTCCAAACAATTTCACCATCTTCATTAATTTCGATTGAAATATCTACATTCTCTCTTTCATAACCTTCATCAGCTGCTGGAATTAATTCAACGCTCATATCTGTAATTATATCATCACTAATACTCTCAAATCCATATTGAATTTCAATCTTACCTGAAACTAAAACATTATCAGCATCTAAAGATACATCTAGACCTTCCTGATTAATACTATTATTCTCTACTTCAACTACTAATGAATTATTATATGTAAATCCTAAACGACTTACATTTACTGTATAATTATCATTTGCTGGAACGTAGAAAGACCAGCTTCCATCAGTTCCAGTCGTCATATTCAAAGTTTCGAATTCATTAGAATTAACTTCAATTTCTGATTCGTCTAATTCCTCACCATTCTGGAATTCTCCATCTTCATTAAAGTCCCAATATACATTTCCACTAATTTCAACATATCTAGTAAGTTCAAGATCTCCAGTAAATGTTTCATTTTCTGATAATACGCCTACTGAATAATCATCTAAAATCCATCTTACACCATTAAAGTCATCTGTGTAGTTTAATTTCAAATTCCAATCTCCAGGGAATAATGTAGCTGAAACAAATGCAGTTTGATTTGATAGTGGTAAAGTTACTTCTCCAAGACCATCATTAGAAACTGCTGTCAAACTGATTCCTTTCAATAAACTATCATTAGAGATTCCTCCCAATTCAAATAGTGTTAAATTTAGTTTAGCAACTTCTAATGTTCTCCATTCAAATGTTCTATTGTCTGGATTTTCATCAATAGTCACTAATGCTCTAAATGATTGTGTAGTTCCATCTACATCATTAGGACCAATCGTTACAGTATAGTTCCCTGCAGGAACATAATGTAATACAGTACCGTTGGAATCAGAATCTACTCGTAAATCTAACAAGAAGTTTTCATTATCTGTATAATCAAAGACAACTGTTACATTTTCTGCAGGTGCAAAACTTTGATCTTTAATATCTATTTCAACCTTCCACAATGATTGTAATACTAAATCAACAGGTTCCTCAATTCCTGAAACTCCAATCGAAATCGGGTCAGGAGTAATTGCAAATATTGTATCAAATTCACTACCATTCTTCACATCTTGAGCATCCATTTCTAAGTAATATTGTCCAAATGATAAATCCATATCCAAAATACCATCTTCAGTAAACATCTCTGATGTAACATTAATTATTTCCTGATCTACACCTGTAGAAATTAATCTAAATTCAACGCTCACAGGAGTACCATTTTCAAATAATTTATCTCCTCCGTCAATAAAAGTTCTAATTTGAACTGATACTGGATCTGGGAATGCATCGACTGTCCAATTTAATGCATCTGGTGTTGTCCCTACTGATTGGTTCGCACTTAGAATTGTTTCAGAAACACCTAACATTTCTTCACTCACTGTAATTGAATAATTACCTGTAGGAAGTATGAAATCATACCTTCCATCTGAATCTACACTAGAAACCCAAGTAACTCCCATGAACATGTCCAAAGATGAATCTCCCTGAGTTCCAACGTATTCTGCAAATACCTCAAATGTTTCGAAATCAGGAATTCTATTATCATAAGTCACATTATTTGGATTTAAAATCACTCTTCCAGCATAATTATATGAAAGACTTAATTTCTCATTAATGATTAAATTAATATCATCCATGTCTGTTGAAATATTAACATGTTTAGCTGCAACCATCTTATCTGGCGTTAATGTTGTCACATCAAATTCCATTCCTGAAGGGAGTTCTAATTCAAATTCTCCTTCTCCATTAGTTTCAACAATTACTTCAATACTTCCACTTCTGAAATTCACGGGTAATGAATTAAGTGATTGAGGAACTTGTGTTCCATTTTCATCTGTAACTATTTTAGCAACGTATCCATTAACCATAACAGCTTTTGAAAATTCAAATAAATCTAAATTTAATTCTTCTTGTTCTAAATTAAATTCGCTCCACAAGAGTAGATCTTCACCAGTTCTACTTTTCATTATCCAATCACCTAATGGCAATTCAACAAATACTACGCCCGTTTCATTAGATGTTGCATTTACAACATTGCCATTTTCAACTGATGTGAAACTAACTAATATTCCACTTGCATCAATAATATCTGGTTGATTAGGGGTCGTCTCATTTCTTACTGCTGGACTAATTGTAAATTCTACATCTCCATGTTCTAAGATTACTCCATTAAATGACAATATATCATCTTCTTCAACCAGTGTTCTATTTAGTTCATATTGATTATCCCCATCTAAATCTACTCTAACACTATAATTTCCAGGAGATAATGGACCAATACTTACATTTCCTTCTTCGCCAGAACTAAATCTTAAACAAGTAACGCCGGGACTAAATAATGAACCACTATTATCAACCCAAATACCATCATCAAGATTTACATCAGTACAATCATCAGATTCCAAATCTAAATCAAGTATCTCAACTGTCGTATTTAGTGCGAGTCCGTCTTCATCTGAAATTATACCTGATACTTTTAGACCAGCTATACTTAAATCTAAATCTTTAGAACCTTCTAAACCTACAGTTATTTTTTCAATTACATCAGAAGTTCTTCCATTATTGAAGACAGCGTACATTTTATACTCTCCTGGAGCAATATCATTTGCATAAAATGAACCTGCTACAACCATATCTCCACTATAATCACCAATTCCTGTGTAAGATGCTTCGCCCTCAAATGTTCCTTTTCCTACAAATCTTCCACCTGCTTCAAATGTAGCATTTGTCAAATAAGTTGTAAATTCTGTAAGAGCACCCGATGTAAAACGTCCACTTGCAACTGCAGTTCCATTAATCAAATATTGACCTGAACCTTCAGAACAAACTTCTTCTCCTGCTGGAACTGTGGAATTTTCACAAGCGCTAATATTATCTCCATCAACCCAACTTGCATCTAAACTTCCTTCTCCACTCCAGGTACCATTACCTGTGTAAGATTGGCCAACTTGAAGTCTACGAGAGTAATTACCTGTAAAGTCAGTTACTTGAATTTCCTTATTAGATTCAATTATACCTTCATATTCAGAGAATACTGCTGTTCCATCACCACTAATTACCAAATCTTCACCAGAAACAGTCTTATTTATTGTACTTACATCATAAGAGATTTCATCATTCCAAAGGTTTTCTAATACAAAGTCTGTTTCGACAAGAGGTAATCCTGCGAATTCTCCGTCACCAACCCATTTAACTACTCCTGATGCAGATGATGTTTCTAATTCAATATTTACTGCTTCTAAAGGTGTTGTTGAAACTCTTTCAGCTTGATTAGCTGTAATATTAATTTCGTTTTCACCTAACCACATCATTCCAGAAACTTCTGAAAGTAATCCAGTAATTGGATTAACTACACGTTCTCCAGAATTTTGTCCAATAATATCTAAATTCATTGTATAAATGTCTAATTCTCCAGATTGTATTGTCAAAAGATCTGCAGCACTATCAAATTCGCCTGTCAATGCTGTAACACGAATCCTTCCAGCTGGTGCAGTAAAACAGTAATCTCCATCAGAATCTGTTGTGGTTGTTCCTATTGGAATCCAGTAGGTTCTTGCGTCTAAATCTTCTGAACCTTCACCACTGAATGCATCTCTTTCAACTAATAAAGTTGCACCAGCAATTGGAGTATCTAATTCAGGTACTGAAACCGTACCACAAACTTCAGTTCCTGCATAGTATTTTAGAACTTTTACACCAAAATTTGCTTCACCAAGTCCAAAGGTATCATAATTACCTCTTTCGTCATACCAATTCGAAATTACGAAATGATTCATCATTGCACCTGGAAGAGGCCAAGCAGATTCTAAAACAGACTCAGGTGTTCCAGAATATGAAGATGAAAGTAATGGTTTAGGTGAAGCAGAAATAACTCCTGAATAATCTGTTAAGCCTAAATCTGCAGCACCATATCCAATATATGCTCTAGCTAACATAGTATCATAAAATGCCTCTGTATGGTCATATCTTACATCAACTAATTGAATAACTTCTACATCTCCCCCACTTTGACTTCTCAATACATCCATCTTATATTGCTCATTAAAATCTTCAGCTGTTCTTTCAATAATACTTTCTGAACCTCTCTGAGTTTCATAAACGGTATCCATAAAATGATCAGGGTTTTGACCAGAAAGTATTGTAGGTGCGTAGAAAATTCCTGTTGGATTCCCTCTGTTGAAAGATGAATCGGAATATGCTCCTCCACCCATTGGATATAATCTCGTATCAATAGCAAAATATGATATTTCGTGATTTCTAGTGATCATTTCGCCTGGAGCACCTTCACTATCTTGTACTTCATAAATATCCAAGCCAATTATAGCATTATACAGATCATTTAACTCTTCACTATCTAAAGAGCCAGTTAAAACTTGAGTTCCAAGTGCAATTTGTGAATTTTGCCTATGAATTGATGTTCCTGCATCATTATATTTGTTAATTATATCAGAAGTATACCAATAATCACCAACAACATAGTGGCTTTGATCAAATGTTTCACCACTACTATCATCAACATATTCTGTCATTATTTCACGATTAGCAGTTCGATCTTCAAAAGCGGATCTAGCCTCGGCTTCAGATGTATAATCTTCACCAAGTTGTACTTCTCCTTCATAAATTCTCCAAACATAATCATCTGTTTTTAATCCATCAGTATTTACATAACCTCTAGCAAGTGCTAAAATACCTTGATTAGTTGTTTCTTCGGTCCATTCATAAACTTCGAACATACGTTCTTTAGCCAATTCTTGTGTCAATTCACGGGTGACTAAATGGAATTCATCATATTCTTGAGAAGACAAGGAATCTAACATAACCTTTTCAAACTGTTTTGAATAATCTGAACCATCTCCACCATGAACAACATCACCAATTCCAACTCTAATTATGAACATTGCAACAAGATCATCTTGACTTCTTGAAAGTAACATATTACCTGCTGTAGGAATACCTGTCTGGAAGTTATCTGCAACAGTAGGATGCTGTCCCTGAGTTAATGCTTGGAAACCGTAGTCCCACCATGAAACAAATGCTGGTTTATCTGAAAACTTCATCATACATTTTCCTATATCTGAATTCCAAGAGCCATCCATTTCATTTTCACAGATTGAACTATCGGTCACACCCTCATGGTATTGATCTTGTTGAGCCAACCAGTCATATGCTGAATTCCAATAATAGTCATTAAATCCTGGACCGAATGAATTCATAAACCAATAACCCTGAACATCTTCATATGCTGTCCCATCAACTAAGTTTGTCCATCTTAAAAAGTCTGGAATTAGATTATATAACTCTTCATCGACGTCTGAAGCTTTTTCACTACCTCTAGGAATTGCTGCATCCATACCATATGTTGCATGTTGAGAAAATACCATAATAAATATCATAAATATTGCAATGAATCCTGGGTTTTTAATCACAGTTTTTCTACCTGAAGTAAATCTAGCCCCTGGAGTATTAATTCCCATTCTTCTCCATTGTTTAATCATTTCATCCCAATTAGAGACTTTCCATAACCATGCAAGTGCACCCGCACCTACAATTGCCATCACGGGTGTTGCATTGTATACGAATCTTCCAGCATTCCAAGCCATATAAGATGCAAGTAAAACCCATACAGCCAAAACCAATTCGGGAAGTTTTCTATGTCTTAAACCATCCCAAGTCAATCCAAACCCTCTACATAATGCAGCAACAAAGATGAAAGCACCAAAACTACCAAACAATAACCCTCTAGAAGGTGCTTGTGCTTCGGCAATTGTGCCAAAGATCTTGTTTTGTGAAAAATAACCTCCACCTGTGAACAAAGTAGCACCTAAGTCAGAATAATTAAGCGACCATTGTAGCCACAATAAGAATAGTGGAAATACCACTAGAGCACTTACAGTACCAATTACCATCAACCAAGGTTTATCTCTAGCTGAACAAACAATGTAACCAGAAATTAAAATTAATCCCGTAATATAAAACATTGCTTGGAATTCACCATTAAGCAGTAACCCTAATGCTGGATGCATGTAGAAAGGTAATGCAGTTAGCCAAAGTGCTAGCAACATTGTTACTGTAAGTACAGTAATAGCCATACTATCTCTTCTTCTGAACAAATTAAATAAAATCTGAATCATATAAAATACAAATATTATAGATGGAGCATAAACAAAACCTTTCCATGCTAAAGCAACAATTGCAAAAGAAACCCCTGAAAGTATTGCATAGGAAGTAGCTAATCTTTGATTATCCCATACCTTTGTAAATCCTTCAATCATGTAAGATGGTTTCCAACTGGAATTAGATAAAATTCTATCTTCATTAGTATTTTTCATTGCTTGTATGTAATAATAGAAACCTACTGTGGCAAATAATAATACAAATGCATCATGGTCTGCTAAAGCAAAAGTTGTATGGCTCACATGCCCTGGCATAAATGCAATTAACCAAGCTGCTAAAACACCCGCACCTTTTCCAAATACTTCTCTTGCCATTCCAGCAACAGGGAATATTATCAATGCACCATAAATTGCAGGTAATGCTCCAACACTCCACCATACAGCGTTTTCAGCACTAATTCCGAGAATTGGAGATAAAATTAAACCTCCAAGTGCAAGACTCCAAGTATACAATGGAGGTCTTGGGTTAATATCTCCAATTGGATAAGCTCTATCCGCATCGAAAATAAAATGTGCATGTTCTGCAATTACATAATCTATTGCGCGCTTCATATACCACGGATCTGAACCACCAGTAAGATCCCAACCACCTGTT
>DAGQ01000068.1:0-1417 GCA_002498205.1 Euryarchaeota archaeon UBA596
TCCTCTGGTATCCCAGCCATGACTTTACCAACTAAATCTGCTCCTACGTCTGCAGCTTTAGTGTAAATACCTCCACCAACTCTAGCAAATAGAGCTATACTCGAAGCGCCCATACCAAAACCAGAAATGTATGTGATTTTATCTACAGTTCCGTACATAACATACATTACTGAAATTCCTAGCAATCCTAAGCCACCAACACAAAGACCCATTACAGCACCACCATTGTATGCTACTTGTAATGCGGCACCTTGTCCTTCTGAATTCGCAGCCATTGCTGTTCTTGTATTGGCTGCTGTGGCAGCACGCATTCCAATATTTCCTGCTAATCCACTAGCAAAAGCACCTAACAAGAATGCTATTGATACTTCTAAACCGAGATCATCATTTGTTTGCCCACCAGCAAACAATAAGCCTGCCACGACTAATACGAATATTATCAAAATCCTATATTCTGCATTTAGAAATGCCATTGCACCTGATTGGATTTTTTCTCCAATACTTGCAACTGTTTCATTCTCAACATTTTTACCTGTTAATTGCTTATACAACAAAAATGCTATTCCTAAACCCAGTAACGAAATTATTACACCTAATTCTCCAACATCTAAAGGTAAGTCTTCAAGTTCCAAATCTTTTCACCTATTGCACCCTCAACAATGCTGTATATTAATGGAATAGTACCTTGAAACAAAACACGCACTATTTTGTTTGTTTTTTAGGTTTTCAAATTCACTATAGTGGCAAAATTTTCTAATATCTTAGCACCATCATGTTCTTGATTGAATTTTTCTTTTTCTTCTAGTGATATATGACCTAATTTGTAAGACCTTTCGATTCTAGGCAGGCTTGCTTCAGGATGAAATTGAACACCCCATACAGGTAACAACTTTCCTTCCATACTTACCCTAATTGCTGCATTTTTACAATGTTTTGAAGAACCTAATAATTCTATTTTTACTGATTCTGTGCCAATAATATCTACTACATGATCTTGATGAGTATACAAAGTTACAGGTCCTGAACCTTCATTCAATAAGCCATCAAATAAGGGATCTTTTAATCCCAATTTTGATAATTCTAAATTATATATTGCATCTGTCCTATGATTAGACCGAATGACTTCACCACCAAGTGCATCCGCAAGTAATTGATGTCCGAAGCAAATTCCCAATACAGGGATTTCTGCTTTAATTGCACCTCTAAGTATTTTTTTTGCTGGTTCCATCCAGGGCTCAGGTTGCGAGACATTTCTTCTGGAACCTGAACAAAAAACACAAGAAATATCATTTTTCTTTAACCAATCAGACAATTCTCCCACACTACCAAGAGGTGTTAATACTCGAATAAATTTCACAATTGAATTATCAATATTTTCATAAACTATTGAATTGAAAACAGTTTCATCATCCCAATA
>DAGQ01000068.1:1800-5161 GCA_002498205.1 Euryarchaeota archaeon UBA596
AGCAAATCCTCATATTGGGGAGTAATAAGGAAGACTTCAAGTTCTGAATGAAATTCTGTAAATGGTTTTACCATCTCAATATTCCCTCCATGACCAAATTCTGATCTTTCAGCCAATAAGTCGAGAACTAATATCCGCATTTAGTATTCTATAAATCCATACTCATATTTGAGTTTCTATACAAGGTTTGAATTAGTAGAATGTTTTCACAAGAATGAAGTTTATGGCAGACATAGAGATTAGTAAAATTCACGAGTCCATTGGACCTGTACAAGAAATTTTAGATCAACATGACGGAATTGTAAATGTTATGGATACAAGTGATGGCAATGTGATGATCTCCCTTGAAGGGGGATGTACTGGTTGCTCATCAACACCAATGACTGCTATGCAAATTTATTATTCACTGATGAAGTTAGAAGAAGTAAACGACGTAGTATTTGTGAATGGAGAGTTACCTCCATTTATGCGTAACTTCATAAATCAAAAATTAGAAGCAGAAGAAGAAATTAATGATGATTAAAAACAATACTTCATAACCATAAAGGTTTTGTGGGACTCATGAACAAATCTATTTCGGTATTTGTTTGTTTGCTTTTTTTCTCGTTTTCAATGATTATTTTGGGTAGTGCATCATCACAATCAATGAATCAAGATGATTGTCCCGAAATAGAAGGAAATTCAACTAAAGATAGAATCGGATGTTTAGATTCAGATGGAGATGGATGGTCAAATGCAGACGGAAATTGGACAATAAATAATGGAGCAGATGCGTTTGAAAATGACAAAACTCAATGGAAAGATATTGATAAAGATGGTTTTGGCGATAACACAACAATTGGTGCTAAAAATATTGACTATTGGCCTGAAGACAGATTAAGACAGAATCCAGTGATACTAATCGCTTGTGAACCTTCCTCTAATACGATAATCATCTCAGAAAAAAGTTCGTTCTTCTGTAAAGTTACAAACCCCATGGATTCTATTTCTGTAAACATTAGAATTGAATGGACACCACTAGAGGGTATTTCATCTGAATGGAATTCAAGAGAAGTTACATTGCAACCGAATGGCGAACAAGGTCATTTAACAATGTTTAGCGTTCAAAACACGGGTGAAGAGTTAGGATTAAGTGGAGGAGAAGTTAAAATTTGGGTACAAAACCAGGAATCTCCTTCGGCTATTGCGAAACTACCTATTTATGTCATTAATCAACACCCACTAGAAGGAAATGATCTTACTGAAGACGTGAGTAAAGCATTCAGTTTTTCTAGGATGCACGAAGGTGTTGAACAAGTAGCAAATAAAATTGAAGAAACATCTGGAATTTTTCTACCTGCTTGGTCGATTTATACATTTTTAATTGTCATGTTTTCTTTATCACTAAAAAAACCCACAAAAATTTTCAAGGGTAATTTAAAGCAAGAAATACCTAAAAAGAGATTTGTTGAAAAAGAACCTGAATATGGAGAACCGCCCCAGTATATTGTGAAAAATAACAAGCCAATAGAATCTGTTTCAGAACAAAATAATATCATTTCGGAAGAATTTGATTACGTTCCTAAACGTTTAAGATAATTATTCTTCTTGATTTAATCTCCCAATTTGGTGTGGGTTCATACCTTGAGAAACTTGTTTACCTTTCAGATTAAGTCTTGCAGCGAACATAATTATTAAATTTAAAGCTATCAAAGGTGGTATTAATTTTTCTGATGACCAAAAAGTCCCTCCATTAATTGCTATAATTGTCAATAAAAAAGCTGAAAATATACAGCAAACGGAAATTAATTGTTGTACCAAAACCTCAAATTTAGGATTTCTAGAAGCTGTAGCAATTATAGTAAAAGCAAATACGGCTAAACCGCAAGAAAAATTAGTTATTGTTTCAATAATCTCGAGGTTCATGTTCATTGGTAAGAGGCATATTATTCAAAACAATTGGTACAAATTACCACCATACTCAAGTGATAGCAAGTATTCATTAGAATATGGGCGGAGGTGGTGTTTGGAAACTTCCTAAGCCTAGGGCAAAAGGCCCTCCGCATTTTAGTCGAAATCAAATAGCCACTGCTTTACACCAAGTTGGTGTTTTACTTGAATTAAGAGGGGCAAATCCCTTCAGAACTAGGTCTTATTTTAATGGTAGCAGAACTATTTCAACACTAAATGAGGATTTTGGAGAGATCGTTGCAAGTGGAAGATTACTGGATTTAAAAGGAATTGGAAAAGGATTAGGTGCTGGAATAACCAAAGCAGTTTTAGATGGAGAGTGGGCAAATGATTGGATTGAATTATTTGAAACAACACCGTCAGGATTAATTGAAATGCTTGGAATACCAAACTTAGGCCCAAAAAGAATAAAATTACTAAATGAGGAATTAGAAATAACAAATATCATTGAATTGCAAGAGTCATGTGAAGCAGGAGATATTGAAGAATTAAACGGTTTTGGAAAAAAATCTCAACAAAGAATTTTAGATGGAATTAAATTATTAAAACGATTTAATGCAAGAAGAAGGTTAGATATTGGATTACTATATGGAAATGCATTAAAAAATTTAATCAGTAAGATTTCAAATGTAGAAAAAATAGAATTAGCAGGTTCTGCAAGAAGGAAAAAGGAATCCATTGGAGATTTAGATTTAGTAGTTGGTGCTGACATCATTCACCATGAAAGTATTTCAAATTCAATTCTTTCACTTCCAGGTATTGCAGATATTAAAGGTGCTGGTGATTCTAAAATAAGCTTAATATTAGATACAAGTATTTTCGAAAATGAATTCGACATAGGGAATGTTGACGAGGGTGTCCTTGAAGCAATTGGTGGTGAAGATTATGAAAAAATGGAAGCAAGTGGCACAATAGATGCACAGGTTAGAATTGTTCCAACAAATATGTTTCCATTTACTTTAGCTTATTTCACGGGCTCCAAAGAACATAATATTAGAATGAGACAACGTGCATTAGATAGAAATTTGAAATTAAACGAATTTGGTTTAATTCCAATAGATCAAATTGGAGAACTCAAAGGCATAGAAGCAGCAAAATTCTCATTAAACGCTAATTCAGAAGAAGACATATACAAAATTCTAGATTTACCTTATATCGTCCCTGAATTAAGAGAAGATTTAGGTGAAATTGAAGCTGCAGAATTAAATAACCTTCCTGAACTAATTTCTATTAATTCAATTAAAGGTGCATTCCATAATCATACTACTCTTTCAGATGGTGAGGCAACATTAGAACAAATGGCGGATGCTGCTCAAAAACTAAATTGGGAATATCTAGGAATTTCAGACCATTCTCAATCATTAAAAATTGCTAATGGTGCTTCTCCAGAGGACCTTTTAGAACAAGGGAA
>DAGQ01000102.1 GCA_002498205.1 Euryarchaeota archaeon UBA596
AATGCTCTTAGTGCAGCAATCGCTACAGATGATGAAGATTTTAATCCTTGTCGAGGGGGAATTTCACTTCTTACAGCCCAGTATAAATTTTCAACATCTGGTAATTTGTATCCAGCTTCTTCCCATGATTTTATGATACTATCAAGTAATCCATCAGGATCATCTGGTTCATTTTTTGGCGGATTATCTCTTAGTGCAACCTTTGTATTTAATGCCAATGGAAGGCTGGCACCATAACCAATTCCAGCAGCATGTAATAGGCTACAAGCACCATGTGCTTCACCAACTCCAAGAAGTCCTATGTCTTTACCCCCGAGCACCCGACTACGAGGTAACACTTCAATATTCTTGGCTAAATGCTCTAATTGGGGTGCCTATGTGCCTAGTTTGTATTGAATTATGAATTAAAATTTGCATTCCCCTTTTCAATTTTGTAATAGATATAGGATTCAAATCTTTATCAATTAACCTTACAGTTTCAGCTTGTTGCAAAATTATATTTCCTTCTAGATTATTTTCATTAATCCATTGGATTTTAACTAAAGGTCTTTTCTCTAATTTTATTCTTCCGATATTTGTAATTCTAGTATTCCCATTTTTATTTACAATTAATATTTCATCCCCCGATTTTAATTCGCTAATGTATTTTGTAGTATTGTCTTTCATCAGGATATAAGAATGAATACTACCAGCATTTACTCTAAATGGTCTAGTAGGTACAAATTCTGAATCTATTGTTTCAGCATGAATTAATGTTAGTGTGTTAGAAAATGAACCACATAACATCCCTTCACCTAAATCTAGTAAACTTGTGGTATCTATACAAACTCTTTCAGCAACCCCAATTGTTGTTATATCGTTTATTTTTCCAAAATCAAAGGATATAGATTTAGAATCAAGATTAATGGCAGGTTCTTGTTTTTTATTTTCTAATCTTTGTGATTTTGTAATTTTTGCCAAATCTATTAGATTAGAATTTATTACTAATGCATCTATACCAATTTCAAGTGCAAAAGCAATAGCGGGGACTTCTAATTCATTTTCAACAATTGCAGCTAATTTTGTTCCAGTATTCTCTGCTGCAGCAATCAAATTTTCACAAGGAATCATCTTCCAGTTATCACATTTTAATAAAATCCAATTTACACTACCAATAAGTGATAGAGCATCATTTTGGTCTTTTTCTGATGAAATGTTAATCATTAAACCTATAGTTTCATTATTTTTTTCTAATTTCAAATCTTTATTAATTACGATACTTGTAATTTCAGAATCTGTTAATTGAGTTGTGAGAATCTTATCAATTCCATGTGGTATTTGTTGCGGAAACGATTCAATACAATTTAACCAAATTTCCATAAAACCACTCATTTTTTAATTTTGGTGAATTAATTGAGAAATTTTTTCACATCTTTCTTGAATATTTTCAGATGCAAATATTTGTCTGCCCATACATACACCACTTGCACCAGATTCTATTGCATCTTTGATGAGATTTAGTAAAGATTCTAGATCTCCGTTTAATTCACCTCCAGCGATTAGAACAGGAATTGGGGCTGATTTACAAACTTGTGAAAATGATTCTTTATCGCCAGTCCAAGGTACTTTTACAATATCACAACCTAACTCAAAAGCAAATCTAACTGCATGACTTACGCCTTTAGTAATATCATTTTTGTCAATTTTTAAATTAGGCCCTCTTGGGTAAATCATTCCTAATAAGGGCATATCTTGTTCAAAAGCTTGTCTTGAAATTTCACCCATTCTTTCAATCATTTCTGATTCAAATTCTGAACCTAAATTTACTTGTGCACTTACTCCAATTGCTCCACGTTTTTTTGCTTCAATTACAGAACCAGTCAAAACTTTATTGTCGGCTTTTTCTCCACCATGTATTGTTGAAGCACTTAGGTGCATTATGAAATTACTTTTATCATTAAAGCGACTAACAACTCCTTTATGAGCAATTATTGAATTTGCTGAAGAAATTAGTGGTATTAATTTTGATAAATTTTCTAATCCTCTTTCAGGAAATGAAGAAACAGCATGATCAATTGGAATAATTAAACCTCTACCATTTGGTAATATTTTTTCTAAACGTTCTCCTTTTCCCATTATACGTTCCTAAATCACTCTTGATTATGTATGCACCGCTTAATTTAGAATATAGAAGTCAACGTTTATCTTCTAATTCAGTTAGGCATGGTTAATGAATCCTAATAATATGGGGAAAGGATTGCTTGTTGTTGGTGCAGTAATGCTTGTGCTTGCTGTACCATTATCGATTGTTGCTACATCTATGGTGCAAGGAACAATTGATTCAGCAAGTATAAGAACGGCTGAAAATACATGGGAGTCAGAATCATGGTTAACTTCTGTAAGTTATCGTGACTACTATGCTTATGATGTAACTAATGTTGATGAATTAAATGAATTTCCAGAAGGTTGGGCAAAAACGCCAGAATTTGAATTAAAAGGACCTTATACATTCAAAGTAACTACAGAAAGAGTTTTTGTGAACCATAATTCAACAGATGCTACTTATGAATATACAGAATCAGCTAGTTTTGAAAGTTGTTTTGATGTTGATTGTGAAGGTAATGGGCCAGGTGAAGATCCTAGGGATCAACTTTCAAACCTTAATGTGCCATATGCTACTTTGAAAGTTGCTACATTACCTCAGGTATTTGAAATAATTAGAGATTCAATGGAAGCTAGGTTTGCTATGCTAATGTTAGAGGAAGAATCCAATGAAACAAATTTTAGTAATTGTTTTGCTAACGAAGCAGATTATTCAGAATTCTTAAACGGTGGAGAAGGGACTAAAAATCCAACTGGGATTCTTGCAGAAGGCCCTTCTAGTGAACCAATTTATTATGGGGTTACACACTTTTTAGATTCTGCTAATTCAAATTCAGAGCAAACTATGTCAGATTATGGAATAATTTCAAATTCCTGTATGGATGATATTATGGTATGGACAGGAAATTGGTATAATGGAATTTCTACTTATGAGGTTTCAGGAGAACATTTAGTAGATTCAGAAGGAGACCCATATCCAGAAAATGCTACCGAAAATATTACTGCTTCAGATTATGCAAATATGTCATTTGGTGGAGTAGATCCTATTGATGGTTCTTTCCCCCTATTTGGTTTAAATAATGGTGGATTTTTAGATTTAGATCGAACTATAAATCTTGGAAATGAATTAGGGGGTAGTGTATTGGACAGTATGACTACTACCACTGGAGCAGGTGGAATGGTTTACATGTCTACAGTTGGTTCAACACCTCCAATAATTGATGTAAGCGGTCCTGATTATGGTCCTGGCGGATTAGTACTTGACAAATATAGTGGATTTAGAGGTTATGTGAATGATGCATTCCAAGGATTTGCGTTAGAACATTTGACAATGAATGTGATTTACAATGATGTTGTTCCTCGTTATTTAGAGGAAATAGGATCTCAACGCTGGACTACATTATCAATAAATGAATGGTTATTTGGTTGGCATGATTCTGCTACAGCATTTTCTCTTTCTGGATCTTCAGATAATTACTCTACAGGTTGGTTTTCTCTCGATGCTAATGCTAGTTTTTATGTGAATCCAGAACTAGCAGAAAAAGGGGTAGAATCTCCAGAAATACCTCCTACATGGATTGTAAGAAATACTGGCGCATTAGAATTAACAAAATTAGATAAATTGGTTTCTGCAAATAATTTGACAGAATTAGATTGGCATTCAGAAGAAATGTATGAAGGAACTTATGGTTTAGTTGAGTGGGAACCCAATGGTCTAAGATATGCAAGTGGTGGCTGGGTAGATGGAACAAATATTGATTGTGAGGCAAATAAATATCTAAAATATAATCTTGCTGGGTTTATAGTTCCTAATATCCCTTGTGTTGGGTCATCAGACGTAAAAGGAATTGATGCTCTTCATTATAGTATTGAAACTAATGCAACAGAACGTCCAATTCAAGCAAAATTACTCAATACTAAAACAATTTTAGATGCATTACCTGGCTCGATTCCTCTCTATTTCAATGCAGAAGCAGATCTTTATGCGGAACCAAAATCAGGATTTATAATCAAAGGAGATGTAGTAAGTACATTTTATCTTGATGTTGAGGCATTAAATAATCCATCTAAAGATGCTCCTGAAAGTAAAGATGAACTCCAGCCCGTGTTTGTAATTGAAATACATCCGGAATTATCTGACGAACAAGCATCTACAATACAAAGCCAAATCTATACAAATCAGAATTTAATAACTTGGTGGACAAATTTTGATACCCCCTTTGATATGATTTTACCAATTTTAATTTTAATTAGTACAGCATGTTTCTTTTTCGGAAAAAAACAATTAGTTAAAACTGAAATCGTATGGAGTGAAGAATAATGGCTCTAATTCAATTAAATGATTTGAAAAGACATTATGAGATGACTTCTGAAACTGTAAAAGCATTAGACGGAATAAATCTAACAATTAATGAGGGAGAAAGAGTAATTCTACTCGGACCTTCTGGTTCAGGAAAAACAACACTGTTGAATTGTATTTCAGCATT
>DAGQ01000061.1 GCA_002498205.1 Euryarchaeota archaeon UBA596
GCAATAATAAATGCTATTTGACTGATTATTCCCGATTTTTCAAACGCTTCACCCATCATTACCGCAATTATTCCAATAAACAAAAAGAAGGTCCACATACCTAATCCCGATAATAATCCAATTACCCATGCTTTAGGCATTTTACCCTTTAATTTTCCTTGTTCAATTAATTCTTCTTCTCTGGATCCTAATGAGATATAATATGTAATAAAACTAGGTAAAACGGGAAATGCACAAGGCGAGAAATAGACTAAAATTGATAAAAATAATCCAAGTGTAAAAATACCAAGCATTGAAGTATCTACTTCTGAAAGTCCAAATCTAAGGTTTTCTGCATCACCGTTTAATGCTAACTCAACTGAAGAATCGAATTCGTCCCAATCTAATCCAGTACCCGTATTTTTTGCAATTAGATAACCCTCATGATCAATCACATAAACTACAGGAATCGTCCAAGCATTGTAATATTCTCTCAAATCACCCCTTTCATTAGTCGTTTCATTCACAATAACAGACTCGTCGCTACCTTTACCCGTAAAATAATAGGGGACATGATAATTATCATCTGATTCATTCAAATAATCAAATGGTTCAGTATACCAAGCACCTATTGCAACAATCAATAATTCATATTCCGATTCTAAATCATACCATTCCTGCATTTTCTCTTCAAGATGATATTGGACACCGTGACAAGCAAGACAATCATGAGCCATGAAATCAAGAATTACTACTTTCCCTCTATGTTCTTCTAATTCAAACCAACCAGTCTCATTAGAATGATTTGATTCAATTCCCGTTCTATTCAGAGATATCATTTCAAAATTCGGGGCTAATTGTGCATCATCACTTACTCCAAATTTTGAAGTTGTCATTCCGAAAACAGTTAAGCCAGAATAAGCAATTAAAGAAAATACAATTATTGAAATAAAAAATGCTTGCCAAGTTTGTTTCTGGAAAAAAACTTTCAGGTCCATTCCAGTTCTTTTTTGTATGGTGTTGAGCACTTTAATTCATCCTTCGGAATATAAACACAATAATGACTTTAATGGTTTGTTTGTTTACAATTTATTTAATTATTTAACCAAACTAAACCAACTTCTAATCTTTCATGGGTAGGATGAACCTCAATTTGAGCGCAGGGTATTTCAATTTCCTCACATATTTCTTCGACAATAGAAATTGGCAATTCAATTCGTTCATGTTTAGAATTCCAATTTATCCATCTTGAATCTAATTCAAATTCACGAATTAATTCAATAATATGATCTTTGTAATCTTCAACACTAGAATAAATTGCGCCAAAGATAATCGTATCATCATCTGAAATTTCCTCCCACAATTGTAAATTAGCCTTCGCCCTCCTTGAAAATCGTGCTCTTAATTGCCCTGCATCCTTATATTGAGATGTACAAAACTTGAGATGGAATTTATAATCTCCAGAAGTAACTTTGTTTTTTAATTTCAAAGCTAGTTCAGCACTACCTTCTGCTCCTGCTGTAATTTCATTACTAATATTGAACCCTCTTAATTCCATATTTTCGTAATTTCCAACTGTAATTTCTAGTTCATTTAAATTTACAAATGCAATGGATGTTTGTTGTAATTCATCTAATAATTTTTCTAAAATTTCACCTTTATCGGGCTCAGCGGGCAATTCAATCCCTGTTAAAATTCCCGCTTCGGCACATGCCTCAATAGTGGGAATATATTTTTCTAATTCTAATTTCAACAAATGAAATCTAATTTCATCTAGTCCTGCTTCTTTAAGTTCTTTAGCAAATTTTGTATTAAATGGAATACTTGTGTAAAGATGTACATGATGATTTGAACCAAATTCATTTTTCAAGTGTTTAATAGCTTCAATTGATCTCTCTCTAGCCATCATAGGATCTCCACCCGTGATTCCAGTGCCTGTTGCATTCATTGCTCTTGCCTCTTCAATAACTTCAGAAAAATCATTACAAGGTCTTTCATTTGCGTACATAATATCAATTTCTCTTCTATTTTCCGACAATGGACAATAATCGCACATCCAATGACATTTTCCCGTAACGAACAAAACTAATTTTGAGCCTGCTTGACATTGAATACAGCCTTGAGTATCTTCCATATCTGGAGGAGGTACAGAACTGATAACTGGTAATTTAATTGAAATAAAGATCACCTGAATAAATTTCTCTCTTTTGCTTTTGATAACAACCAACGATGAAAACGATAATCAGTAGTTAATTCTGGATGAAAAGATAATGCTAATTTATTTCCTTGCATTAAACCAACAGCCTCATCATTGTAAAATGCTACTTTCTTCACATTTGGAGTGATTTTTTCAAACCGCGGCGCCCTGATAAAGATCCCTTGGAATTCTTCTTGACTTTTAATTTCAACTAATTCTTCAACTAATAAAGGCAAATGATTTGCTTCAACTACTGTTTTTTCTGAAGAACCTTGATTAATTATTGAAGGAATTTCAATTCCACTTAATTTCAAAATAGATTGAAAGGATTCTTTTTGACGTCCAAATGCATTACGATTAACATTAGCCTCAATGTATGGTTCTCGATCCATTAGAGGATTCAAAAGTAAAATAGCACCTGCACAAGTCCCTAATACGGGTAATTTAGAATTTTTATCCATAAAATCAAAAATTGATGAAAGGAGTCCATGATTTTTAGAGGCTTTCCTCATAGTTGTTGATTCACCACCTGGCAACACGATTCCATCTATTTTTACCCCCAAAAGATCTTCCTCTGAACGTAAAGGAATTACTTCAATTTCTAATTTTAATTCCGTGGCTGCATTATACAATGCCTGAGCATGCTCATGACGGGCGCCTTGCAACATTGCTAACCCTATTCGAATTACCACATTTAAGCCGCTTAAGTAATCACATATGAGCCCTTCTTACGCTTTATTGAATAACCCTCAGTTAACTGTAGGTATCATGGCAGAACCAACATCATCAAATGAAGATTTTTTGAATGACGGTCCTTCTATGGAAATTAAGGGAGATTGTTTCTTAGTTCCTGGCCCAGTAAAAATGTCAGAGAATACCCTAAAATCAATGTCTCATCCTGTGATTACTGCTAGAGGAAGTGAATATAGAGACATTATGGCTGAATTAAATGGACTTTTGAGAGTTGCATTTAATTTATCGGAAACTAGTTTTGAAAGAGGTAATCGGTCATTTCAAGGAGATGATGGATATTCCACAATTGTAGTTAGTGGAAGTGGTACTGCTGCAATGGAGATGGTTATTGCTAATCGGTTTTCAAAAAAAGATAACGTCTTAGTTCCAACAAATGGGAAATTTGGAGAAAGGGTCGCAGACATTACAAAAGAGTTTTCTAATGCAAAACATATTGATTTTGGATGGGGAAAATCATTTGATTTAAATCAATTAGAAAATGAATTAACGGAAGGAAACTTTTCAGGACTTGCATTCTGCCATAATGAAACTTCAGCGGGAATTACTCAAGATGCTGAAGGATTGAGTGAAATTGCGAAAAAGCATAATGTTGCATTAATAATTGATGGAATTACAAGCGTGGGAGGATTACCCGTTCATCCTAAAAAATGGGATGCTGAAGCAGTTGTTGTTGGTGCTCAAAAATGTACTGCAGGACCCAGTGGTGTTGCCGCGATTGCAATTAATAATTCCTTTATAGGACATGTTAAAGAAAAAAATGAGACCGGTGAATTATCATCTAGATATTACTTAGATTTAATGCCAGCATTAAAAAGAGCTGGAGACGATCAAACATCTTGGACACCAGCAATTAACCTAACAATCGGTTGGATTCATGCACTTAGGGAATTGAAAGAAGAGGGTCTAGAAAAAAGGTGGGAACGCTGTGAAAATTTATCTAAAGGAGTACAAAATTTATTTTCTGATTTAGGATTTTCTTTTCTGGCAGATGAGTCTCAAAGATCGGCAACTGCAACTGCAATATTATATCCAAAAGGCATTGATGACAAATGGAGGACGAGATTAGCCAAGCACTATCAAACTCAGGTTATTGGCGGGCAAGATAATTTGAAAGGAAAAATGTTTAGAATCGGATCTATGGGAATCACTGAAAAAGAAGAAATGATTGAAGGATGTAAAAGAATGATTTCTTGTTTTTCTGATTTTGGAATAAATTTACCATCTATTAATGTGGAGAGTTATTTCAAATGATAAACGAAGAAGATCTAAAGATGATTCCTGAAGTTCCTGAAAAAGAACCTGTGTCGGGATCTATCGTTTTAGGTCGTTTTCAACCATTTCATAGGGGACATATTGCATTAATTGAATGGGCATATGAACAAAAAGAAAGTACTTTTTTACGTATTGCAATAGGTTCTGCAAATAGACCTCAAACGCCTGATAATCCCTGGAGTTGGGAAGAAAGAAAAGAGATGATTAATTCTTGGAAAGAGAATGTACATCCAGAATGGAATCTTGAAATAATTGCAATTCCTGACATAAATAACCCTCCGAAATGGGTGAAACATGCAGAGAAATATCATGGCAAATCAGGGTTAATTCTAACAAGTGATAAAGAAACTCAAGAACTATATGAAAAAGAAAAGTGGAAATCAAAGTTTTTTGAATTAGAAGATAGAGACTCTCTCGAAGGCTGGAGAGTTAGAGAAACATGCAAAATGCTTTCTACTGTAAAAGAAAAAGAAGCAGTAAAAATAATTTTATCAGAGACGATTCATGAATCGGTCATTGAATGGTTGATGGAAAAAGATCACCTAAGAAGGTTACCATTCCTAGGCCCAAATGTGGAAAATGTAGGTTAATCAACTAGAAACTACTACTTTTGAGGCTTTTAATAATCTATCTTTATACATGTATCCTTCTTCTAAAACTTCTACAATCTTTCCACTAGGAAATTCCTCCGTAGGAGGTACTGTAGTAATGGCTTCATGTAAATTAGGATCGAAATCGGAATTAATTGCTTGAATGTGAGTTACTCCTTCTTGAGTTAATTCTTGCCATAATTTTGTTCTGATTAAACGCAAACCTTCTGCCTCAGGTGTTTCATTTTCAGAATCAATCATTCCCAGTGCTCTATCTACATCACCTAAAACACGAAGTATTCTATTCGATAAATTATAACCAGAATAACGAATTAAAGCAGATTTTTCTGCACTCATTTTTCTCCTAACATTTATTATTTCAGCATCACGATAACCTACTTCTGCCTCAACTTTCTCTAATTTCTCTTCAAGTAAAGAATATTTCTCTTCGATTGTCAATTCTTTTTCGACTACCTCTTCTGATGTTTCTTCTAATACAATTTCTTCTTCATTGGGTGAATCTTCATCAGTCATATTGATGCCGACAAATGTGCATCATTTGAAGTTCTCGTTTTTTTGAATAATATAACCTAAATTCCAATCTCCATGACCCCACTTAGATTTTTTCAAGTGATCTCTCCCAAGAATGAGTTCGAAATTTGGATTTTTCTTGAAATTTGTAAGTAAATGATGTAATGTAACTGTAAGTTTGTTATGACTTGCCATAGTTGGTAAAATCCTAGGATCTTGCTTTTCATCTAATGTTTCGCCTAATTCTTCTCTTCTTCTCATCCAATCCATGACTACAATTTCAGAATAGTCCTCTGGAGTTATTTCTGTTACTTTTTCAATCAAATCAATCCATATTTCTTTCGCATAAAGTTCTTCAATATTTACAACTTTAATTCCTAAAATTTTTTCAAAATACAAATATGATCTGGCTTCCCAAGCCTCCCAATAACCAACTGAACATAGTTCAACCAAATTATAAACTCCTTCACATCCAGTTTCAAAATCTATTTTTTTTTCTTTTATTCCCTTGCAAATTGCTGAAATAAAATCATCATCACTATTAGAAATATTTGTTGAATCCATCCAGTCTAATAATTCAACTTCTGAATCAATATCGTGTCTTCTTTGTAATTCGCTATCTAAATTAGGTCTTCGTAATCTTAAAGTTCCATTTTGAGCATGATCATATAATTCATTCCATTTTAAATCGCATACATTTGAAAAACTAACTGAATCGAGTAAATGTACTGTCATTTCAATGCTCAATCTACGCCCCTCTACTCAATGCTAGGAGATTGCGCTAATCTTTGTTTTCCAAACATTATAATTCATAAATAAACGCAACAGGAGTGAACTTGGGGAGTATCGATTGGCCACCATTGAAGAGCAAATTAAAGAGATTCAGGCTGAGATTGATAAAACTCAAAAAAATAAGGCTACAGAACACCACATTGGAAAATTAAAGGCAAAAATTGCTAAACTTAAAATTCAGAGAGAGAAAATAATAGCACATTCAAAATCAGGTGGCCCGAAAAAAGGTTTTGAGGTTAAAAAATCAGGAGATGCGACTGTTGCACTCGTTGGTTTTCCATCTGTAGGTAAATCAACCCTTATTTCTAAAATAACAGATGTTAAATCTGAAACTGGTTCTTATGCATTTACAACACTAACTTGTATACCTGGATTAATGACCCATAGAGGTGCAAAAATTCAGATTTTAGATTTACCTGGATTAATCAAAGGTGCTGCAGAAGGAAAAGGAAGAGGGAAAGAAATTCTTGGAGTAATTAGAAATTCAGACATGGTATTATTTGTTGTAGATCCATTCCAACAAGCTCATTTCAATGTCCTGCATAGAGAATTAGATATGTCTGCAATTAGATTAAATCAGAAAAAACCTCAAGTTTTCATTACACGTACATTGAGGGGGGGAATAGATGTTAGATCTACAGTTGAACAAACTATCTTAAGTGAAACTGAAATTGCAGATATTATACGTTCTTTTGGTATCGTTTCAGCATTAGTGACTTTGCGTGTTAACGTTAATGCTGAAATGATTGTTGATACATTAGCTGAAAATAGAATATACAATAGAGCAGTGATTGCAATTAATAAAATTGATTTAGCAAATGAGGAAGAATTAGTTTCAGCTGAAAAAGCACTACCCAATGGCTGGCCAGTAATGAGAATTTCTGCATTCAATGGTGACGGTATTGAGGAATTAAAAGATTTTATTTACGATAACTTAGGATTTATGAGCATATACCTGAAACCTCAAGGACAAGAAGCAGATTTAGTAGAACCTTTGATTGTAAAGGATACAAGTACTGTAGAAGATATCTGTAATACACTTCACAGAGATTTTGTGAGAAAATTCAGATATTCTAGAGTTAAAGGACCTAGTGCAAAATTTGATTGGCAAAGAGTAGGTTTAGAACACCGATTAAAAGATGGTGATCTATTAACGATAATTACAAGAAAATAACACACATTACTCAGGAAATTTTTATAGATCTTAGGAGAATCAACAAAGCATAATTAAAAGGAGAAATTATTCTTTAGACACCAGTCATACATTGATTGAATAATAGGTGCTAATGATATTGATTTTTCTGTTAATGTATAGGAAATAGCGTTTGCATCACTTACTTCGCGTTTCAATAACCCACATTCCTCAAGTTCACTCAATCGTCTTGAAACTGTCGTCCCCGAAGAATCTACGCTAAATTTTAGTTTAGTGAAATTCATTGAACCTTTTGATTTATAGAGTTCCAGAAGAATATGCAAAGACTTTGATTTTGTCAATATTTCAAGGAGATTATCAACCTTGCCATAAACAGGATCACAATTAATTTCCATACCTAACTAACCTTACGATTCATCACCCATATATCACTGATTTGTAATATTAGTTACATCGACGTTACGATATAGTTAATTGATAAACTCCTTTAGAGAAATCATGCTGAAGTTGGTAAGGACGTTATTTTGTTCTTTTCTTTTGGTAGCGATATTGCTAGGCGTTATTATATCACCAATGATGTCGCAAAGTTCTATTCTCGAAGATTCAGCGCATAGTTTACGTTATTCAAGTCCAATTCAAGCAACAATTTCACCTACTTCAGGTTGGACTAGTGGTGGTGAAGAAATTGTCATCTATGGCAGCGGTTTCATGGATTTGGCATTCACTAATACAACCTATGACGGAATCAATCATCAATGGGCAAAATCAACGGCAAACTATGCTGACCAATCCGGTCAAGAAAATTCCATAGTGGTAGATTCTAATGGGCATGTTCATATCGTATCTGCTGCAGGTGATAATTACGATTTCATTCACAGTGTGTATGATGGAAGTTCATGGTCTGTGACTAGTATCAAGGGCTGTGAAGGCTCGTATTGCTGGGATACTCACATGGTGATTGATGACAACGATCATCTTCACGTAGCGTACTCAACAGGCAACAATTACATCATTTACATGAATTTTGATGGCACTACATGGTCATGGTCTCAAATATCTTCAAGCGGCAAAGTAGGGCCGGTTGGCATAGCAGTTGATTCGAATAATAATCCACATGTTTCGTATTCTGCATATGGCTCTTATTGTGGCAATGGGCTAATGTTAGCATCGTTTGATGGTGTTGATTGGACTTCTCAAACTGTTAAATCTGGTAGTAATCGCGGTTGCAGTTCGGCAATAGTAATAGAAGATGATGACCAAATAAATATAGCATATCAAAATCGAGATTCTTCAAAATTAAATTTCGTTACTGGCAATGGTGTTTCACCATGGTCAAGTGACTATGCAGTAGATTTCGGAAACCCAGCTAGTAGCCTGTACCCTGGTTATTACTCTTCGATGGCTGTGGATCATCAAGGACAGTTCCACATCGCTCATTACGATAGCAAAGAAGAAGACTTGAGATACTCAACCGGTGCGCCAAATGGTCAATGGACTACTACCATTGTTGACTCGGGAGGTAATACAGGCCGCAATCCTGCAATCGCCATTGATGTCGCGGGCGACCCTCACATCGTTTATCATTCATGGGCAGGATGGGATTTGAAATATGCTACATTGAATCCAAGTTCACCTGATTGGCAAGTGAGTAATGTAGAGACCGCTGGCAGTGTAGGTGATTCAAGTTCAATATTTATCGATGACACGGGAATTATCCACATTGCATATAGTGATGATACCAATAATGTTCTCAGGTATGCTACCAAAAATTCCGGTGTTTCTGTCACTAACGAGATAACAGTTCAATTCGGTCAATTTGGCTATGCAACCGGAGAGTTAGTCGATGATTCGACAATAGTAGTTAACACACCTGTTGCCAGCCAAGCAGACACAATCACCCTCTCTTTATGGGACAAGGATGGTATCGAACACCAACTGTCTTCTACTTTTGAATTCATTTCTCAGGATGATTTAGACAACGATGGTGTACTCAATGCTAACGATGATTGTCCAAATGATGCTGGTACTTCGACACAAGATTTGACTGGCTGTCCAGATGATGATGGAGATGGTTACAGTAATTCAGGTGACGCATTCCCTAGTGATTCCAGTGAAAATTCCGATAGCGATGGTGACGGAGTTGGTGATAACGCTGATGCATTACCTAATGATGCCAGTGAAACAGTAGATAGTGACGGTGATGGTGTTGGTGATAATAGTGATGCGTTTCCTAATGATTCGAGCGAAAATACCGATAGTGATGGTGACGGTGTTGGCGATAATAGCGACGCTTTTCCTTCAAATCCTTATGAGCAATATGATTCAGATGGAGATGGAGTTGGAGATAACTCAGATGCTTTTCCTAATAACGCAGAGGAAACTACTGATTCAGATGGAGATGGAGTTGGAGATAATAGCGACGCTTTTCCGATGAATGCATTTGAGATATTTGACTCAGATGGAGATGGAGTTGGAGATAATAGCGACGCTTTCCCTAATGATGCAAATGAAACATTAGATAGTGATGGTGATGGCATAGGAGACCTCAATGACCTTTGCAACAATACAATGCAAAATAATTCAGTTGATACTGACGGCTGTTCACTACAACAGCTCAACAATGATACCAACGAAACAGATGATACACAGGGTAATCAGACTAATGCCACAGATAATACAAATCAAACTGAAGAATCTGTAGACGCCGATGGAGATGGAGTTATTGATGAAAATGATCTTTGTCCAAACACACCTTGGGATGTATTAGTTGATCTTGAGGGATGCTCAATTACGAATCAAGAGGAAATTATTGAAACAGAGGAAGATGGGAATTTTGCGAATAAATTATTGAGTGGTGAGCCTGCAGCGGTTGCTTCTACTGTTGGAGTAAGTGCCATATTAATTGCATTAATTGGATTCTTACAATCTAATATGATTGCTGCAATGTTACCTGAAACCCTAAGAGGGTTACAATTTTTAAAGAGAAAAACCAAACTTAATTCTGAAGAAAGACGCGAATTAATTCATCTTCAATCTGTTGTTCAAGCATATTCCAGTGAAACTAAATTATTAGATGATGAATTAAGAGTTTTAGCAGCAGATGTTAATGCTCGCTATACAAACAAGGAATTAAAAAAGAATACAAGAGAATTATTGATGACTTTAATTAGAGATTTAAGAAATATGGAGTCAAGAGAACTATCTGAAATAGCATTCAATGATAGTTATTTTGGATTATTAGGTACTATAGATACTAAACAAAGGTCACAAAAATTACAAGAAGATTTAGCAATGAGAAGTGTTGATTCTAGATTTGAAAAAGTAATTGATGAAGAACAAAAACTTTTCAATAATTTGAATAAACATATTCCTGGAGTAAATATGAGAGGAGTAATAAACCAAAAAGATGGTCATGAATATATTGAATGGCCAGTATCTAGTGGAAGATGGTATATTAGAAATAAAGATACAAATGAATGGTATGAGTGGAAGGGTTAATAGAAATTTAATTTATCCAAATCATATGGCTAGTATGCTTGGTTCTTCTGTAGTGATACTTACAGGGGCTGGGATATCGGCAGAATCGGGAGTTAGTACATTCAGAGATAACGATGGCTTATGGGAAGAACATAGAATCGAAGATGTCGCAACACCACATGCATGGGAAAGTAATCCAGAGTTAGTTTGGCATTTTTATCAAACCAGAAGAAGACAATTATTGGAAGTAAAACCTAATCCCGCTCATTATGCATTATCTAAGCTTGAAGACGGGGTTAAAGAATTTACTTTAATTACTCAAAATGTGGATGATTTACACGAAAGAGGAGGTAGTTCTAATGTTATTCATATGCATGGAAGATTACGTACATTACGTTGTGAAGTCAGTAAGAAATATGAGGAAAGAATGGAAGAAGAGGATCTACAGAATGATTTTCTCTTTTGCACATGTTGTGCTGAACCCAATCGTGTAAGACCTGATATTGTATGGTTTGGAGAAATGCCAATGCACCTAGAGGAAATTTATGAAGCCATTGAAAGGTGTGATTATTTCATGGTAATTGGAAGTTCAGGGCATGTATATCCTGCTGCTGGTTTAGTTAATGTTGCTCATTCTTGTGGTGCAAAAACAATTTTAGTTAATTTTGAACCTCCTGCCAATGCTTTTGCTTTTGATGAAATTCACTTAGGAAAAGCAGGTGAAATTTTACCTGATTTGGTTAATTCTTGGTTAGAGTAAATAATTACCAAATTCCCATATCCATTCTTGCATCTTCTGAAGCATGAATTTTTGGATCCCACCTTGGAGTCCAGACTAAATTTACATGAGCATCTGAAACACCATCTACAGATAAAATCGCTCTGTGAGCTGCAGCCATAATCTCTGGAGCTACTGGACATCCAGGCGAGGTTAGGGTTAAATCAATCTCACAGAATAATCCCTCATCTTTAGAATCAAAACGGACAGCATAAACTAATCCTAATTCTTGAATTGAAATTCCTAACTCTGGATCTTCAACCATCTGTAATGCTTCTCTTATCTCTTCTTCTTCAACCATCAAATCACCCTAATTGTTCTCTTGCATCATCTTGAATCCTCATAAACATATTTAGAAAGCCGTTCGCCCGATTTGGTGTAAGTGTTTCTAAAACTTTCATTTCAGAAACAAAGTTTGGTGAAAAACCTGTAACTTCCTCTGGAGTTAATCCTTCTAATACGATTGCTGTTATTGACATCAAACCTTGAATAATTTGAGAGTCCGAACTTCCTCTTAAATGGAATCCATTTTCACTAAATTCAACAATAATATGAGCTTCAGATTGACAGCCTACAACTCTTGTTTTATTTGTCCATTCTGAAACATCTAATTCATCAATTTCTGTTGCATATTCAAATAGCATTTCATATCTTTCCATTTGATCTAAAGCCTCTGAAAAGTCATCAATAATTTCTTGAACTTTTTCTGGCCATTTACTCATCAAATCACCTATGCAAAACGCTCAACAATTGTCTTCAATGCATCAACAAATGCATTTGATTCTTCTAAAGTATTGTAAAAATAAAATGATGCTCTATTTGTTGCTGTAACATCTAATCTCCTCATTAGTGGTTGAGCACAATGGTGACCTGTTCTAACTGCAATACCCATAGAATCAAGCATTCGAGCAATATCTTCTGCATGTAATGATTCGTGTAAAAATGAAACTACGCCACTCACATCATCCTTAGAATGATCTCCATAGATTTTAATTCCGGGGATTTTTCTTAAACCATCAGCAGCATTTTTAGCTAATTTAAGCGTATGCTTGTGGGCAGCATCCATATCTAATTTCCTCATCCAATTAATTGCTGCAGACCAACCTATTGCTTCAGCTATGCGTGGTGTTCCCGCTTCAAATCTATGTTCATTTTCCTGATAAATTGAATATTCCTTGAATACTTCCGTAATCATATCTCCACCTCCAACCACTGGCTCCATCTCTTCAAAAATTCCTGGTGAAATTAGTAATGCTCCAATTCCAGTAGGACCACACATTTTATGACTGGTAACTGCTAAAAAATCAGCGTTTAGTTTCTCCATATCTAATTTTTCATGTGCGGCTGCTTGGGCACAATCTAATATTATTTTAGCACCGGAATCATGTGCTAATTTTACCAAATTTTCGACAGGATTTCTTGTACCTAACACATTTGAGGTATGTATAATACAAGCTAATTTTGCACCTTTTATTTTTGAAATATAATCATCTAAATCCAATTCATATGTTTCTGGATTTACATCAACCCAACGTAACTCTAAATTTTTCTCTTTTGCAAGCATTTGCCAAGGGACTATATTTGAATGATGTTCCATTTCAGTTAAAACAATAGCATCACCAGAATTTAAGTTCACTTTACCCCAACCCAGAGCACATAAATTCAACGCATCAGTTGTACCGCTGGTAAAAAGCACCATTCCACCAGTTGGTAAACCAAACCAATCAGCAACTGATTGTCGTGCTAATTCAAAAGCTTCTGTTGCTTCACCAGACAATGTATGTACGGCACGATGAACATTAGAATTATATCCCGTATAATATTCATTCATTGCATCGATTACAGAACTAGGTTTTTGAGATGTTGCCGCATTATCAAGATAAATTAATTTCTTTCCATTCGGCAAAATTCGTTCTAATATTGGAAATTGAGATCTTGCTTCACTCATATCTGAAATTAAATCCATATTATGCAACCAACCTGCAATCTAAATGCACTAAAAGCCTTGCTTGAGCCCATTCAATTAATTTCTTACTTGGAAAGTCATCAAAAATAGACATCAAAAATCCTTCAACAATCAAAGCTTTAGATTCTTCCAAATTTAGTCCTCTACTCCTAAGATAGAATAATTGATTCTCATCAATCGGTGCACTTGAAGCTCCATGTGCTGCTAGAACATCATTTGCTAATACTTCTAACTCTGGAATAGAATTTGCTCTAGCACTCTCTGACAATAAGAGATTTAGAAATTTTTGACCTGCATCTGTATTTTGTGCCCCTTCATTAATGATTAATTTACCAGTTGTCGTATTTTTACTTGAGTCATCACAGATTGTATGGGCAGTCACTCTACTGTTACTATTTCCTGATTCGTGAATAATTCTCAAATGAATGTCATCACTTCTTTTATCAACGCCATGAATTGCTATTTTTTGGTTATAAGTTACACCCTTTCCTTGGATTAATGCTCGAATATCTGATTTACACTTCGAACCACCCAATGATAATGTTGCAGAGTACATTTCAACATCACGATCTAAAGTGAAGTTTTCAGCACGTAAAAGAGATGATTCTACACTCATTTGATTAATCAATAAATCAGAAAAATTAGAATTTGATTTTAAATTCCCTTCTCTCAATAATCCAAACCATTCCGCATCTCCTTGAATAGATGTTATAAGTTCTAATTTACTATTTGAAAGATTTTCTATTACCAAATGGAATGCCGAAACATATCCTGAAACATTTAATTCTAAAAATAAGGGTTGTTCAAGACTCATATTTTTTGGAATTGAAATTTTATAGTAATTACCACCACATAAAGCTCTAATAAATGAGGCTGAAATTTCTGGATCATTTACACTAATTTCGCTATCTAATTTTAATTTTTCCAAACTAATTTGTTCAGGTTTTGTCCCGTCAAGTAAACTTAATTTTGCTTTGGGAAACATTACATCTTGAGGAATTTTTGAATGCATACCTAAAGGATGTATTTTTTTCCAAGGAGTATATCTCCAAAGATGTTCTGAATTACTAGGTTCGCTATGTTCAAGGTATTTTCCTGCAACGTCCAAAAAGAACACCTCACCCAATTGATCCTTCCATCTCAATCTCTAAAAGTCTGTTTAATTCGACTGCATATTCCATTGGTAATTCCCTTGTAAATGGCTCAAAAAATCCATTAACAACCATAGACATTGCTTCTTGTTCAGTATGTCCTCTACTCATCAAATAGAATAATTGCTCTTCTGAAACTTTTGCAACACTGGCCTCATGTTGTATATCAAAAGTTGAATTTGAAACTTCCATTGTTGGATAAGTATCTGATTGACTTTCTTCATCGAGCAACAGAGCATCACAGATTACATTTGACTTACAATTATTTGCTTTTTTAGATACTTTCACTAATCCTCGATAAGAGGAACGCCCTCCATTTTTAGAAATTGATTTTGATAAAATATTACTTGTTGTATTGCTTGCAAGATGATGTATCTTTGATCCTGCATCTTGGTGCATACCTTCACTAGCATAAGCCACAGAAATTATTTCAGCGTGTGAACCTTTACCTTTCAATATCACTGCAGGATATTTCATTGTCAATTTAGAACCAATATTTCCATCAATCCATTCAATAGTTGAATTTTCATGAGCAAGACCTCTTTTCGTGACTAAATTATATACATTATTTGACCAGTTTTGAACTGTTGAATATCTAATTTTTGCATTTTTATGTGCGATTAGTTCGACAACTGCTGAGTGCAGAGACTCTGTAGAATAAGTTGGAGCTGTACATCCTTCAACATAATTAATTGAAGAATCTTCATCTGCAATTATTAATGTTCTTTCAAATTGGCCCATATTTTTTGCATTTATTCTGAAATATGCTTGTACGGGCATCTCTACATGAACTCCTTTTGGCACGTAGATAAATGATCCACCAGACCAAACAGCAGTATCCAATGCAGCAAATTTATTATCCGCATATGGTACTACCGAACAAAAATATTCTTTTACTAGTTCTTCATGTTCCTTTAATCCTGTATCCATATCCAAGAAAATTACACCTTGAGATTCTAAATCTTCTCTAATTGAATGATAAACTGCTTCTGATTCGTATTGTGCTGTTACTCCACCCAACCACTTTTGTTCTGCTTCGGGGATTCCTAGTCTATCAAATGTATTCTTAATTTCTTCAGGAACGTCATCCCAGTCTTTTTCAGTCTTTCCACTTGATTTTAGAAAATATATAATTGATTCAAAATCGATACCATTTAGCATTTCATTATTACCCCAATCGGGCATTGGCCTTTTCAAAAAATGATGATATGCTTTTACTCTTAATTCAGTCATCCACTCTGGCTCATTTTTTAATGCACTAATATCCCTTACGACTTGTTCACTCAATCCTTTGTCAAACTTTGTAACTGCGGTTTCTGAATCACTAAATCCATATTTATATTCTGAAACTATTTCTTCTGGTTTAAGTTCTTCTTTCATAATTAAACCTCCAACCAATCATAACCATTATTTTCAACTTCCAATGCAAGTTTTGCATCACCTGTTTTTACAATTCTACCATCAATCATAACGTGTACAATATCTGGTTTAACTAAATCAAGTAATCTCTGATAATGAGTGATTAAAAGACAACCTGCATCTTTAGTTGCCAAATTTATTCCTTCAGCGACTAACCTTAAAGCATCAACATCTAAACCTGAATCTGTTTCATCTAAAATAGCAAGTTGAGGATTCAACATTAACATTTGTAGAATCTCCATACGCTTCTTTTCTCCTCCAGAAAAGCCATCATTAACGTATCTTGACAAAAAAGATTTGTCTATTTGAAGTTGTGTCATTTTTTCTTTCAAATCAAGTCTAAATTCTTTAGCGGAAATTTTGTTTCCACTTACTGCAGAAACCGATTTCCTTAAAAAATTACCAACTTGTACTCCAGGGATTGTCATAGGATATTGAAAAGAAAGAAACATTCCAGCTTTAGCTCTTTCATCGACGGATAAATCTACTAAATTTTGACCGAAGAAAAGTACATTTCCATCAGTTATTTCATATGCAGGATGGCCCATTAACACATTAGCTAAAGTTGATTTCCCCGAACCATTTCTACCCATTATAGCGTGAATTTCTCCTAATTGAATAACTAGATCCAATCCATGGATTATTGGAGTACCTTCTACAGAAACATGTAAATTAGAAATCTCAAGCAAATTCCCTTTTGCTTTACTCATGGGTTTCACACTCCTGAGTCGTTACCTCTGTTGCGTCATGGAGACTTATTCGGGTTAGGCTCGGATAAACTAATGGTGTAAACCATCCTTTATCAAACGATGTTTTCGCTGACAAAATTTTTAGGGATTCCTAAAAATTAAATATTAAATTTATTGACCATTTAATGAGATATTTAGAAACAATCTCAAAAGTCAGAATATTATCCTAGACACATGGAGGATGATGATTTAGTCAATATGTATCGTGCTGAGTCTGAAAAATCAATCAAAGAGGAATCTGAACAAAGAATTAATTCCGCAATTCCTATGAAAGAAAGAATTAGATTACGTTCAAACTCCTTAAAAAATTTAATTTCAGTAGATCCTAAACATGAAGATTTAATTCCGTCTTTATTGGAAAGATTAGGTCCTGTACGTTCAGCACTTGACGGACATGGGGGCGGCATTATAATCAAAAAAATCAGTTTTGAAAATAATGGCTTAATTAATTTCGTACTCACCCTAAATGGCTCTTGTATTGCGTGTGGTGCAGCACCCAGCACATTGGTAGGAATTAGATATGATTTAGAAAATGATACTGAAATTAATGAAATTCATTTTGATCAGGAACTTTTAGAAACTTTTGATGAATTATCTAAAGAATTTCTGATTAGTCAAACAACTCTTGTGTTTAAGAGTACTTGAAGTAGAAGTTTAACTCGGAGTGATTATATGAAACGCCCAAATCCTGAACCTTGTCGAGAAAATGACGTAGGTAAATTCGAGATAATTTCTAGAGATGGTGCGGCAAGAATCGGTAAGTTCCATACAATTCATGGAGTAGTAAACACACCAACATTATTACCTGTAATTAACCCAAATATTAGAACTATAGAACCTAGAAAAATGTGGGACGAGTTTGGAGTAGAATGTTTAATTACAAATTCATACATCATTAGAAATTCAGAAAATTTAAGCAAAAAAGCAATTGACGAAGGAGTTCATTCATTACTAAATTTCCCTGGAGCAATTATGACCGATTCTGGAACATTTCAAAGTTATGTTTATGGAGATATTGAGGTTGAGCCTGAAGAAATTATTGAATTTCAAAAAAAAATTGGTGTTGACATCGCAACAATGCTAGATGTATTTGGTAAACCTAATTTAGATTTTGAAGAGTCCAAAAAAATAGTAGAAGAAACTGTTTCTCGTTCAGAAATTTCAATTAATGCTGCAGATGGAATGTTACTAAATGGCCCAATACAAGGAGGATTATTTCCAGAATTAAGGGCTCTTTCGGCTGAAAAAATGAGTGGGTTTGATTTTTCTATCCATCCAATTGGGGGTATTGTTCCTTTAATGGAGAAAAGAAAATATCCAGAATTAATAAGAATCATTAGTTCATGTAGACATTTAATTCCATCTTCTCGACCAGTTCATCTATTTGGTTGTGGACATCCACATTTATTTGCAATTTCAGTTGCAATGGGGGTTGATTTCTTTGATTCAGCAGCATATGCCTTATTTGCTAGAGACGATCGCTTAATTATGCCCTGGGGAACTGAGAAATTGGAAAATATTTCTGAATGGCCGACTGCTTCAAAAACATTTTTTGAATATAGTCCTAAACAAGTAAAATCATTACCCAAAGATGAGAGAACAAAAATACTAGCTGAATTTAACTTGGAAATCTCTATGAAAGAAATGGCGAGAGTTAGAGAAGCAGTAAGAAATGGGAAAATTTGGGAATATGTTGAACGGAAATCTACAGAGCACCCTGCGCTTGAAATCGCTACAAAATTACTTCTTGATTGTTCTGAAGATTTTAAATTTATGAATTGGGTAAAAGAAAGTACTAAAATGCAAAAAAACAGAGGGATTCTATGGTCTAAAAATATCGAAAATCATCCCTATGTAAAAGCCGCAAAAGAGATAGTTTCTAAGAATTTAAAATATCCAATGAAAGATGCATTTGGGAAAAATGTAGAGAATGATGAATGGGATATTGTATTAATTTATGGAGTTCAAGGACCATGGAGAATGAAATGCAAAGATATGATTAATAAATTAATGTCTAAATTTAAAAAGATACAAATTTTTATACAGACTCCGATAGGCATAATTCCTTATTTTCTCGAAGATCTAAATCCTTTTTCGCATATTAATGGCCCTAAGGACATATGGAATTTCAATGAAGAGGATTTGAAATTAAATTATAACTCTATAACTAAAGTTCATGGAGAATCAGGCGCAAATAAAGCAGTAGAACTATTAATTCAATCTGGAATTAAACTAAATGATTCGGAATTAAATGAGGATGAAATTGAAACATATTTTGATAAATATTCAATAATTTCAAAAACTGCAGTATTCACAAAATTAAACTTTGAAATAGCAGAACAATGGTTGTTTGATGCTTCATATCTAAAAGGTGGAACGAATAGAATTAGGAATGTTTTTGATTCAAGTGGTGAACATGTACTTTCACCAAGATTAGAAGATGGAGGGATTTCACTAACAATAAACGGTGCAAAGAAATTATTTGATTTTTATAAAAATAAAAAATGTAATATCCCAATAATCAAAATCGATGAAGGTGCGGCTCCATTTGTGAGTAAAGGAAGAAATGTGATGCACGGATTTATTAATTCTGTTACTGGAACTCTTAGACCTGGAATGCCGTGTTTAATTGTAGACCACAATGATGATTTAATCGCACACGGGATCAGTTGCTGCACAAACTCAGAAGCAATAGAAATGAAAAAAGGAATTGCTGTCAAAATAAAATCCGGAACAAAATAATTCTACAATAAGACATGACATTGATAGTATTGGTCCTTGTGACACATACTGTTCTGAGGGTTTGATTTGAGTCTAGATAATGTTGTAGAAACTATTAATCTCGTCAAATCATATGGTAAACATGTTGCTTTAGACTCAATAAATTTGAAAATAAAAAGTGGTGCAACAGGGCTCTTAGGTCCAAATGGTGCAGGAAAATCAACATTATTCAAAACGATCCTAGGGCTAATTAGTATTACATCTGGTGATGGTATGGTTCTAAATCATAACATTCGTGAAGAAGGGCCAATGATTCGTGCAAAAATAGGGTATATGCCAGAATATGATTGTTTAAGTCCTGAATTAGAAGCCATTCATCAAGTAGCTTACAGTGGTGAATTATTAGGAATGAACCCCTCAATTGCAATGCAAAGAGCTCATGAAGTTTTAGAATATGTCGGATTAAAAGATCAGAGATATAGAACTTTAGAAACATTTTCGACTGGAATGAAGCAATCTGCAAAATTAGCGTGTGGATTAATTCATGATCCCGAATTATTAATTGCTGATGAACCAACAAATGGATTGGATGCAGAACATAGAGATTTTATGCTAAATACACTAAATCAAATTGTTAATCAAGGGGGTAGAAGTTTAATTATGGCTAGCCATCTTATGAATGATGTAGAACGCGTGTGTGAACGTATTGTAATGCTTCACAAAGGTAAATTAATAGCTCAAGGAAAAATTGAGGATTTGAAAGCAATAGAAAGAGAGGTAGAAGTGCACGCATGGGGTGGTGCCTCTAAATTAGAAGAGTGTTTAATTGATGGAGGGTTAAAAGTTCGAAGAACTGGAAGAGTGTTAAGAGTTGTACACGTAGATGATTCTACATATGACCAAATAATTTCGGCTGCTGCAAAATCAAAATGTCAAATTAGGCGTATGCAAGATCATGAAGCAAGTTTAGAAGATTTATTTATTCGAATTATGGAAACATTAGGTTATGGAATTAAAAGTTCTGAGGAATTATTGGAAAATAATCCTAACATAAAAAATGTTGATGCCCCATTTGAACTTAAACAAGGAGGAGTTTTATAATGACTGAGGATTTATCATTAGATTCAGAGTTTCTTGGCCAAGAAGGAGCAAATGTCACAGGATTTAGTAGAATGGAAGCAGCATACGGATCTGGAGATGGTGATGAAGGGGCAACGGCTGCAGTAGCATCAAAACCTAACGCAGAAGTAGGGACGATTTTTGAACAGATATATAGGCCATGGAATGGTACATTAAATTCTAGATGGGTTAGAAATTGGTCAATACTTAGACATCACATCTATGGAATGTTTTCGAAAGGACATAGACCATGGGGATGGCCTGTAAGAATTTCTCTACTGGTATTATTACTCGGATCACTAAATGACTTATTCCTATCATTTCTTGGAAACGCAACTGGAGTTGATGAATTATCTAGATTATTTTCACCCTCTAGAGAAAACCTATATGCCCATGTTTTAGGATTTTTTCCGAGAAATGTGTTTTGTTTTCCTATTGCTGCAGCACTACTTGTAGGCGGAATGATTAGTGAAGATAGAAAAAATGGAACCAGTGCCATTTACTTTTCAAGACCAGTTAATCGTACAGATTATACTGTGATGAAATTTATTTCTGTTGCAATATTATTATCAATATTAATCGTTGGAACTTTAGCTGCATATTATGTTGGGGATCTTGTATTATCTGGAGAAGGTTGGGCTTACGTACTTGATACATTTCCACTATTTTTTGCGGCTGCAATTGCAGGATTGTTTCTTGTATTTACTTATTCATCTATTGGATTAGCATTATCCAGTATTAGCAGAGGTAAATTTTTCCCAGCGATATCATTACTTGGAATAATCTTGGGTACAAAATTTATTGCATTTTTGATTTCACAGTTGTATAATGATAGTATAGTTTATCTTCTATCTCCTTATGACTGTATAGCTCATTTAGGTCAAAGTATGATGGGGATCACATCTACTTATGATCACCCATATACTTGGAGTCTTGTTTCAATCATAATTATGAATGCTATCTCATTATATGTTCTTACAGCGAGAGTATCTTCAATGGAGGTGACAAGAGAATGAATTCTCAAAATACAGATAACTCAAGTATTGTCGTACCTGCATTAATGTTAGACCACGTGTCCAAATGGTATGGAAACATTGTAGGATTAAATGATGTAAGTATCGCAATTAATGGAGGAGTTACTGGCTTACTTGGAATGAATGGTGCAGGTAAATCTACATTGTTTAAATTGATAGTTGGAAAACTTAAGCCTTCTCAAGGGACTGTTAGATTATTTGGAATTAATCCATGGGAAAATAAAGCACCATTCAGTAGAATTGGTTATGTCCCTGAACATGAAAAATTATATGATTGGATGACTGCATTTGATTTTGTCACCATTATGGCTAGACTATTCGGACATTCAAGAGAACAAGCAGAAGAACGAGCTAAACATGTCTTAAAATTTGTAGGCTTGGACGATGTTATGCACAAAGAACTAGGAAAATATAGCAAAGGTATGAGGCAAAGAGCAAAAATTGCTCAAGCATTGGTAAATGATCCTGACTTAATCATTCTTGATGAGCCGTTACAAGGTTGTGATCCCCTTGCCAGAACCACGATAATGAATGTCATTAGAGAACTTGGCAGCATGGGAAAAACAATAGTTGTTAGTAGTCATATCTTGAGTGAAATAGAAAGAATTACAGAACAAATTGTAATTTTACATAATGGACGATTGTTAGCATTAGGAAACCTTCATGCAATTAGAGATTTACTTGATAAACACCCTCATAGAATTTCTTTAACTACTGAAGAACCTAGAGAACTTGCTAGCAAATTTTTGAATCATGAATCTGTTTATGGTGTACATTTCCCTTCAAAAAATGAATTGTTAATTGAAACACACGATCTTGGAAAAGTGCATAACGATATGCCATTTATTTTAGACAATTCAGGAATTAGAGTCACTGCAATAGAAAACCCTGATGATAACTTAGAATCTATTTTGGAATATTTAATGGAGGGCAGATAATGTCTAAAGATTCAAGACCTTTATCAAAGAGTGTTTGGTCAAAAATTGACGTTAAATCTTGGGCTATTACTGAATTTACTCTCCGTCAATATCAAACAAGAAAATCAACTTGGTCAATCGCAATAATTGGAATGTTATTAGTTACCCTTGTATTATTATTTTATATCAAAGGTCAAACATCAATTATTGAATCAATTGATCAAGATGGTGATTCTTATGATTGGGATGGTGATGGTTATTCAATCGCTCAAGAATTACAATATGGAACCGATCCAAATGATGCAAATGATTTCCCTAATGTTACAGCATTACCACTTTCAAATTGGGTCGATGAAGATGATTTTTCTTATTCTATGGATGGAGATAATTGTCAAAGAAATATTTATGGTATTCAAACAGAAGGTGTTTGTCAAACAAATGTTGATGATGATGGTGATTGTGAAAGATTAGATTGGGTTTTACAAAATCAATTATTAGGTCAGGGCGGTAAAGATTCCAATTTTGATAATATTGATTGTTCGGTATTTATCAGTACTAACATTGGAATTAACGTTATTCCAGACAATTATGTAGATGAGGATCCTAATGACAACAAATATTTCCATGAAACAGTACATAGAGCATTTGTTCTAGGGTTTGGAAAAATCGGATTCGCTTTCTTGATGGGGATATTTTTACCATTATTCCTTGCAACGGGATTAATTAGAGATGAAATGGAATCTGAAACTTTACACTATCTCATAGGAAAGCCAATAGCAAGAGGAGAATTCTATGCTTATCGCTTAGGTGGTTACTTCGTAATGACTTGGGCATATTTGGCATCATTAGTTTTAATAATGAACCTTATTACTGGTTTTATAGCTCCTTCTGATTCATTTTTCAGATTTCAAGACATTCAAATGTGGGCAGCAATCTTATTCGCAAGTTGTTTGATGGTAATGGCTTATGGTACAATATTCTCAACTTTTGGAATATTTACAAAATATGGAATGTTAGCCTCAATATTTTTTGGAGTATGGGAATTCATGATGGCAATGCTAACACTAATTGGAACTGGATCATTTTTTGTTACAAGAATGTCGATTGTATTTTGGGGAATGCAAATTATTGATTCTGTCTCTGTTTATACATGGAGCGATTCTGAATATTTAATTCAACAAGGAAGTTTACATGACTTAGAAGGCCATCAGGCATTAGAATCATTTTATGGTGTGCCAAGTATAGGTTCTTCTCCATTAACAACACTATTTACCTCTGCTACTGTATTGATAATTATCACCTCTACTGTATTTTTTATAGGTCAGTCTGCATTTAAACGTAAAGAACTCAAGTGAGGTTTTTTTAAATGAAACGATTCGAAGGGCCATTAAAAGATTTATGGGAAATGCCTGATTTACCAAACATCAAGCATCTTACTTGGGATTGGTGGTGGTGGTTAGTGATGTGGCCTTCAGAAAAACACCCTGGTAGAAGTGAACAATTGATGGTTTTATGGTCCACTAAAGAAACCCCTCTAATTTCTGTAAATAATCATCTTTGGGCCGCTGCCAAAAAACCAAATTCGACTGAAGAAAATTTACTAGTACTTCCAGGAATGGTTGCAGGTTGGTATTATGATGGAGAAAAAATGTATGAACCATTAGTTTTACAAGAATCTAGAATTGCAACAATTTCATCAAAACATAAAGATTGGGATTCTAAATCAGAACATGGAGGTGCAGTTTTTGCTCTTTGTGAACAATTACTAAGTACGGGAATGAGTGAAGATAGAGAAAAATTTTGGATGCGAATTAGTTCGGATAAAGAGGCCATAAATAGCGGCTCACCAAAAAAATTTAACATTCAAATGACGCCTTGGAATTCAGCGCTATCAAAGGCAAGAAGAACATTTCAAAAATATCAAAATAATCTTGGATATGACATACTTAGAATTCATGGTTGTAAAGCTAATATTGAAATAGACAATAAACAAATTGAAGGTACTGCATATCTTCAAAAAGTTCGTGTTCAAGCACCGAGTGTTCCTTGGTATTGGGGTATTCTTCATTTTTCAGATGGTTCATATTTAGATTGGTTTCTACCTCATCTTTCATTACTTGCATTATCTTCATCTGATAAACCATGGCAATTAAAAGATTCTTTAGAACTTCCATTGAGGAAAGCAGGTTTATTTCATGATGCAAAAAGACAACGGAGTGAAAAGTTTACAAAACTGAAATTTAACAAAATAAAAAGTAATTATAGTACTGTTAATCAAAAAGGAGAAAAAGAGCAATTACCACGTTTTGAAATTGAAATGTGGAATGCAAGAACAATGGTTGTACTAAGTGTTCAAGCTGTTTCTAGAGCACATTGGAGCTTTGATCAACCTACAAGGGGTGGTTTAATTTCTCATTTTTGTTACAATGAATATCCACTAAAAGTAACTGGAATTGCGATTGAAGATGAGTTTGGTATTCGCACACTTGATGATTGGGAATGGATTCATGGAAATGCTGAACATAGTTGGGGGATTTTACACTAAATAAGGATATTTTCTATCTAACTTCAATAGTAAGTGTCAATAACATATTATTCATGGGGTTGGTTAGGGTTGAATATGTCTGACGAAGGAAATGAAATAGAAAACATAGACGAAACAGAAAGAGAAAGAAGGAAATTTAACTTAATTCCTGGCGAAGATTTAATGCAAATTCATAGACCAAGTCTTTTTGCTTTTGCAGGAATGTACATAATGGCATTATTAGTTGGTGCAGTACACTACATTTGGACATTTATGCCTAGTGAAGCACCTGGTGAACCAGGAGTTATTCAAGACATATTATGGAGTTTTATTGATAGCGCAATAGGACAATCAATAGGATTCCCACTAGTAATGTTATTCCTTGCATGGTTCAACAGATGGATAAATATCTCTTCAAGTACAAAATGGTTTACACTTACTATGATGGTTATAGCCGCACTCCCATTTACTGCTTGGTTAGTTAATGCGTTTGCCGCAGACTCTCCGATAAATTTCTTAAGTGGTTCATACCCTTACGAAATCGCTGGAATTTTTTGGATTGTATTTCTATTTGTAAATGTTTATTATTTCCAAAGATCATTCTGTTATGCAATTACAACAGACGCAGTGATTTTCAGGAAAGATTTCATGCTAACTAACAGTGTTAGAAGAATTCTTTACAGTAATTTCACAGATGTTATTGTTCAACAAGGACCAATTGGGACAATAATGGGTTACGGAAATGTGGTTCCATTAACAGGAAGTGGACTTGGATTAGGTGAAGAAACGATTGGTATTTCAGCAGGCGCAGCAGGAGGCGCACTTGATTCTAAAGAAGGTGAATCAGTAGCTACTAGTCTTCCAAAGAAAATTTTGAAAATGTTCTTTGTTCTTTTAACATCTCAAAGAACTATCAGAACTGTAAAACCTGATCCTGCTGACTGTTTTTATGGTGTGAGAAAACCACATGAAGTTACTGTAACAGTTAATGATAGATGGAAAGGAGCAGATTCTGGTTCAACACTTGAAGAAATAAAAGATTTAATGGCAGCCCAAGCCAAATCAGAATAATCTTCAAACAAGATTTACTAAGAGGAATTGTGATGGGGTTAATTCCTCGAACATTAATAGATCGTGTTTTCAGGGCACTTGGATATAAAATTGAAAGAATTAAAAGTGGAGATGATTCAAGATTATACCAACAATATCCTAAAGAATCTCTAATAAATAAAAAGTTCTTAAACGTAGGCGCAGGAAAATTCAATCATAAATTTTGGACTAATGTTGATTATGGTTCAGAGCAATATGCAAAAATTCAAAATGAATTTATAGAATTAAATTTAATTGAAAGGCCAAAATTTCCATTTGAGGATAATTCAATTGAATTAATTTATACCAGTCATACAATTGAACATATTACTGATGAATCTGTAATCAATTTCATTAAAGAATCCCAAAGAATTCTAAAAAAAGGAGGTGTATTAAGAATAACTTGTCCAGATTCAAACCTATTATTAAATAGCGTTAAATTCAAGGTTAAAGATTTTTGGAATTGGAGAATGGAATGGTTCTTAAATAAATTTGAAATTAATTCAAATGATATAGAATTAGAGGATTTTTTGATAAGGGAACTTTCAACAGCCCGGTGTAGATTTTTTGAAAATTCAAATGATCCTTTACATCCTTTAGAAGTCAGAGACAAAATGGAAAAATTAGAGGATAATGATTTTTTACAATGGATTGTAGAAAAAAATAGTTTTGATGATAAATTTGCAAATTATCACATAAATTATTGGAATTTTGAAAAATTGAAGAAGATGTGTATTGAGGCAGGTTTTTCAAACATTTATCATTCTGGATTTGGACAATCACTTAGCCCACCTTTAACTAACACAAAATTATTTGATAATACTCATCCAAAAATGTCTTTATATTTTGAAGCAAGAAAATAAATGTGACATCCGTTTGATTCATAGGCATGATTCTACCAGCAGTTACTGTCGGGAGTGACAGAAATGAGTGAAGAATTAATGAAAGATGCAATAGAGATGTTTAGAAATGGAGATATTAAAGCAGCTGTTGACGAATTAGAAGGAAAATTAAAATCAAATGGAGATGTTGCACTATTGCATCATTCATATGCAGAATTTGCAAATATGCTTAACATGGAAGAACAAGAGGATATTGTTCCTGGTGGAAAAATTATGATGCATTACAAAAAAGCTATGGAATTAGATGAAGAAAATGACGAATATATTGCAGATTTCGCAAGTTTTGCTCTAGAATGCAGAAGAATTCCTGTTGCAGTAAAAGAATTCCAACGTTACGCAAAAAGATTAGAATTAGCTGACATTCCAATTGATGATGTATTATACATGGCAGCAAGAAATATTGTAGATAGTATTGAAGTCATGGATCCTGAGAAGAAAAATCCAATGGTTCAACCTTGGTTAAAACAAGCACTAATTTGGGCAGTTGGCGGATTAGGCTATTCAGCAGAAGATGCAAGTAATCTAATGTCAAACGACTCATAATTGTGACTAAGTATGAAAGTCGCCATTACATTTTCATATTTGGGAGATGAATTCCATGGCAGTCAAATCCAACCATCTTTGAAAACTGTTCAAGGGGAATTGGAAAAAGCATGTAAAAGATTGAAGTGGTCTCCAAATGGAGTAAAAATTAGCAGTAGAACAGATGCAAGTGTAAATGCTAGGATGAATTTCGCAATTATAGAAGTCCCAGAAGGAATCAAAAAAGACTTGCCGGAGGGATTACTTAAAGGACTAAATGACATTTTACCATCAAGTATTTGTGTTTATGATGCAGAAGAAGTTTCTGAGGATTGTAACATTAGAAATGCAAAAATGAGAACATATAGATATAGAATGGAATTACTTGAAAATTGGAATAAAAAAGTAGATTATGACATATTTAATAATGTTTTAAATATATTTTTAGGTGAACATGATTTTTCAAGTTTTTATAAAAAAGAGGATGAAAGAAGTACCCTAAGGGTTATAGAAGAAATTTCACCATGGTGTTCTAAAGAAAATAGAATCATAGGTTTTGAAATAAAAAGCAAGGGTTTTTTATGGAATCAGGTTAGAAGGATTGCCAATTGTATTAATGGATTACTTAACAATGATTTAGTAGAACAAGACGTCATTGAATCCTTAAAAAGTGGAAGTGAAAAATTTGATTTTGGTTT